>NZ_JABFBC010000002.1:0-300000 GCF_013093415.1 Halovulum dunhuangense
GACGCGCGGGGCAGGCCTGCATGTGCAGCGTCTTGCGTGGTTGTCCGGCGGATCGGCGGCCGGAATAGCCACCCCGACAACGCGGGGTCCAGGTTCGATGCGCGCTCATACGGCATCGTCCGCCAAAGCACAACCGGCGGGCGCCCTTCAGCGGTGCCCCACCCAGCCGCGGTCGTCGGTGAAGGCGCGGCCGGGGCCGATGGTCGCGGCATGGTACCCGTCGGGCAGGGTGTCGAGCGGCGCCAGCGGCGCGGGCGAGGCGACCATCACGATGTTGGCCAGCCCCTGCCCGGTGATCGGCCCCTCGACCGCGATGACATGGGGATAGAGGCTTGCGAGGATCGCGCGGGTGCCGCGGGCAAGCCGGCCGTCGGGCACGTCGATCAGGTTCACATAGACCGGGCCGCGCACGATCTCGCGCAGTCTTGCATAGGTCTCGACGGTGACCAGATGCGCCGGCACCGAGCCCGAGGAGAACGCGTCCATCACGGCGGCGTCGAAGCGGCGGTCGGTCTCGTTCAGGTAGACCCGCCCGTCGGCATGGACGATGCCCAGCCGCCTTTCCCCGGGGTCGCCCTCGCTGGCGTCGTAGCCCGTCGCGGCGATCGCGGCGCCCGCCCGCGGCATGTGGCGGCGCACGACCTGCGTGACCAGGGGATCGATCTCGACCGCCACCGCCTCGGCCTCGGGGCGCGCGGCGAGAAGCTGCGTGGGCAGCGTGTAGCCGCCGCCACCGACAAACAGCACCGACGGCGCGGGGCCGAGATCGCGGTCCATGCGCGCCCAGATCCATTGCGTGTAGGGCAGGACGAGGTCCGCCCCGGCTTCGGGGGGCCCGATCCGCTCGGCCGCCTGCCGGGTCCGGTCGGAATAGAGATGCACGGCGCCCCCGGTGCGCGTCACGTCGATGCAGGACAGGCCGGATTCGTAGCGGCAGACCGGCCCGAGGGCGAGGCTGGCCGCCGCCAGGAAGCCCACGCCCAGCAGCGTCGAAAGCCAGGCCCGAGCATCCCCTGCCCCCTTGCGCAGGAAGGGCAGGCAGAGCAGGGTCGCCGTGGCGCAGCCGGCAAAGGTGGCCAGCGACCCGGCCAGCGGAAGCGCCACGAACCCCGCAAGCACCGCGCCCAGGATCGCCCCGAGCGACCCCGCCGCCAGCACCAGCCCCAGCGACGAGCCCTCGCGCCCGGGCCGCGCCTCGACCGCGAGTTTCGCAAGCAGCGGCGAGGGCGCGCTGATCAGCACCGAGGCGGGGAAGAAGGCAAGGACCACGCTGACCAGCATCCCCCCGGTACCGCGCGCGCCCAGGGCGTAGACAAGTCCCAGCACCAGGGGCGAAAGCGCCACCAGGATCGCGGTCGCCACCAGCACCGCGCGGATGCCGCGCAGCGCGCGCCCACGCTCCTGCTCGGCCAGGAAGCCGCCCAGCGCGTTGCCCAGCGAAAACCCCGCCAGCACGGTCGCGATCACCGCCGTCCAGGTCAGCAACGAGGTGCCGAAGAACGGCGCAAGCACGCGCCCCGCCGCGATCTCGTAGGTCAGACCGACGGCCGACAGGACCAGGATCAGACCGATCGCCGTCCAGAAACGCATGATCCCTTCTCCCTGTCGCGTGGCCTGCCCCGTGGATCGTTGCCGGCCGCGCCCTGCCTTACAGCCGCATGGCGGCGCCGTGAACCCCGTTCGGGCAGGGCCGCCCGCCCGCCATGCCGGTCCCAGATAGTCCGTTTGCCGCCCGGTCGAGCGGTCGCATGGCGGGGACGCGTCCCGCCCCGCAGACGCTGGCGGCGACGCGCCCGCGGTGGTAGCCCCATCGTGGAGCAGCGCGGAAGGAAGCGGAATGGGCGTGGTGGAGTTCTTCGATTATGCGGGTGTCGCGCTTTTCGCGGCGACCGGCGCGCTTGCGGCGTCGCGCAAGCAACTCGACATCATCGGCTTCATCTTCCTTGCGGCCGTCACCGGGATGGGCGGCGGCACGGTGCGCGACCTGGTGCTGGACGTGCCGGTATTCTGGGTCGACCGGCCGGTCTATGTGCTGGTCTGCATGGGGGTGGCGGTGCTTCTGTATTTCACCGCGCATCTGGCGGAATCGCGGTATCGCTGGCTGCTCTGGCTCGATGCGGCGGCGCTGGCGGCCTATGGCGTGTTCGGCGCCTACAAGGGGCTTCTGGTGTCGGGCACGCCCATCGTGGCGGTGGTCATGGGGATGCTTACCGGCACGCTGGGCGGCATCCTGCGCGACGTGCTGGCCAACGAGCCCTCGGTGCTGCTGCGCCGGGAAATCTATGTCACCGCGGCGCTGACCGGCGCGGGGGTCTTCGTGGCGGTCGACGCTGTTGGCGCGGGGATGGCGCTGGCGGCCTGCCTGGGCTTCGGCGCCGCCTTCGCCCTGCGCGGGCTGGCGCTGGTCTTCGACTGGCGGCTGCCCACCTATCGCGCCCGGAAGGGTCGGCATCCCGACCGGATCTGACGCCGGTCGCGCGCCCCGGGGCCCGCAACGGCGGCGCCCCGGCCCGGCTGCGCGCCGGACCGGGGCCCATGTCAAATGGGGGGCGGTGTCAGACGACGACGACTTCCAGTTCGCCCAGGCCCTCGATCCTGCAATGCATCCTGTCGCCCCTGACGACGGCGTTCACGCCCGACGGGGTGCCCGACATGATGACATCGCCCGGCGCCAGCTCGAAATACTCGGACAGGTAGGAGATCATTTCCGGCACCTTCCAGATCATCTGGTTCAGGTCGCCCTGCTGGCGCAGTTCGCCGTTCACGAACAGCTCGATCCGGCCCTGGTCCAGATGGCCGGTCTTTTCCACCGGCACCAGCGGGCCGACCGGGGCAGACCGCTCGAACGCCTTGCCGATTTCCCACGGCCGGCCAAGCTTCTTGGCCTCGCCCTGCAGGTCGCGCCGCGTCATGTCGAGGCTGACGGCATAGCCGAAGACATGGTCGAGCGCCTTGTCCAGGGGAATGTTGGTGCCGCCGGTCTTGAGCGCGACGGTCAGCTCCACCTCGTGATGCACGTCCGAGGTGTGGGGCGGATAGGGAAACTCGCCCGAGGCATCCAGGTTGTCGGGGTTCTTCTGGAAGAAGAAGGGCGGCTCGCGATCGGGGTCATGGCCCATCTCGATGGCATGGGCGGCGTAGTTGCGGCCGATGCAATAGACCCGGCGCACCGGGAACTCCCCACCCCCGGCGACCGGAATGGTCACCGCCGCGGGCGGTTCGATCACGAAGTCAGACATTGGGCACTCCCCTTCTGGATTGGTCGCAAATTGCGTATACCACGGCGCACAACAGATCAATCAAAACCAATCCGGGCGCGATGATATTTCTTTCACTGAAAATGCTTCACTTCCACGGACTCTGTGGTAGCCTCGATTCGAATTGATCCGCATATTGCGCGACCAATCAAGAGAGAAAGCACCGAAGCGCCCATGCATCTCGACCGCAGCATCGCAGAGACGGACCCCGCGGATGGGCTGCTGCGCGCCCTGATCGCCGAGCGCGGGCTCGGGCCGGGCGACCGCCTGCCCCCCGAGCGCGACCTGATCGAGATGCTGGGCGTGGGCCGCACCGCGCTGCGCCGCGCGCTTGACCAGATGGAACGCGAGGGGCTGATCTGGCGCCATGTCGGCAAGGGCACCTTCCTGACGGCCGGCACCACGCGCGAGGGCGGCCGCGCGCAGCAGCCGGTTTCGGTCAGCGCGCTGGCGCGGCGCACCACGCCGGTCAAGATGATGCAGGCCCGGCTGGCGGTGGAACCCGCCATCGCGCGGGAGGCGGCGATCAACGCCTCGGCCGACGCGATGGACCGGATCGAGGCGGCGCGGCGCGCAGCCCACGATGCGCCCGACTGGCGCGCCTACGAGGCGGCGGACGACCGCTTTCACCGCGCGGTTGCGGAAGCGGCGGACAACCTGCCGCTGCTCGCGATCTTCGACCAGCTCAATTCGATCCGCCGCTCGGTCACATGGGGCACGGTCCAGCGCAGCCAGTCCGCCCCGCCGCGCGACCACAGCAGTTTCGCAGAGCATGACCGGATCCTGGAAACGATCCGGGCGCGCGATGCCGAGGGGGCGCAGACCGCCATGCGCACCCATCTCAGATCCGTCTCCGGCCGCCTGTTCGGCGGCTGAGCGGCAGGCGGGACCAAAACGGAAAACCGGGCATCGGACAAACCGAGCCGGAAACTGGGGAGTGAAACCATGACCATCCTGAGACGCCATCTTCTGTCCGCCACCGCGGGCGCCCTTGCCCTGATCGCCGCGGGCGGGCTTGCCGGCAGCGCCGCCGCGCAGGACGCGCCGCTGCGCATCGCCTTCGGCGACATCGCCAGCGTCGAAAGCCTCAACCTGCTGATCGCCATGGAGCGCACGAAGGAACGCGGCGTGCCCATGGAGATCACCTTCTTCAACTCCGAGGACGTGGCCACGCAGGCCGTGCTTGGCGGGCAGGCCGATATCGGCGTCGGCGCGCCCTACGCCTTCATCCAGAACTCGGGCGCGCCGATCCGCATGTTCTTCCGCATGAGCGAGCTGCTGTTCTTCCCGGTGGTCAACTCCGAGGTCTACACGGACTGGAAGGATCTCGACGGCCAGGAAGTCACCGTGCATTCCCGCGGTTCGGGCACCGAGGCGCTGATGCGCCTGATGGAGACCCGCGAGGGGATCAAGTATTCCCAGATCTCCTATGTGCCGGGCTCCGAGGTGCGGGCCGGCGCGATGCTTCAGGGCACGATCAACGCCACCATCGTGGATGCCAGCGCCTTCCGGCTGCTTCAGGAACAGGGCGGCGACAAGTTCGTCCGCCTGTCGGTCGAGGGCGTGGAAGCCACCGACGAGGCGCTTTACGCCAACACCAACGTGCTCGATGCCCGCGCCGAGGACATGAAGATCTTCGTCGAGGAGCTGCTGCGCACCTGGAAGGACATCGACGACAACCCCGCCATCGTGGGCGAGCTGCGCGAGCAGTACGGCCTCTTGGCCGACCTGCCGGCCGAAACCGTGGCCGAGGCCGTCCCCTATTACGAGGAAGCGGTCGCCAACGGGATCTATCCGCTGGATGGCGGCTCTCCCGAGGTGGTGCAGGGCGACATCGACTTCCTGTCCGCCGCCGGCCAGTTCGAGGCGGGCGCCCAGGTCAACCCCGAGGATTTCTGGACCTTCGGCCCGCTGAACGCCGCCAAGGGCATGTGATCCGCAAGACCCGGTGCCGGGGCGCCCTGCCCCGGCAAGCCCCCGGCACCGGGCCGCGACTTCAGGACAAGGCAGGAACCAATGGCAACTGGCATACCGGGCGCAAGGACACAGGCCACGACGGCCGGCCCGCTCGGCCAGCTGACGGAAACGCTGGCGGGCATTCCCGCGATCTGGCGGATCCTGTCGCTGGCGCTTTTCTTCACCGCGTGGGAACTGGCCGCGCGCACCAACTTCAACTGGGCCTTCCCCGGCTTTCTCGACACCGCCGCGGCCTTCTGGTCGATGCTGGCCGACGGATCCATGATCCAGGCCTACATGCGCACGATCGAGCCGCTGATCATCGGGCTGGTGCTGAGCCTGGTGATCGGGGTCGGCGCGGGCGTGCTGATGGGGCTTCGGGCCGATGTGGAATGGGCGACGCTGCCCATCTTCATCACCATGCAGGCGGCCCCCATGGCGGCGCTGATCCCGCTCATCACCTTTGTCTACGGCATCGGTCTGACATCCAAGGTGCTGGCGGTCTGCATGCTGGCGATGCCGGTCATCGCGATCAACAGCTACAAGGCGGTGCGCAACGTGCCCCCCTCGCTGGTGACGATGTGCCAGTCCTTCATGGGCTCGCGCCGCGAGCAGGTGTTCAAGATCATCCTTCCGGCGGCCAGCCCGATGATGTTCGCGGGCATCCGGCTGGGCGTGGCCGAGGGCTTTTCCGGCGTGGTGCTGGCCGAGCTGCTGATCACCCCCACGGGCATCGGCGACCTGATCACCTACAACCGCTCGATCGCGAAATTCGACCACATGTACGCGGCCATCGTGTCCATCGTGATCTTTGCCGTGGTCGCCGTCACCCTGATGCACAAGCTGGAATCGGTGCTGTTCCGGCCCGAGAAACGGACTGCGAAATGAACATCCGCCCCCAACTGAAAGAGGTTCCCATGGCCAGCAATGCCCGGCCCGAGCCGATCATCGAGATCCGCGGGATCCACAAGACCTATGGCGGCTCTGTCGTCGCGCTCAAGGACATCAACCTGGAACTCTTCCGCGGCCAGATGACCAGCCTTCTGGGCCCGTCGGGCTGCGGCAAGACCACGCTTCTCAAGATCATCGCGGGCCTTCTGGATGCCGATGCGGGCGAGGTGCGGGTCGCGGGCAAGCCGGTCACGGGGCCGGGGCCGGAACGCGCCTTCGTGTTCCAGGACTTCGCGCTGATGCCCTGGGCAAGCGTGCTGCGCAACGCGGCCTTCGGGCTGGAGCTGCGCGGCGTGGCCAAGTCCGAGCGCGAGGACAAGGCGCGCCACTACATCAGGGAGGTCGGGCTGACCGGCTTCGAGGACAAGTACCCGCACGAGCTGTCGGGCGGCATGCGCCAGCGCGTGGGCCTGGCGCGGGCGCTGGCCGTGGATGCCGACGTGCTGCTGATGGACGAGCCCTTTTCGGCGGTGGACGAGCAGACCCGCCGCAAGTTCCAGGAGGACCTGATCCGCCTGCGCGAGATCGAGAAGAAGACCTTCATCATCGTGACCCACTCGATCGAGGAAGCGGTCTACCTGTCGGACCGCATCGTGCTTCTGTCGCCGCGGCCGGGCCGGATCAGCCAGATCATCGACCCCGACATCCCGCGCAACGGCGATCCCGACGCGATCCGGCGCGACAGCGCCTATCTCGACCTGATCGACGACATCTGGCGCGGCCTGCGCGCCTATGTGGAGTAGGGGCATGACGGTATATGGCGTCAAACTCCCCAAGATGGCGGCCCTGCTGTTCTGGGTCGTGATCTGGGAAATCGTCGGCCGGTTCGAGCTGATGCTGCTCTTTCCGCCCTTCACCGAGGTGCTGGCCGCGCTGGTCGAGGTGGTGACCACCCCCAGCTTCGCGGAGGCCGCGCGGATCACCGTCTACTGCTACCTGACGGGCCTTGCCATCGCCGCCGTGAGCGGCATTGCGCTGGGGATGCTGATGGGGCTGGTGCCCTTCGCCGACCGGCTGCTGAACATGTGGGTCAACATCTTCCTGTCGGCGCCGCTTTCCGCGCTGGTGCCGGTCATCATGATCCTGTTCGGCATGGGCGAGCCCACGGTGATCGTGACCGTGTTCATGTTCGCGGTCTGGATCATCGCGCTCGATACCCGGGCGGGCGTGCTGCATGTCGCGCCCTCGCTGATGGAGATGGCCGAAAGCTTCGGCGCATCGCGCACGCAGCGGCTGAAGATGATCCTGCTCTCGGCGCTGCCGGAAATCCTTGCAGGGATCCGGCTGGGCGTGGTGCGCGGGGTCAAGGGCGTCGTGATCGGCCAGCTTCTGGTGTCGATCATCGGCGTTGGGGCGTTGTTCCAGCTTTATTCGAACAACTTCCTGATGGCGCATTTCTGGGCGCTGATCCTGATCCTGTTCGCCTTTGCCCTCAGCCTGGCCGAGATCATCGGCCGGCTGGAAAACCGCGTCGAATACTACGCCGGCGCCCGCGCCTGAGCGGGGCCGCGGTTCAGGCGGGCCGGGCCATGCGCCCGGCCCGTTTCATTTGGCGGCGAACAGATCCGCGTATTCCCGCCGCAACTCGGCCTTCTGCACCTTGCCCATCGTGTTGCGCGGCAGCGTGTCCACCACGATCAGCCGACGCGGCAGCTTGAAGGCGGCAACATTGCCCCGCAGGCTTGCGGCGATGGCATCGAGATCCGGCACCGCCCCCGCCTGCGGCACGATCAGCGCCACCGGGGTTTCCCCGAAATCGGGATGCGGCACGCCGATCACGGCGCTTTCCAGCACCCCCGGCATCGCATCGAGTTCCAGCTCGATTTCCTTGGGGTAGATGTTGTAGCCGCCCGAGATGATCAGGTCCTTGGCGCGCCCGACGATATGCACATAGCCGTCGCCGTCCCGCAGGCCCAGGTCGCCGGTCTGGAAAAATCCGTCGGGGCGCAGTTCCTCGGCGGTCTTCTCGGGCATCCGCCAGTAGCCCAGGAATACGTTCGGCCCCCGCACCTCGATCTGCCCGATCTGGCCGTGGTCCAGCGCCGCGCCCGTCGCGGGATCGGTGATCTTCAGCTCGACCCCCGGCAGCGGGAAGCCCACCGTGCCCGCGCGCCGGTCGCCCTCGTAGGGGTTCGAGGTGCTCATGTTCGTCTCGGTCATCCCGTAGCGTTCCAGGATCCGGTGGCCGGTTCGCTCCTCGAAGCGGGTGTGCGTCTCGGCCAGCAGCGGCGCGCTGCCCGACACGAAAAGCCGCATGTGGGCGACCAGCTCACGGGTGAATTCCGGCGCGTCCAGAAGCCGCGTGTAGAAGGTCGGCACCCCCATCATCGCGGTCGCCCGCGGCAGGGCGCGCAGCACCGCGTCGGGGTCGAATTTCGGCAGGAAGATCGTCGCTCCGCCCGCAAGCAGCATCACGTTGGTCGCGACGAACAGCCCGTGGGTGTGAAAGATCGGCAGCGCGTGCAACAGCACGTCCGCATCGGTGAAGCGCCAGGTCTCGGCCAGCACGCGCGCGTTCGAGATCAGGTTCTCCTGGCTCAGCATCGCCCCCTTGGATCGGCCCGTCGTCCCCGAGGTGTAGAGCAGCGCCGCCAGGTCATGCAGATGCCGCGGCGCGGTCGGGAAGCGGTCCGGCCGGTCGGCCGCGAGGGCCGCCAGCGTGCCCCCGCCCCGGGCGTCCAGCGTGAGCAGCTCGGCCCCCGCATCCGCGGCGACCGGGGCCAGCGACTGCGCATCCGCCGGATCGGCCACGAAGACCCGCGCCGCGCTGTCGCCCAGGAAATAGGCCAGCTCGTGCGCCGTGTAGGCGGTGTTGAGCGGCAGGAACACCGCGCCCACCTGCACGCAGGCCGCGTAAAGCGCCAGCGCATCGGGCGATTTCGCCACCTGCGCCGCCACCCGGTCGCCCGGCTCGACGCCAAGCCCGCTGAGCGCATGGGCCAGCTTCGCCACGCGCCTCAGGAACGCGTCATGCGTGATGGTGTCGCCATCCCCGGTCAGCAGGAACGGCGTATCGGCCCCGGCATGGGGGGCGAACAGCGTGTCGAACAGCGGGTTGCTCATGCGGGACCTCCTCTTTCGCAAGCGCATTAGCGCCTGCGAGAGAGAATTTCCACTACCCGCTCAGCCGAGCACGTTCAGCACCGCCTGCGCGGTCTTGTCCACGACCTCGTCCGCCTCGACCGCGCTCAGGCAGAGCGGCGGGGCAAAGCCCAGGATGTCGCCCTGCGGCATGGCGCGCGCGATCACGCCCAGGCCTGCCAGTTCGGCCGCGATGCGCGCCCCGACCTTTTCGGACGGATCGAAGAAGGCGCGCGTCTCGCGATCCTTGACGAACTCGACGGCCGCGAGCATCCCCTCGCCACGCACATCGCCCACATGGGCGTGCGCGCCCAGCGCGTCGCGCAGGCCCGCCAGCAGGTGCGCGCCCACCTTTTCCGCATTGCCCACCAGCCCCAGCCGGTCGATCAGCGCCAGGTTGGCGACGCCCGCCGCCGCCCCGATGGGATGCGCTGAATAGGTCCAGCCATGCCCGAAGGGACCGAATTCGTCGGTCCCCTCCTCAAGCACCTTCCACATCCGTTCCGACACGATCGACCCCGACAGCGGCGCATAGGCCGAGGTCAGGCCCTTGGCGATGGTGATGAGATCGGGCTTCAGCCCGTAATGCTCGGATCCGAACATGGTGCCCAGGCGACCGAACCCCGTCACCACCTCGTCCGCGATCAGCAGGATGTCGTGCTTCTCCAGGATGGGCTGGATCGCCTCCCAGTAGCCGGCGGGCGGCGGCACGATGCCCCCCGTCCCCAGCAGCGGCTCGGCGATGAAGGCGGCGATGGTATCGGCCCCCTCGCGCGCGATCAGCGCCTCCAGGTCGGCGGCGCATTGCGCGGTGAACTCGGCTTCCGACAGCGACAGCTCGGCCCGGCGAAAGTAATCCGGCGCGGTGGTGTGAAGCACGTTCGCCAGCGGCAGGTCGAACTTCTTGTGGAACAGCTCCAGCCCGGTCAGCGAGCCGGTCATCAGCCCCGAGCCGTGATAGCCGCGCCAGCGCGAGATGATCTTCTTCTTTGCGGGGCGGCCGAGGATGTTGTTGTAGTACCAGACCAGCTTGACGTTGGTCTCGTTCGCATCCGACCCGCCCAGCCCGAAATAGACCTTGGACATGTGGTCGGGCGCGCGGTCCATGACCATCTTGGCCAGGGTGATCGACGTCTCGGTGCCGTGGCCGACATAGGAATGGTAATAGGCGAGTTCCGCCGCCTGCGCCGCGATGGCATCGGTGATCTCGCGCCGCCCGTAGCCTGCGTTCACGCAATAGAGCCCGGCGAACGCATCCAGCAGCTTTCGCCCGTCGCGATCCTCGATATGCACGCCCGAGGCGCCGGTGATGATCCGCGATGGCGTCTCGCCGCGCGCGTGCTGCGCCAGGTGAGTCGAGGGATGGAAGAAGTTCTCGCGATCCCAGGCGGCCAGTTGGTCGTTCGTCAGCATGTCCCTCTTCTCCTTCATCGCGTGGCATGTGCTGCGCCCAGCATCGCGGGCGGGGGCGGGAATGTGAACCCCCTGACGCAACGTCGCCCGGTGGCCGTGCTGCATCGGTGCCGCACGGGTGCCGGATCGGCCCTTGACGCGGCGGGCCGGGCGGGCCGAAGGTCGGGGCGAACGTGTGCCCTGCCGGGGTCTTCCGACGTTCCGATACCCGACACGACAGGAGGACTTGATCCGGATGGGCCCCTCGCAGCTTCCCTTCAGCCGGCACGAATATTCCCGCCGCCTGCGCAAGACCCGCGCCGCCATGGACGAGGCGGGCATCGAGGCGCTGTTCGTCACCGATCCGTCGAACATGGCCTGGCTCACCGGCTATGACGGCTGGAGCTTCTATGTCCCGCAGGGCGTGCTGGTGCTGCCCGACCAGGACCCGGTCTGGTGGGGCCGCGCGATGGACGGCAACGGCGCGCTCAGGACCGTCTGGATGGAGTCCGACCGCGTCACCGTCTATGCCGAGGAATACGTCCAGTCCACCGTGCGCCACCCGATGCAGGACCTGGCCGCCAAGCTGGCCGACTGGGAACTGGGCAGCGCCCGGATCGGGGTCGAGATGGACAACTACTACTATTCCGCCAAGGGCCATGCGGCGCTGACGGGAAGCCTGCCCAACGCCACCATCACCGACGCCACCGGGCTGGTGAACTGGCAGCGCGGGGTCAAGTCCGACGAGGAAATCGCCTTCATGCGCAAGGCGGCGCGCATCTCGGAAAAGATCGTGGACGGGCTTCTGGACCGGATCGAGCCGGGCGTGCCCAAGCACGAGGTGGTGGCCGACGCGCTCCGCGACGCGATCCGGGGCACGGGCGACGCCTGGGGCGACTACCCGGCGATCATGCCGATGCTGCCCAGCGGCATCGACGCGTCCGCGCCGCACCTGACCTGGGACGGGCGCCCCTTCGCCAGCGGCGAGGCCACCTTCTTCGAGATCGCCGGCTGCTACCGCCGCTACCATGCACCGCTCTGCCGGACGCTGTTCCTGGGAACGCCGCCCGACGACATGCTGCGCGCCGAGGCGGCCCAGATCGAGGGGCTGGAGGCGGGACTCGATGCCGCGCGCCCGGGCAACCTGGCGGGCGATGTGGCGCGCGCGGTCAAGGACGCCCTGGCCCGCGCCGGCATCGACAAGCGCGGGCGCGTGGGCTATCCCATCGGCCTGTCCTATCCGCCCGACTGGGGCGAACGGACGGTATCCCTGCGCGAGGAGGACGAGACGGTGCTGGAGCCTGGCATGACCTTTCACTTCATGCCGGGGCTGTGGATGGACGACTGGGGACTCGAGATCACCGAAAGCATCCTGATCCGCGACAGCGGCCCGGCCGAGACGCTGTGCAACCGCCCGCGCCGGATGTTCGTGAAGCCCTGATGTCCCTTCTCGCCGACAGCATCGCAGAGCTTGACCGGCTGGTGGCCTTTCCGACCGTCTCGGCGCGGCCCAATATCGACATGGCGCGCCACCTGGCCCGCCGGCTGGCCGACCTTGGCGCGCGGGTCGAGCTGATCGCCACCCCCGACGGGACCAAGGCCAACGTGCTGGCCAGCCTCGGGCCGGAAGGCGATGGCGGGATCGTGCTGTCGGGCCATACCGACGTGGTCCCGGTCGAGGACCAGGAATGGAGCACCGATCCCTTCGCGCTGCATCAGGCCGACGGCCGTCTCTACGGGCGCGGCACCTGCGACATGAAGGGCTTCATCGCGGCCTGCATGGCGGTGGCGCCGCGCCTTGCCGCGCGCGAATTGCGCCGCCCGCTGCACTTCGCCTTTACCTACGACGAGGAAACCGGCTGCCTCGGCGCGCAGCACCTGGTCGAGACGCTGCGCGCCCGCCGGCTGCGCCCGGCGCTGGCCATCATCGGCGAGCCGACATCGATGCGGATGGTCGAGGGGCACAAGGGCTGCTGCGAATACACCACCATCTTCACCGGGCGCGAGGGGCATGGCTCGGACCCGGGCCGCGGGGTGAACGCGGTGGAATACGCCGTGCGCTACGCCGCCCGCCTGCTGGAGTTGCGCGCCGACCTTACAGCCCGCGCGCCCGATCCCAGCCGCTTCGATCCGCCCTGGACCACGATCAACCTTGGCCGGCTGTCCGGCGGGCAGGTCCACAACGTGATCCCGCCCCGCGCCGAGATCGACTGGGAAATGCGCCCCGTGACGCAGGCCGACGCCGATCATGTCCGCGCCTCCCTCGCCCGGCTGGTCGAGGAGGAACTCCTGCCCGAGATGCGCCGCACCGCCCCCGAGTCCGCGATCGAGACCCGCGTCATCGGCGAGGTGGCGGGGCTCGTCCCGATGGAGGAAAACGCCGCCCGCGACCTGGTGGCGGCGCTGACGGGGGCGAACGCCGCCGACTGCGTGCCCTTCGGCACCGAGGCGGGGCTGTTCCAGTCGCTGGGCATGTCGGTGGTGGTCTGCGGCCCCGGCGCCATCGCGCAGGCGCACAAGGCCGACGAATATCTCGAGACGGCGCAGCTTGAAGCCTGTCTCGACATGCTGACCGCGCTGGAGGCCGATCTTGTCCGCGACCGCTGAGGCGCATGACAGCCGCTATTCCTGGACAAGGCTCGCCATCACGCTGGCGCTGGCGTCCATCGGCAATGTCGGCATGTGGGCCATCATCATCACCCTGCCGGCGGTGCAGGCGGATTTCGGCATCGACCGTGGCGGCGCCTCGCTGCCCTATGTCGCGACGATGCTGGGCTTCGCGCTGGGCAACCTGGTGCTCGGGCGCGCGGTGGACCGCTTCGGGATCGTCCCGGTGCTGATCGGCGCCGCACTGTCGCTGGGCGCGGGCTTCGCGCTGTCGGCGCTCGCGCCCTCGGTGGTGGTCCTGTCGCTGCTGCAATTCGCCGTGGGCCTTGGCACCGCGGCCAGCTTCGGGCCGCTGATCGCCGACATCTCGCACTGGTTCCTGCGCCGCCGTGGCATCGCCGTGTCCATCGCCGCCAGCGGCAACTACCTGTCTGGCGCGATCTGGCCCGTGGTCCTCAGCCCGCTTCTGGCAAGCCAGGGCTGGCGGGCGGTGTTCCTGGCCCTGGCCGGCATCGCGGTCGCCGGCATGATCCCGCTCGCGCTTATGCTCAAGCGCCGCCTGCCCGAGGGGGCGAGCGTGGCCGCAGACACCGCGGCGGCGCTGGCCCGCAGCGCCTCGGGCCTGTCGCCGCGGGCGCTCAGCGGGCTTCTGGCCATCGCGGGCATCGGCTGCTGCGTGGCGATGTCGATGCCGCAGGTCCATATCGTCGCCTATTGCGTGGACCTGGGCTACGGCCCCGCCGTGGGCGCCGAGATGCTGTCGCTGATGCTTCTGGGCGGCGTCGCCTCGCGCATCGTCTCGGGGCTGATCGCGGACCGGCTGGGGGGCGTGCGCACGCTTCTGCTGGGGTCCGTCCTGCAGATGCTGGCGCTGTTCTTCTACCTGCCCTTCGACGGGCTGGTATCGCTTTATGTGGTCAGCCTGGTGTTCGGCCTTGCCCAGGGCGGCATCGTGCCGGCCTATGCCATCATCGTGCGCGAATACCTGCCCGCGCGCGAGGCGGGGGCGCGCGTGGGCTTCGTCATCATGGCGACCCTGATCGGCATGGCGCTGGGCGGCTGGATGTCGGGCTGGATCTATGACGTGACCGGCAGCTACCACCTTGCCTTCATCAACGGCATCGTGTGGAACGCGGCCAACATCGTCATCATGCTGGCGATCCTCGCGCGCGGGCGGGCGGGGGCGGCCCCGCTGCCGGCCTGAACCGCGACACCAAATCCCTTGCGCGCGACAGGCGCCGAGAGGACACTCCGGCCATGAGGATCACCCGCCGCACCCTGCTTGGAACCAGCCTTGCCGCCAGCCTTGCCCCGCGCCTCGCGCTGGGCGCGGATGCGCCCCTGCGCGCGCAGGTGGCGCAGGTCCGGCTTGCCCCCGAGGGCTACCCCGCCACCGACCTGTGGACCTATGACGGCGGCGTGCCCGGCCCCGCGATCCGGGTGCCGCAGGGCGGCCGCCTGAGCCGCCTGCTGGTCAACGACCTGCCCCAGCCCACCACGATCCACTGGCACGGCATCCGCCTGCCCAACGCCATGGACGGCGTGCCCGGCATGACGCAGGCCCCCGTCGCCCCCGGCGAAAGCTTTGCCTACGACTTCGCCGCGCCCGATGCCGGCACCTACTGGTACCACTCGCATTTCCGCTCGCTCGAACAGGTGGCGCGCGGGCTGTCGGGCCCGCTGATCGTGACCGAGGCGGAAGGCGCGCCAGAGGTGGACCGCGACGAGGTGATCCACCTGTCGGACTGGCGCCTGTCGGACACCGCCGCCATCGCCGACGATTTCGGCCATCCGCACGACCTGTCCCATGCCGGGCGGCTGGGCAATTTCGTCACCGCCAACGGCCAGTCGGAACTGCGCTACCAGGCCCGCCAGGGCGAGCGGTTCCGCCTGCGCCTGATCAACGCCGCCCCCGCCCGCATCTTCGAGCTGCGCCTTCAGGGCCTGTCGGGCTGGGTCGTGGCGGTGGACGGCATGCCGCTCGACGCGCCCACGGCGATCGGGCAGATCTTCGTCGGGCCCGGCCAGCGGGTGGACATGCTGGTGGACGTGACCGCCGATCCCGGCGACGAGGCCTTCCTGCTGGAGATCGACCGCGGCGAGGGGTTTTCCCTTGCCTCCTTCGCCGTCGCCCCCGGGGGCGGCACCCCCCGCAGGCCCGCCCCCGCGGCGCTGCCCGCCAATCCCGGCCAGACGCCGCTTGGGCTTTCGGATGCGCGGCCGGTGCCGCTTGCGATGGATGGCGGCGCCATGCGCGGCCTGTCACAGGCGGTCTGGAAGGGCCGGACGCTGGACGGCCGCAGCCTTGCGATGGAGGGGCAGTTCTGGGCCTTCAACGGCATCGTCGGCATGGGCGATGCGCCCCTCATCGAAGCCGCGATCGGCGAGACGCTGCGCATCCCCATCGCCAACCGCACCGCCTTTCCGCACGCGATGCACCTGCACGGCCACCATTTCCGCGAACTGCGCGCCGATGGCAGCCTGGGCCTGTGGCGCGACACCATCCTGATCGACCCGGGCCAGACGCGCGAGATCGTCTTTCTGGCCGACAACCCCGGCGACTGGATGTTCCATTGCCACATGCTCTCGCACCACGCCGCGGGCATGGGGACATGGATCAGGGTGGTGTGAGGGCCCTCAATGCGTCCAGGACACCCGGCGCCCGCTGGCGAAGTTGTCGCCATAGCCGCCGGGGCGGATGTTGGGCTTGCGGGGCTTGGGCTGCATCACCTGGTAGGGGATGCCATGCTTCTCGGCATAGGCGCGCGCCTGCTCCAGGTCGTCGAATTCCAGCCGCACCTGCGCCTGGGTATCGCCCGATCCGGTCCAGCCCATGAGCGGGTCCTTGACCCGCGCCTCGGCCGGCTCGAACTCCAGCACCCAGTCCTTCGTCCGCGCCTGCCCCGAGGACATCGCCGATTTCGCCGGTTTGAAGATGCGCGCAACCATCCGTTCTCTCCGCAGAAATTCCGCCCCCTTATCGCGTGCAACGGCCCGTGGGGCAAGGGCGGATCGGGGGTTCGGCGTGCGCCAGCCGGGCGCGGGGAGTGAGGGGTGGGGTTCGGGGCCCGCGCCCGGCTGGCGCATCGTTGCTTGCCCCTCATGGTTAACAAGCTGGCCGCAGCCCTTGCAACAGGAAAACAACCCTTGGGTTGATATATATTTTCAGAACGCAACCTCTGGTTTTAACCCGATCTTTACCTTGATTCCCCCCACCCCCCGGACACATCTATGCGCTCAGAGAGGATCCCCCCGATGACCGCAGAACTCGCCGCCACCCGCCCCGATCCGCGCAGCCGCCCCAAGCTCGAGGGCGGGCGCAGGCTCGTGATGAAATCCGAATTCCAGCCCGCCGGCGACCAGCCCACCGCCATCGCCGAACTGGTCGAGGGCGTGCTGTCGGGCGAACAGAACCAGGTGCTGCTGGGCGCCACGGGAACCGGCAAGACCTTCACCATGGCCAAGGTGATCGAGGCGACCCAGCGCCCCGCGATCATCCTTGCCCCCAACAAGACACTGGCGGCCCAGCTTTACGGCGAGTTCAAGGGCTTCTTCCCCGACAACGCGGTGGAATACTTCGTCAGCTACTACGACTACTACCAGCCCGAGGCCTATGTGCCGCGCTCGGACACCTATATCGAGAAGGAATCGCAGATCAACGAACAGATCGACCGGATGCGCCACTCGGCCACCCGGGCGCTGCTGGAACGCGACGACGTCATCATCGTGGCGTCCGTTTCCTGCATCTACGGCATCGGCTCGGTCGAAACCTATGGCGCCATGACCCAGGACCTGATCGTGGGCAGCAGCTACGACCAGCGCAAGGTGATCGCCGATCTGGTGGCGCAGCAGTACCGCCGCAACGACCAGGCCTTCCAGCGCGGCAGCTTCCGCGTGCGCGGCGACAGCCTGGAGATCTGGCCCGCCCACCTCGAGGATCGCGCCTGGCGCTTTTCGTTCTTCGGCGAAGAGCTCGAGGCGATCGCCGAGTTCGACCCCCTGACCGGGCAGCGCAGCGACACGCTGGAAAAGGTGCGCATCTACGCCAACTCGCACTACGTCACGCCCCGCCCGACGATGCAGCAGGCGATCAAGGGCATCAAGGCCGAGCTTGCCAAGCGCCTCGACCAGCTTGTGGGCGAGGGCAAGCTCCTCGAGGCGCAGCGGCTGGAGCAGCGCACCAATTTCGATCTGGAAATGCTGGAGGCGACTGGCGTCTGCAACGGGATCGAGAACTATTCGCGCTACCTGACGGGGCGCGCCCCCGGCGAACCGCCCCCCACGCTGTTCGAATACATCCCCGACAACGCCATCGTGTTCGCGGATGAGTCCCACGTCAGCGTGCCGCAGATCGGCGGCATGTACCGTGGCGACTACCGGCGCAAGTTCACCCTGGCCGAACACGGCTTCCGCCTGCCGTCCTGCATGGACAACCGCCCGCTCAAGTTCGAGGAATGGGACGCGATGCGCCCGCAATCGGTCTTCGTCTCCGCGACCCCGGCCGCGTGGGAAATGGAACAGACTGGGGGCGTGTTCACCGAACAGGTGATCCGGCCCACCGGCCTTCTGGATCCGGTGGTCGAGATCCGGCCCGTGGAAACCCAGGTGGACGACCTTCTGGACGAGATCCGCAAGGTCGCCCTCAAGGGCTACCGCGTGCTCTGCACCACGCTGACGAAACGCATGGCCGAGGATCTGACCGAATACCTGCACGAACAGGGCATCCGCGTGCGCTACATGCATTCGGACATCGACACGATCGAACGGATCGAGATCCTGCGCGACCTGCGGCTCGGCGCCTTCGACGTGCTGATCGGCATCAACCTGCTGCGTGAGGGGCTCGACATCCCCGAATGCGGGCTGGTGGCCATCCTGGACGCCGACAAGGAGGGTTTCCTGCGCTCGGAAACCTCGCTGATCCAGACCATCGGCCGCGCCGCGCGCAACGTCGATGGCCGCGTCATCATGTATGCCGACCGCATCACCGGCAGCATGGAACGTGCGCTCCGCGAGACCGAGCGCCGGCGCGAGAAGCAGATCGCCTACAACCAGGAACACGGCATCACGCCGCAGACCGTGAAGAAGAACGTCGAGGACGTGCTGGCCGGCCTCTACCAGGGCGACACCGACATGGCGCGGGTGACGGCGAAGATCGACAAGCCCATGGTCGGCGCGAACCTGGCAGCCCATCTCGACGCGCTGCGCAAGGACATGATGAAGGCCGCCGAGAACCTGGAATTCGAGGAAGCTGCGCGCCTCCGCGACGAGGTCAAGCGGCTGGAGCAGGTGGACCTGCTGGTCCATGACGACCCGCTCGCCCGGCAGTCGGCGGTGGAGGAGGCGGTGGATCAGGCCCGCAAGGCCGAGGGGCGGAGCACGGCCGGGCGCCCGGGCCAGCGCGGGGGGAACGTGAAGCGGCGGAAGCGGTGATTAGTTAATAACTTTTTGGGTATTCCATATGAGTCCACGAAAGAGCCTACGCGGCACCAATATTGAAGCTGATGTTCTATGGGAGTCCAAGCGCAGGTGCGCTGTATGTTTTTCTCTTTATGGAATTTTAGATGTAAAAAAAGGACAAATTGCGCACATAAACAAAGACAGAAATGACAATAGAATTGAAAATCTTGTTTTTTTATGCTTTGATCATCATGATCAATACGACAGCGTAACATCGCAAAGCAAGAATTTCACAAAGATTGAAATGAAGCGCTATCGCGATGAGCTCTTGATCGCGTGCAGACAGGGTCTTGTCACAAGCAGGTTTGAGGCAGGAGGAAACCTGCCCGCCATCCGAACAGGCCTATTCGCCCGACGCTCGAGTCTTGATGGCGGGTCGGTTATCTCGATAACAAAAACAAGAAAGAACTGGGATGGTAGGTCCGTTTTCCAGGTTATTGGAGAAGCTTATACAGGTATCTCCAGAATTGGAGGGCCAAACATGGGATTTATTGGATTCGAAACAACTGAAAATTCAAGTAGTCTTATAGAGTTTTATGACGGAAATTACAGCTTGCTTATCGGCGCAACCGGGAAAGGTATATTGGTCGAAGAAGAAGGTGAGTTTGGCTATCACGGCGTAGGAGTGCATTTTTTTGGAGAGTATGAGAGGGTCACGTCACCTTTTCTTCGTATGCGATGGTGGTCTAGATCGCTTTTCGTGAGCCACTTTCGCAGAGGGAAATGGCCAGATCAATAAATAGAAAATTTCTTATTATGAATTTTATCAAATAATTTTGGATAATATATTTTAATCAAAAAATAATTTATATCTCTTTAAATAAAATTACGATCAATAATTTTTCTATTTTAATTCAGATAAAATACAAGCGTTAGCCCAGACACCGCCCGACTCTCGGACGCCACCGGCGCCACACTACCTAATCCTTCCCTTCCCCCCCGATCTGTGGTCCGGTCCCGACACCTAGTCCGAGCCAATTTCCCCGGAGCCGCCCTTGACCACCGTTGCCCTCATCCATTTCAACCATGTGCTGATCGACGGAAAGGTCGGCTGGCCCGACCCCGGCACCACCGACGCCCGGCCGAATTACGGCGACATGCTGGTCTGCGCGGCGATCCTGGGCCACCTCGCACCGGGGCTCAGAACCACGCGCACCGGCTTCGGGCGCAAGCTCACGACGCCCTGCGACTTCGCGCTGATCCGGGGCTCGACCTATCTCAGCACCCGCTTCAACTACCGCGCGGCCATCGACACGCTCGACAGCATCGATGCGCCGCTCTCCATCGTGGGGCTGGGCGCGCAGGCGCCGACGCAGGATCCGCGCTTTCTGGACGACCATGCGGACGCGCGGGAGTTCGTCGCGAAGCTGGCCGAGAAGTCGAAATCCATCTCCGTGCGCGGCCCCTTCACCGCCGAGCTTCTCACCCGGCTGGGGGCCAGGGACATCCGCATCACCGGCTGCCCGTCGCTTTTCCATGGCGGCGGCATCCCCCAGGTCGCCCTGCCCGAGGCGCTGGGCTCGCCGCGCCAGCGGCTGGGCGTCTCGCTTCACACGGGCCTTCGGCGCACGATCTACTGCCGCGACCCCGAGGCGGTGCGCGCCCGCCACATCGAGGCGATGCGCTACACGATCGAGGCCGCATCGGAGGCCGCCTTTTTCGAGCAGGGCGTGAAATCGGAATTCGACGCGGCCGACAGCCGCCTGCCGATGGAGAGCCGCCTCGCGGCCGCGCGACAGGTGCTCGACCGGATCGGCGGCGCGGATGCGCTGCGCCCCGAGGATCTGGTCACGCACATGGTCAGCGTGCGCGGCGTCGGGGACTGGCTCGACCGTGCAGGCCGGATGGACGCCGTGCTGGGCTTCCGGTTCCACGGCAACATGGCGGCGCTGCTGCAATCGGTGCCCTGTTTCTACTGGACCTACGACTCGCGGCTGCGGGAGTTCTGCGACCTCTATAACCTGCCCTGGCAGGATGCGGCCGAGCAGTGGCGCGATCCGGTGCGCGCCATTCTCGACCATGACTGGGACGCCGCGAACGCGGCTTTCCGGCATTGCTACGCCGAGCTGCACGCCTTCTACGACGAAAACGGCGTGCCGCACCGGCTGTCGCCCCCGGCCCAGATTCCGGCCCGGATTCCGGCCATCAGGCCTGCTTGACCAGCCGGATCACCACCAGCACGATCACCGCGCCCAGCGTCGCGTGGATGATCGAGGCGATCACGCCGCCGCCGAAGCCCAGCCCGATCCCCGGCAGTACCAGCCCGGCGACAAAGGCGCCGATGATCCCCATCACCATGTTGCCAAGGATGCCGAAGCCGCCGCCCTTGACGATCAGCCCGGCCAGCCAGCCGGCGATGGCGCCGATGATCAGCGTGGCGATCAGACCTCCGATGCCCATGTGTCCCTCCTGCATCTGGCATTCGTCACGACCCTACCCGCAGACGGCGCAAGGTGCCAGCCTTCAGCCGATGACATGGACCACGTCCACCATCACCGGCTCGAAACTGCGGCAAAGCGCGGTGAATTCCCGGTTGTAGGCCCGCATCCGCGATGAGCGGAGCATCGCCAGGAAGTCCTCCCGGCGGTTCCATTGTGAGTAGTTGACGATCCGTGTCTGCGCGTCGTTCGCATGCAGCGCCACGGAGATGAACCCCGGCTGGTGGCGGATGAAGGTATCGTACGCCTCCTTCAACCGGTCGAGCAGGTCCTCGCAGGTGCCTGGGCTGACCTCGAAGGTGGTGATGACCGTCTGCTGCCCGGGGCCCTCTTTGATGGTCGGCATGGCAAATCCCCCCTCGTGGCGCAGCGTAGCACGAAGCCCGGGCTGGCGGCGAGCGTGGCGCGCGCCTATCCTCTGGCCATGAGCGACCCGAGGGATCCGTTCCGCCCCGCCGATGACGAGGCCCGCGCGCTTGCCGCGCGGCTGCTGGCGGTGTGCGACCACGCGGCGCTGGGCGTGATCGACGCCGCGACAGGCGCCCCCTTCGTCACCCGCATCGCCTTCTGCCCGGCCGATGACGGCACGCCGATGACCCTTGTATCGGACCTCGCCCCGCATACGGCGGCGCTGCATGCCAACCCGGCCGCCTCCCTTCTGCTGGCCTCCGACCCCGGCAAGGGCGATCCGCTGACCCATCCCCGCCTGACGCTCCAGGTGCGCGCGCGTTTCGTCGGCAGGACCGAGCCCGGGCATCCCGCCCTGCGGGCGCAGTTCCTGGCAAGGCGACCCAAGGCGGGGCTCTACATCGATTTCGGGGATTTTCACCTGGTCCGCCTCGCCGTTCACGAGGCGCATCTCAATGGCGGTTTCGGCAAGGCCTACCGCCTGGCGCCGTCCGATCTGGGGCTCGCCGGGCCATGACCCTGCGGGTGCGCGCGGCACTGATCGCGATGCTGGCGCTTCCGGCCGCCGCCCATGCCCAGACCCCGGCGCAGATCGACTGGCATCCCGATGCCGCCCGTGTCTGCCTGCTCGACCCCGGCGATCCGCCCGAAACCGCGGCCCAGCGCACCGCGCGGGCGCTTCTTGACGCGCTGCCGCCCGATCTGCCGCTTCGCGACCTGCTGGCGGCCCCGGGCATCGCGCTCTGCATCGACGACCGCCCCAGCGAGGCGCGCGGCGCCTTTATCCCCGAGGCGGGGCTTGTCACGCTCTCGGCCGGGCTCTCCCGCCCCGCGATGCTGGCGATCCTGCTCCACGAGTTGCGCCACATCGACCAGATCGCGCGCGGCTTCTGCCCGGGCCTTGATCTCGCCATGCGGGATTACGCCCAGGCCACCATGGTGATGGAGGCCGACGCCCAGGCCATCGCCACGCTGCTGGCCTGGCGGCTGCGCGAGGGCGGTGCGCCCGACGCCTGGTCGGCGCTCGAGACCATGCCCGAGACCGCCGACATCGCCCGCGCCTTCGCGGCGGCGATCGGGGACGGCGCCGACATCGCCGGCGCGACCGCCGCGGCCTTCGACCAGTGGTTCGGCTCCGCGAACCGCATCGACGCCTACTACCTGTCCAGTTGCAGCGCCTATCTCGACGCGCTCGACGCCGGCCACCTGCTGCCGTCCTACGGCGCGCTGTCTGCGGACCGGCTGACGGGCCTCTGCGTTCTGCCCGACGGCCGCCCCTACCCCTGCACCGGGCCGCAGCCTGCCGTCACGACGGATGGTCCGCGCGCACCCTGACCTGCACCGTGCCGCGCACCGCCGTCGGGAACACCACCGTGACCGACTGGCCGCCAGCCCCGGTCGCGGGCAGCACATGGGGCATCGCCGCCTGCACCGCCCCGCCCGAACTCAGCAGCGGGCCATGCGCCGTGACGCCGTCCACCCCCAGCGCGCGACACCCGAAGGGCAGCTTCCCCGAGGCATCGACCGTCCAGCTGGTGGCCGCGCTGCCCCGGCTCGCCTCGATCAGCGCGGGCGACTGGCTGTGATGGGCCACCTCGCCATAGGTGTTGCCGCTGAACACGACCGCCTTCGTCTGGCTCATGTCGAAACCGCCAAGCGAGGTGTCCACCGCCTCCACCCGGTCGATCACCGACCCGCCGAACAGCTGGAAACTGTTGCCGATGACGGTGACCCCCTCCAGCCGGTGCGACCCGATCGGCGACCACACGAGAAAACGGAACCAGTCCGGCACCTGCGTCGCGGTGAAGATGTTGCCGATGATCGTCACCTGCCCGAAGGCGGAACTGTTGGCGCTGGCCGCGCCCGCCTGGTGCTCGTTGGTGAACTCGATGAACTGGGTGTCGATGTAGTTGCCGGTGATCGTGGTCTTGGACTTCTTGTCGGTCAGCACCAGCCCCGCCGTCCGCTCGCCCGGATCGGCCGGATCCAGCTGCCAGAAGTGGTTGCCCAGGATCAGGTTGCCATTGCCCGACAGCACCCCCCAGTGGCGGAAGTTGATGCCACGGTTGTTGCGGATCTTGGCGTCGTTCTTGTTGGTGTTGAAGCCCACGCTCCGCCGGTCCTGCACCAGCTCGTCCGCGTCCGAGGCGATCATCTCGCAGCTCTCGATGGTCAGCCCCTGGCAGGCCTCCCCGTGCGATGTGATGCCCCGCATGCCCGTCTGCATGAACCAGCAGTTGCGGAACGCCCACCAGGTGCCCAGGTCCGACATCAGGATCCCGCAGGCCTCCTTGGCGCCCTCGAACTGCACGCCCTCCAGCGTCAGGCGGTTGATCCGCTGGAACCCCGAGAAATCCAGCAGGTACTTGAACCGGGTGAAGGTATAGGCCTGCCGCCCGGCGGCCCGGCACAGCGGCTGGCTCAGCGTCAGCGTGCCCGCCGCCACGTCGCGCGAGCGGACATAGACCTCGCGCCCGACCCCGAACCCCTCGACCAGCGAGCCGACCGCGATGGCGCCCACATCGGTCACGTCGGTCAGCCGCAGCGGATCGGCGGCGGCATAGCTGGCCGTGGCGCCGACCACGTCCGGGGTCCAGGCCGGGCCCGGCTCTGCCAGGATATGCCCGTTGCGGATGACCCGCCGGACCGCACTGAAGGTGGAGTTGTTCACCGCCGCCGCCACGTCGATCGGCCCGGTCAGGTTGATCGTGCGCCCGCACAGGTCCAGCGTGTCGTGGTCGGTGAAGTTGAACAGCGCCTGAAGCGCCTTCTTCAGCGCCAGCGTCTCGTCGCCGAACGCGTCCAGATAGGCCGCGTAGTCGAAGTTCCCGCGCAACACCAGCCGGCGGTTCTCGGGCTGCACCACCGTCCCCTCGAAGCGCATGGGCGAGGTCATGGTAACGTTGCGGTCGATCAGGTAGCTGCCCTTCGGCACGATCACCACCCGCCCCGCGGCGGCCGCATCCGCGGTCTCGAAGGCGGTCGCGTCATTGGTGATGCCGTCGCCGCGCGCACCGTAATCCATCACGTCCACCGCATCGATCATCTTGCGGTGAAACACCGAGGTGACGTCCTCGACCCGGATCGACTCGATGCGCAGCACGCTGCCGCTGCCGCCCGAGATGTTCAGCCCGAAATGACCGAAGACGGGCGCCGTGCCCCAGACCATGTCCACGCCGGTCCGATGGCCCGAGCCGACGATCGCGCGCACCGTGACGACCCGGCCGTAATCCGATACCGCCTCCACCGGCCCCAGCAGCGGCACGGATGTCACCGCGACCCCGTTCGCGTCGCCTGCAAAGGCCGCGATCCGCACCTGCGGCGAGGGGCCTGCGATCAGCTTCACCCGGGCAGCGATCTCCAGATAGGTGCCGGGCAGGATCGGCGTCTCGCCCATGTGGCGCAGCCGCTGGGGATTGGCCGCCGTCACGATCTCCAGGCAATCGCCGAAATCGGGATCGCTCGCGACCAGGCTGCCCGACGGATCGGTCGCATAGGTCGGGCTGCCGGTGGTGCCGTCGCCGCTGGACCACAGATGCAGCCCCTCGACGAAATCCGGCGGCATCAGGTCAAGCCCGTCTGTGATGGCCATGTTCATGGAAGTGTCCTTTCGCTCACGCCGCGCATCGCTGCCCGCACCTTGGGAAAAAGGGGCGCGCCGGCGGGGAAACCTGTGTCTCGGGGGGGGGAAAGTGCGGTCCGGGCGGGAACCGCGACGGGGCCAAGTGTTAGCAGGATTTGGTCAATAAACGGTTAAGCACGGCCCGCAACTTGTGCCCGCCCCGCCCCGGCTGCTAGCGTCCGGCCAACTTCAGGGAACGGAGACGTCCATGCGCAGCGCACCCCTCGTCATGCTTCTGGCCAGCCTCGGCCTGCCGGCGCACGCCCAGTTCACGCCACCGCCCGATCCGTCGGCCCTGGCCGATGTGCTGACCGCGCTGACGGACGAGGATGCGGCCGCGGCCGAGATCGCCACCCGCCTGTCCGCCTGCCTGCGCCCGCTCACCGAAAGATCGCCGGACCATGCGCCGGTGGTCTTCGCGGTGGATTTCGGGCCCGACGGGGCCCCGGGCGCGGCCGAGCTTGTGGAACCTGCCGCGGCGCTGGCCTCGCGGCAGCATCTTCGCCAGCTGATCCGGGCCGAGGCCGCAATCCACGAATGCGCCCCGCTCGACCTTGCCGGCGATCCGGTGCGCGACGTGACGCTGGTGTTCCGCGCCGACGCCGACGGCATCGCGCTCGACGACGGCGACACGGCCCAGGCCGATGACGCCCCGATGACGCTCAGCCGCGAGGAACGCCGCCAGATCCAGATCCGCCTGCGGCTCGCGGGCCACGATGCGGGCAGCGCCGATGGCGTGTTCGGCCCGCGCACCCGCAGCGCCATCGCCGCCTGGCAGACCGAACAGGGGCTGCTCGCCACGGGCCAGCTGACCACCGCGCAGGTGGGCCAGCTTCTCAACCAGACCAGCGATGCCTATGCCGAATGGGAACGCGAGCAACCGGCGCGCTCGGCGCCGGCGGCCAGCACCGGCGGCCAGCGTTTCTACCGCGACGCCGATGGCTGCCTGCGCTACGCGAACGGCCAGATCGTGCCCAACCGCTCGCTCAAATGCGACGTGAAGGGGATGTTCCGCTTCTAGGGGTCAGGCGCCCAGCGCCCCCGGGCGCTGGAACTGCACACCGTTGATTTCCCAGCCTTCTTCGGTCCGGACCATCTCGTATTCCAGCAGGTGCAACTGCCCCGACTGGTCGGTCACCAGCACCGTCTGGTACAGCCGACCGGCGCGCTCGGACAATTGCGCGAAGCGCACATCGGCCGGGCGCCAGACCATCGGGTAGCCGTTCATCACCATGCGCCCGAAATTCTCGGGCGTGCCGAACAGGCCCTGGATCGACGGGCTCGCGAAATCGAAGGCGGTGACGAAATCATCCGCCTGGAACGCCTCGATCTGGCCAGAAATGACGCCCTGGATCTCCGTCTCGGCGCTCTGTGCGCCCGCCTGCGCGCCCAGCCCCAGGGCCAGCACCGCTCCGATCAACAGCTTCCGCATTTCAACCGCTCCCTGTCCACGTCCGTATCCGGATCCTCTCCGGTTATACGCCGCGGGCAAGGGATCGGTTCACGCCCCCCCGGCCAGCCGCCCCTCGAGCCCCGCCTCGATCAGCGCCACCGTCTCGGGAACCCCGTAAAGCGCGATGAACCCGCCGAAGCGCGGCCCCTGGCTCGCGCCGAGCAGCACCTCGTAGATCGCCGTGAACCAGTCGCGCAGCGGCTCGAAGCCATGCGCCTTGCCCACGGCAAAGACCACGCTCTGCAACTCCTCGGCATCGGTGCCGCCCTGCCACGCCGCCAGCCGGTCGCGCAGGTCCTGAAGCGCCGCGCGCTCCTTCTCGTCGGGCAGCCGGTAGACCTTCGCCGGCTTCACGAAATCATGGTAGTAGCGCACCGCGTATTCCGCCGCCCGGTCCAGACCCGGATGGGTTTCCGGCTCGGCCTGGGCATATTTGCGGATGAAGCCCCACAGCGTCTCCTTGTCCTCGGCCCCCGAGGCAGATGCCAGGTTCAGCAGCATCGCGAACGGCACCGCCATGTCGCTTTCCGGCGGATTGCCGCCATGGATGTGCCAGACCGGGTTCGCCATCTGCCCGGCCGCATCCTGGTCGGGATAGGCGCGCAGCTGCTGGTGGTACTCGTCCACCGCCTTGGGGATCACGTCGAAATACATCCGCTTCGCCGTGCGCGGCTTGAGGAACATGAAATAGCTCAGGCTTTCCGGCGAGGCATAGGTCAGCCACTCGTCGATCGACAGCCCGTTGCCCTTCGACTTCGAGATCTTCTCGCCCTTCTCGTCGAGAAACAGCTCATAGACGAAATGCTCCGGCGCCCGTCCGCCCAGGATCTCGCAGATCCGGTCATAGATCGCGGTATTGGTGGAATGATCCTTGCCATACATCTCGAAATCTACGTCCAGCGCCGCCCAGCGCGCGCCGAAATCGGGCTTCCACTGCAACTTCACGTTGCCGCCCGTCACCGGCAGCGTCAGTTCCTCGCCATCCTCGTCGTCGAAGGTGATCGTGCCCGCCTTCGCGTTCACCTCCTTCATGGGGACGTACAGCACCCGCCCCGACTTGGGCGAGATCGGCAGGAAACACGAATAGGTCTGCTGCCGCTCTTCCCGCAGGCTCGCCAGCATCACCTCCATGATGGCGTCATATCGCTCGGCCGCGCGCAGAAGGATGTCGTCGAACTTGCCCGAGCGGTAATACTCGGTCGCGCTGGCGAACTCGTACTCGAAGCCGAAACTGTCCAGGAACCGCCGCAGCATCGCGTTGTTGTGGTGGCCGAAGCTTTCGAACTTGCCGAACGGGTCGGGCACGTCGGTCAGCGGGCGCTGCAGATGCCCGCGCAGCATGTCCTGCTGCGGCACGTTCTCGGGCACCTTGCGCATCCCGTCCATGTCGTCGGAAAAGCAGATCAGCCGCGTGGGAATGTCCGACAGCGCCTGGAACGCGCGGCGCACCATCGTGGTGCGCGCCACCTCGCCAAAGGTGCCGATATGCGGCAGGCCAGAGGGGCCATAGCCCGTCTCGAACAGGACATAACCCTTCTCGGGCGGCGCCTTTTCATACCGTTTGACCAGCTTGCGCGCCTCCTCGAAAGGCCAGGCCTTCGACGTCATCGCCATCTCGCGCAGCTCGCTCGTGGTCATTGTCCGCATCCTTGAAAGGGGGTTTCGGGCCAGCACCTACTGCCGGGCGGAAGCAGGGTCAACAGGCCAGCCCCCGCACCCGCCCTTGCGGGGACGCCCCGGCAGGGGTCATATGGGCAAAAATCGCCCCATGGCATCAAGGGACAGACAGAATGACACCCGAACCGGCCCCGCCCCCTTCCTTCAGCGCCGAGGACGCGCTTGTCGCCGTGATGATCGCCGCCTCCGCCTCGGACGAGGCGCTCAGCGCGCCCGAGATGATCTGGATCCTGCGCATCGTCGAAAGCCTGCCCGTCTTCGAGAACTACGACCGCGAGCGCATCGCCCAGGTCTCGCGCGCCGTCTTCGACCTGTTCACCGAGGAAGAGGGCCTCGACGCGCTTTTCGGCCTGGTGCGCGACGCGCTGCCGGAATCGCTGTTCGAGACCGCCTACGCACTGGCCTGCGACGTGATCGCCGCCGACGGCAAGGCGCGCACCGTCGAATTGCGCCTGCTCGAAGAGATCCGCGAAGAACTGGCCATCGACCGCCTGGCGGCGGCGGCCATCGAACGCGGCGCCCGCGCCCGCTTTGCCCACCGCAAGGCGCACGGCCTCGCCTGAGGAAAGGAACGCCCGCCCGTGCCGGACGAGCCCAAGGACCAAGCCTCGCCCCCCTGCCTCGCGCATGAGATCGACCCGGCCTATTTCGACCCGCAGGCCACCGATCCGCGGCAGGCAAGCGACGTCGCCCGCTGGCGCAAGGCCGAGCGCGCGCGCCTGACCGACCTGCGGCGGATGCTCTCGCAGGCCGACCGGGCCGAGGCCGACCGCAAGATCGCCGCCAACCTGCGCGATTTCCTGCAATCCCGCCTCGGCGCCCTCTCCGGCCGCGTGCTGTCCGCCTACTGGCCGATCAAGGGCGAGCCGGACCTGCGCCCGCTCTTCGACGCGCTGCGCGACGAGGGCGTGACCATCGTCCTGCCAGTCGTCGTGCAATCGGCAGCCCCTCTGGAGTTCCGCCGCTGGGACAAGGGCGCGACGCTCATCCGCGGGACCTGGAACATCCCCGAACCGCCGCCCGAGGCCGAAGTGCTGACCCCGGACGTGGCGCTTGCGCCCGTGGTGGGCTGGGACCGCGCCTGTTTCCGGCTGGGCAATGGCGGGGGCTATTTCGACCGAACCCTCGCCGCGCTCGATCCGCGCCCGCTCGCCATCGGCATCGGGCTCGAGGCCGCGCGCCTGCCGACCATCTTTCCGCAGCCGCATGATCTGGCGATGGATGCGATCGTGACCGAGGCGGGCACACACCTGCCCGCCTGACGCCCGCCCTCAATGCGCGGGCGCGCCGCCGCCCGTCAGCCGCGCCCAGACGGGCGCAATCAGCTTCGTGCCCAGCGGGATCAGCACCAGCCCCAGCGCCAGGCCGAAGATCCCGTCCATCGCCGCCCTGGCGGCCCATTCCACCGCCGCCCCGGCCGCCGGCACCGCATGCGCGGCGGCAAGGGCCACGTCATGGATCAGGTGGCCGGGCCAGCCAAGGCCCAGCTCCTCCAGCCCGTGAATGATGATCGCGCCGCCCACCCACAGCATCGCCGCCGTGCCGATGACACTCAGCGCCGTCAGGAACCCCGGCATGCCCCTCACGATGCCGCGGCCCAGCGCCCGTGTCAGCCCCAGCTGGCCGCGGCTGGCCATGTGCAGGCCCACATCGTCGGCCTTCACGATCACCGCGACCCCGCCATAGACCAGCGCGGTGATGCCCACCGCCACCGCGGCCAGGGTCGCCGCCTCCATCGCGAAGCTGCTCTCGGGGATGTTGGCCAGCGCGATGGTCATGATCTCGGCCGACAGGATGAAATCGGTCTTGATCGCGCCCGCGACCTTTTCCTCCTCCAGGTGCAGCGGATCGTCCGGCACCGGCTCGGGCGCGACCTTTTCGTGGGCCGCCGGGAACAGCCGGTGCGCCACCTTCTCCGCCCCCTCGAAACACAGATAGCCGCCCCCCAGCATCAGAAGCGGCGTGATCGCCCAGGGCGCAAGGGCCGACAGGACCAGCGCCGCGGGCAACAGGAAGAACAGCTTGTTGCGCAGCGAGCCCCTGGCGATGCGCCACACGATGGGCAATTCGCGGGCCGCCTCGAAGCCGTGGACGTATTTCGGCGTGACGGCGGCATCGTCGATCACCGCCCCCGCCGCCTTGGCCCCGGCCTTCGCCGCCTGGCCCATCACGTCATCCACCGAGGCCGCCGCCACCTTGGCGATGGTGGCCACGTCATCCAGAAGACTCAGAAGTCCGCTCATGGTCCGCTTCCCCGGCAGGTCCCGTTCCCCGAATGGATACCGAAATCCCGACGGTTTCGATAGCCGGGCCATGTTTCCGGCCGGATCCGCCGACCGATCCCCTGCCGATGCGGCCAAAATCACGCACCGTCATCGCCAAGGCTTGCATTACGACCGCTGTCTGGCAGTCTCGAACCCGGCCCCGAGGGGCAGGACGGATTAGAATGACCAATGGACAAGAGGACAGGATGCGCATTGCCACCACCACGATCACCCTTGCCGCGCTGGCGCTTGCCGCCCCCGCGCAGGCCGACGAAGTGACCGATATCCTCGCCAGCGCGCTGGCCGCCTACGAGGAGGGCGACATCGCCTACGCGATCGAGGAACTGGATTACGCCAAGCAGCTGATGCAGGGCCTGCAGACCGGCGAGCTGGCGAAATTCCTGCCCGCGGCCCCCGAGGGCTGGACGATGGAGGTCAACTCCGATGCGAACATGGCGATGTCGATGTTCGGCGGCGGCGGCGCGACCACGCGGGGCGAGTACGAGAACGGCAGCGAGTCCTTCTCCATCACCATCATGGTGGACAATCCCATGGTCGTCAGCATGGGCGCCATGCTCAACAACACCGCGATGATGGGCCAGATGGGCAATGTCCGCCGCATGGGCCGCCAGCGCGTGCTGGAACAGAACGGCGAATTGTCGATGCTGGTCAACAACCGCGTGCTCGTGCAGGGCAGCGGCAGCGATCCCGACCTTATCATGAGCCTGTTCGAGACCATCGATCTGGACGCGCTTGGAAGCTTCGGCCAGTAACCTTTCCCGGATCTCGTCGCGCGTCCGCCCGGGTGGCAGGCCGGGCGCGCGCGGGCCGCACCCCCTGGCCCGCCTGCATTTCCTGACGCCCATCGGCGGTTTCCCCGGCCCGAACCGGTGCAAGACCGACCATCCGGCAGCCCCGGCCGACAGGGCCGCGCTTCGTGTCGCCGGCGCGCGGCGGGGCGGCATCGCCGCAGCGGACTTTACCCCGATGCGGCGCTCGACTACCAAGGGCTGCAACCGGCCGCACCAGAGCCGGGATCGCCCGAGGGACGCCCCCAATGCGCCTGTCCGACATCACCGGCCCGCGACTGCTGCACATCGCCCTGATCTATGCCGGCGCGCTGAGCCTGGGCGCCATCGCCGACAGCATCAACCTGCCGCTGCCGTGGATGATCGGCGCGATGGTGTTCTCGTCTGCCGTGCGGCTGGCCGACTACCCGGTGAACGTGCCCGGGGTGACGCGCCCGATGGGGCAGGTGATCGTGTCCTCGGCCGTGGGCATCACCTTTACCGCCGAAGCGCTGGCGACGATGGTGGACCTTGCCATCCCGATGGTGGCGGCGGCGCTTCTGACGGTGGTCGCGGGCTTCATCGTGGCGGCGGCGCTGATGCGCATGGCGCGGGTGGACGTGGTGACGGCCAGCCTTGCCTCGATCCCGATGGGGCCGGTGGAATCCGCCACGCTGGCCGAACGCCACGGCGTCGCGCCCGGCCCGGTGGTGCTGGCGCAGACCTTCCGCATCATGGTGCTGGTGCTGCTGATCCCGCCGATCCTGGTGGCGCTCGACGGCAACATATCGGACCCGACAGAGGCGCTGCGCAACACGCCCTGGACCCCGTCCGGCGCGGCGCTGATGCTGGTGCTTGCCGTCGTGGGCGCCTTCGCGGGGCGCAAGGTCGGCATCGCCAACCCGTTCTTCGTGGGCCCGCTGGGCGCGGCGGCCATCGGCACCGTCGCGGGGCTTCCCGTGACAGCCTATCCCTACCCGATGCTGGTGGGGGCGCAGGTGTTCCTGGGCGTCTGGCTGGGCGCCGTGCTGGACCGCGCGCTGATCCGGCGCGCGGGCAGCTTCGTGCCCGGCGCGGTGGTCGCGTCCTTCATGATCATGGTGCTCTGCGTGGCGCTGGGGCTGGGCCTGACGGCGGTGACGGGGCAGCCCTGGCAGGTGATGGTGCTGGCCACCGCCCCGGGCAGCGTCACGGAAATGGCGCTGACCGCCAAGGTGCTGCAGGAGGGGATCGCCGTGGTGACCGCCTTCCATCTGGTGCGCATCTTCATCATCCTGCCCTCGGCCCCGCTGATCATCGGGACCACGGCGAAACTCGCGGACCGCTTCGGCCTCAGACGCTGAGGGGCGCCGAAGCGCCCCCCCGTCAAGGCCCGATCAGGCGTTCCAGGCCCGGTCGCCGGCGGCATCCCGGATCCGGGTCGGCAGGCCGATCCGGTCGAGGATGGCCAGGAACGGCTTCGGGTCCAGTTCCTCGACATTGCGCATGGTCCCGGCATCCCAGTCGCCTTGCGCAATCAGCATCGCGGCCGCCACGGGGGGCACGCCCGCGGTATAGGAGATGCCCTGGCTGCCCACTTCCAGATACGCGTCCTTGTGGTCGGCCACGTTGTAGACGAAGACCTCGACCTCCTGCCCGTCCTTCACGCCCCTGACCAGGTCGCCGATGCAGGTCTTGCCGGTATAGTCCGGGGCAAGCGACGCGGGGTCGGGCAGCACCGCCTTGACGACCTTGAGCGGCACGACCTCCTGCCCCTCGGCGGTCACGACGGGCTTTTCGGACAGTAGCCCGAGGTTCTTCAGCACGGTGAACACGTTGATGTAATGCGCGCCGAAGCCCATCCAGAAGCGCACATCGGCCTGCGGGTAGTTCGCGGCCAGCGAATGCACCTCGTCATGGCCGCAGAGATAGGCGCGCTGCGTGCCCACCACCGGCAGGTCCCAGTCGCGCGGCACCTCGAACATCGCGTTCTCCTGCCAGGCGCCGTCCTGCCAGGAATAGACCGTGCCGGTGAATTCCCGGAAATTGATCTCGGGGTCGAAGTTCGTCGCGAAATAGCGCCCGTGGCTGCCGGCGTTGATGTCCACGATGTCGATGGAACGCACCTCGTCCATCCCGTCGATGGCCAGCCGCGCATAGGCGTTCACGACGCCCGGATCGAAGCCCGCGCCAAGAATGGCGGTCACGCCCTTCTCGGCGCACAGATCGCGCTTCTTCCATTCGTAGTTCGCGTACCAGGGCGGGGTTTCGCAGATCTTTTCCGGATCCTCGTGGATCGCGGTGTCGATATAGGCGGCGCCGGTCTCGATGCAGGCGTCGAGCACGGTCATGTTGACGAAGGCGGAGCCCACATTGATCACGATCTGCGCCCCCGTCTGCCCGATGAGCGCGGCCACCGCGGCGCTGTCCATCGCATCCACCTGGTGCGCCTCGAGCCGGCCCTCGACCTTCTGCGCGCCCTTTTCGCGCACGGAAGCCAGGATCGCCTCGCATTTCGAAAGTGTCCGGCTGGCGATGTGAATGTCGCCCAGCACGTCGTTGTTCTGCGCGCATTTGTGCGCCACGACCTGCGCGACGCCGCCGGCGCCAATGATGAGCACGTTCTTCTTCAACTCAAACGACCCCCTTTGTTCAGGTGATGTTGCGGAATGCGGCCCGCGTGGCCGCGGCTTCACGACAGGGCTGCCGCGAAATCGTGATAGGTGAAGTCGCGCACCAGCCGGACGCTTCCGTCCAGCTCGCGGATGGCGATGGCGGGCATCTTCACGCCGTTGAACCAGTTCTTCTTTACCATGGTGTAGCCGGCCGCGTCCTGGATGCTGAGCCGGTCGCCGGGCCTGAGCGCCTGCGGAAAGCGGAATTCGCCGAAGATGTCGCCGGCAAGGCAGGACTTGCCGCAGATCATCCATTCCTCGGGGCCCTCGTTCGGCAGCACCCTGGCGCTTTCGCGGTAGATCAGCAGGTCGAGCATGTGCGCCTCGATCGAGCTGTCCACGATGGCCAGGTTCTTGCCGTTGAAAAGCGTGTCGAGCACGGTGACTTCCAGCGTGGTCGAGTTGGTGATCGCGGCCTCGCCCGGCTCCAGGTAGACCTGCACCTCGTGTTCGCCCGCGAAACGCTTCAGCCGTTCGGCCAGCCGGTCCAGCGGATAGCCCGCGCCGGTGAAATGGATCCCGCCGCCCAGGCTGATCCAGCTCATGCGCTTGATGAGCGCGCCGAAACGCTGCTCGATATGGCCCAGCATCTGGTCGAAGCGGTCGAAATCCGCGTTCTCGCAGTTGTTGTGGAACATGAAGCCGGAAACCAGATCGGCCACCGGCTCGATATCGCGGGGGTCATGCTCTCCCAGCCGGCTGAAGGGCCGGGCCGGATCGGCCAGGTCGAAGCTGGAGGTGGACACGCCCGGATTGACGCGCAGCCCCCGCACATGCCCGCGCGAGACTTCCTCGAAGCGGGCAAGCTGGCCCGCGGTGTTGAAGATCACCTTGTCCGAGTTCGCCAGCACCTCGGCGATCTCGTGATCGGCCCAGGCCACCGAATAGGCATGCGTCTCGCCGGGGAACTTCTCGCGCCCGAGCTTCACCTCGAACAGCGAACTGGAGGTGGTGCCATCCATGTAGTCGCTCATCATGTCGAACACCGACCATGTGGCGAAGCACTTGAGCGCCAGCAGCGCCCTGGCCCCGGAAACCTCGCGCAGATGGGCGATCTTTTCCATGTTGGGCAGCAGGCGGGACTTGTCGATCAGGTAATAGGGGGTCTGCATGGCGGGCGGCTCCGATCCTCTCCGGGGGCGGCCCGCTTATTCAAGCCTGGCCGCGCGCGCAAGTCCTTCGGCCCGCCGCGGCAGGGCCGAAAACGAAAAACCGCCCGAGGGCGGTTTCGTCAGCACCGGAACCAGGGTTCCGGTCTATGGTGCGGTCGAGAAGACTCGAACTTCCACGGGAGTTACCCCACAGCGACCTCAACGCTGCGCGTCTACCAATTCCGCCACGACCGCAAGGATTGGTGCGGCTGCACATAACAAGTCCGTTTGGGGTTGTGAAGCGCCGATCGACTTCATAGGACGAAAAAAAATCGACCCCCCGCCCATCCCGAGGAACGCGATGCCCGAATGGAAGATCAGCCCAGGCCTGACGCCCTATCCGGCGGCCCTGGAAGAGATGGAAACCCGGGTCGCGGGCATCCTCGAGGGCCGCGCCGACGAGCTTGTCTGGCTGCTCGAGCACCCGCCGCTCTACACCGCCGGGACCAGCGCGCGCGCCGGGGATCTGCTGACCCCGGACCGCTTTCCGGTGTTCCAGTCGCGGCGCGGGGGCGAATACACCTATCACGGGCCGGGCCAGCGCATCGCCTATGCCATGCTGGACCTGAACCGGCGCGGCCGCGACGTGCGCCGCTATGTCTGGCACCTGGAGGAATGGGTGATCCGCACGCTGGCCGAGTTCAACGTCCGCGGCGAGCGGCGCGAGGGACGCGTCGGGGTCTGGGTGGTGCGCCCCGACCGCCCGCCCCTGCCCGATGGCAGCCCCGCCGAGGACAAGATCGCCGCGATCGGCGTGCGGATCCGGCGCTGGGTGACGTTCCACGGCATTTCGCTGAATGTCGAGCCGGACCTGTCGCATTACGCGGGGATCGTGCCCTGCGGGATTTCCGAACATGGCGTGACCAGCCTTGTCGACCTGGGCCTGCCGGTCAGCATGCAGGATGTCGATCTTGCACTCATGAGGTCATTCGCATCCGTATTCGAAGACAATAAATAAGTCGTTGTCACAACTATACTCTTGCGCTTAGCCTTTCAGGCCTGCGCTGTCCTGTCTGATCGGCGCGGATTTGTCTGCGGACGGACCCGGCGCCATGCGGCTCCTCCGCCACAACAGGAAGAGGTGCGCGCGCACCCAGGAGGACCCATGTCAATGACGATACTGGTCGGCCTCGACGGCTCGGACGCAGGTCAGAAGGCGTTGGCCCACGCCAAGGCCCAGGCCGGGCGCATGGAGGGCAGCAGGATCATCCTGTGCTATGTGATCGAATGGTCGCCCTTCAGTTTCCAGACCCCCGAGGAAAACGAGCAGCGCCACCGCCGCCGCGAAGAGGAGATATCCATCGCCCGCGCCCGCGTGATCGAGCCCGCGCTCGCCGCGCTCGCGTCCGATGGCTTCGACGCCGAGGGCGTGGTGCGGCACGGCCATGCGGCCGACATCCTGGAAAAGGTCGCCCGCGAGAAGGGCGCGGCCCAGATCGTCGTCGCCCGCGAAAGCGGCGGCAGCGGCCTGCGCAACCGCATCTTCGGCAGCGTCACCGGCAATCTCGTCGCCTCGGCCAGCGTGCCCGTCACCGTCGTTCCCACATGATCCCGGAGCATTCGCAGATGAAGCAGTTCATTCCGTCGCGGCGCCTTGGCGCCGCCACCGCCGCCCTGAGCCTCGGCCCGGCCGGCGCCTTCGCCCAGACCGTCGACGAGCGCGTGAACGAGATTTTCGCCTCGTCCACCGGATGGTTCGTCAACCTGATCTTCGCCCCCCTGCCCGGCACCAGCTTTCCCTGGATCGTGCTGTGGCTGGTGGTCGCGGCGGTCGTCTTCACGGTCTATCTGGGCTTCATCCAGCTGCGCGCCTTCGGGCATGCGATCTCGCTGGTGAAGGGCGACTACTCGAACCCCGAAGACGCCGGCGAGGTCAGCCACTTCCAGGCGCTCGCCACGGCGCTGTCGGGCACCGTGGGGCTTGGCAACATCGCGGGCGTCGCGGTCGCGGTCGGCATCGGCGGGCCCGGCGCCACATTCTGGATGATCCTTGCGGGTCTTCTGGGCATGGCCACGAAATTCACCGAATGCACGCTGGGCGTGAAATACCGCAACGAATATCCCGACGGCACCGTCTCGGGCGGGCCGATGTACTACATCACCAAGGGCTTCAAGGAGCGGGGCGTGGGCGGCGGCAAGCTGCTCGCGATCCTGTTCTCGATCTTCTGCCTGGGCGGTGCGGTCGGCGGGGGCAACATGTTCCAGGCCAACCAGGCCCATGCGCAGCTGGTCAACATCACCGGCGGCGAGGCAAGCTTCCTGAACGGCAACGGCTGGATCACCGGGCTTGTCATGGCCGCCATCGTCTTTGCCGTGATCGTGGGCGGCATCAAGTCGATCGCGCGCGTCACCGAAAAGGTGGTCCCCTTCATGGCGCTGATGTATGTCGCGGCCTCGCTCGTGATCATCATCGCCAACATCGAACTGGTGGGCTGGGCCTTCGGCCAGATCTTCGCCGGTGCCTTCACCGGGCTGGGGGTCGCGGGCGGCATGGTCGGCGCGCTGATCCAGGGCTTCCGCCGCGCGGCGTTCTCCAACGAGGCGGGCGTGGGGTCGGCCGCCATCGCGCATTCCGCGGTGCGCACCAAGGAGCCGGTGACAGAGGGCGTGGTGTCCGTGCTCGAGCCCTTCATCGACACGGTGGTGATCTGTACCATGACCGCGCTCGTCATCACCATCTCGGGCGTGCTGACGATCAACCCCGAGACCGGGCTCTATGTGGTCGAGAACGGCGCCATCGTGACCGTGGGCGGCGCCAGCGGGGTTGAACTGACCTCGGCCGCCTATGCCACGGTGTTCAGCTGGTTCCCCTATGTGCTGGCGCTGGCGGTGGTGCTGTTCGCCTTCTCGACGATGATCTCGTGGTCCTATTACGGGCTGAAGGCGTGGACCTACCTGTTCGGCGAGGGCAAGACGACCGAGCTGATCTTCAAGCTGATCTTCTGCGCCTTCGTGGTGATCGGCGCGGCGGCGCAGCTGGGCGCCGTGATCGACTTCTCGGACGCGATGATCTTCGCCATGGCGGTCGCCAACATCATCGGCCTCTATGTCCTGATGCCGATCGTCAAGCGCGAGACGCAGTCGTATTTCGCGCGCCTGCGCTCGGGCGAGATTCGCAAGTTCGCCTGACCCGCACACGCACCGGAAGGGGCCGCCCCCGCGGCCCCTTCGCCCCTGCCAGCCGCGCCTGACGTAAGCCAAGCGCGACAATTAGGCATCGACCCTTGACCATGTTGATGTTGAGCCCTCCCGAGCCGCTGGGCTATACACGGGGACGGACGGGGCGCGCGCGGATGACGGCGTGCGCGTGAAAGAAAAGACGTCTCAGGAGAGAACACCAATGGCAGATGCAACGGCACACGCCCATGCCGAGCATGACACGCGGGGCTTTTTCACCCGCTGGTTCATGTCCACCAACCACAAGGACATCGGGATCCTCTACATTATCGTTTCGGCGGTTCTGGGGCTGATCTCGGTTGCCTTCACCATGTACATGCGCCTCGAGCTGATGGAGCCGGGCGTCCAGTACATGCTCATCGACGGCGAACCCAACGGGCATCTGTGGAACGTGATGATCACGGGCCACGGGATCCTGATGATGTTCTTCGTCGTGATTCCCGCGCTGTTCGGCGGCTTCGGCAACTACTTCATGCCGCTGATGATCGGCGCGCCGGACATGGCCTTCCCGCGGATGAACAACCTCAGCTTCTGGCTGTTCGTCGCCGGCTCGTCGCTGGCGGTGCTGTCGGTGGTCTCGCCGGGCGGCAACGGGCAGCTCGGCTCGGGCATCGGCTGGGTGCTCTACGCGCCGCTGTCGACCACCGAGGCGGGGTATTCGACCGATCTTGCCATCTTCGCCGTGCACCTGTCGGGTGCCTCGTCGATCCTGGGCGCGATCAACATCATCACCACCTTCCTGAACATGCGCGCCCCCGGCATGACGCTGTTCAAGGTGCCGCTGTTCGCCTGGTCGATCCTGGTCACCGCCTTCCTGATCCTGCTGGCGCTGCCGGTGCTCGCGGGCGCGATCACCATGCTGCTGACCGACCGGAACTTCGGCACCGCCTTCTTCGACGCGGCCGGCGGCGGCGACCCGGTGCTCTACCAGCACCTGCTGTGGTTCTTCGGCCACCCCGAGGTGTACATCGTGATCGTGCCGGGCTTCGGCATCATCAGCCATGTCGTGTCGACCTTCTCGCGCAAGCCCATCTTCGGCTACCTGCCGATGGTCTTCGCGATGATCGCCATCGGCGCGCTGGGCTTCGTGGTCTGGGCGCACCACATGTACACGGTCGGCATGTCCACCACCCAGCAGGCCTATTTCATGCTGGCGACAATGGTCATCGCGGTTCCCACCGGCATCAAGATCTTCTCTTGGATCGCGACGATGTGGGGCGGCTCGATCGACTTCAAGACGCCGATGCTGTTCGCCATCGGCTTCATCTTCCTGTTCACCGTGGGTGGCGTGACCGGCGTCGTGCTGTCCCAGGCCGCCGTGGACCGGGCCTATCACGACACCTATTACGTCGTGGCCCACTTCCACTACGTCATGAGCCTGGGCGCGGTCTTCGCGATCTTCGCCGGCGTCTACTACTGGCTGGGCAAGATGTCCGGCCGCCAGTACCCGGAATTCTGGGGCAAGGTGCACTTCTGGACCTTCTTCATCGGGGCCAACGTCACCTTCTTCCCGCAGCACTTCCTGGGCCGTCAGGGCATGCCGCGCCGCTACATCGACTACCCCGAGCAGTTCGCGTACTGGAACGAGATCAGCTCCTACGGGGCCTTCCTGTCGGGCGCGTCCTTCCTGCTGTTCTTCGGCATCGTGTTCTACACCATCTTCCGTGGCGAGCGCGTGACCGAGCCGGCCTACTGGGGCGAGCATGCCGACACGCTGGAGTGGACCCTGCCGAACCCGCCGCCGGAGCACACCTTCGAGACGCTGCCGACGCGCGACATGTGGGACAAAGCGCATCACTGATGCCCGACCCCGACACGACGACAACGCCGGAGGCCGGGGGATCCCCCCCGGCCTCTGCCGTTCAGGACCCCTATGACCGCGACGATCCCCCGGCCTTCCAGCTGACGCTCTGGCCGCATCGCTCGCTCAGCATCGACGGTTTCCGCCAGGTGCTGATCTTCGTCGCCGCCGCCCTGGCGATCCCGCTGATCCCGTTCCTCGGCACGCCCGTGGCCTGGGGTCTGCTGCCCTTCCTGGTGGGGGCGCTGATCGCGCTTTACGCAGCGATCCGCCGCAGCTACCGCGACGGCGAACTGCGCGAGGAGCTGCGCATCTGGCCCGACCTGATCACGGTCGTCCGCACCGAGCCGAAGGGCGGCGTGCACCGCTGGCACGCCAACCCCTACTGGGTGACGGTCAGGATCCACGACCGCGCGCGGATCGAGAACTACCTGACCCTGAAGGGCAACGGCCGCGAGATCGAACTGGGCGCCTTCCTCAGCCCCGAGGAACGGCTCACGCTGCGCGACGACCTGGACCGCGCGCTGCACGCCCTGCCCCGCCCCTGAGCGGGGCGGGCACCCCCGCCGGGTCCGCATTTCCCGCGAAATCCGACGCGATACCTTGATCCCGGCCCTGAACGGGTGTTCATGGTCGGCAGGAACACCAGACTGACCCGACGGCCCCGATGCCCAGCCCCCTTGACCACCCATGACCGCACAGGTCGCCCCCCAGGTGCCCGGCCTTCTGGACCGGATCGCCGGCTGGCTGCTGCTCGCCATCACCGTTCTGGTCGTGATGGGCGAATGGGAAGGGGGCCGCTGGGAGGGGCCGCTCTCAGCGATCCTTGCGGCCCTGCTGATCCTCGCGCTGATCCCGCGCGTGAAACGGGGGCGCCTGATCTTCGTCGCCGTCGGCGTGACCCTCGGGGCGGTGACGCTCGGCTTGCGCGCCGACGGCCCCGCGCAGGTCATGGCCGCGCTGGAGCGGGCGGCCTTCATCGGCGCCTTCTTCGCGGCGCTGACCACCCTGCGCCATGTCGCCGAGACATCGCCCGCGATCCGGGATTGCGGCCGCTTCCTTGCCGCCCAGCCGCCCGGCAAGCGCTACCTTGCGCTGACGCTGGGGGGCCAGCTGTTCGGCCTGCTGCTGAACTATGGCGCCATCGCGCTTCTGGGCAGCCTCGCCACCGCCTCGGCCCGCGACGAGCCCAATGCCGAGATCCGCGGCCACCGCATCCGGCGGATGCTGCTGGCGGTGCAGCGCGGGCTGGTGTCCACCTTTGCCTGGTCGCCGCTGGGCTTTTCCATCGCGATCAGCACCTCGCTCATCCCCGGGGCCAGCTGGGCCGGGGCAGCCCTGCCCGCGCTCGGCACCGCCTTCATCCTGGCAGCCCTCGGCTGGGCGCTCGACACCGCCTTCAAGCCCCGCCTCAGCGCGCCCGCGCCCGCGCGCACCCGGCCCCAGGGCACATGGGGCCGCAGCCTTGCGCCGCTTCTCTTCCTGCTCGCGCTGCTGATGGGCAGCGTGGCGCTCCTGCACATCGTGATCGGCGTGCCGGCGGTGGGGGTCGTCATGCTGGTCGTCCCGGTGATCTCTGCGGTCTGGCTCGGCCTTCAGCACCGCGGACCGGGGGGCGCCGCGCAGGCGCTCGCCCGCGCCCGGGACTACGTCATCCGCGACCTGCCCGCCTATCGCGGCGAGGTGGTGCTGCTGATGATGGCGGGCATCATCGGCACGCTGGGCGCGCTTCTGCTGCTGCCGCTCGCGGACCGCGCCGGGATCGACCTGTCGGTGCTGCCGGGCTGGGTGATCCTGGTGGCGATCGTGTGGTATATCCCGCTGGTGGGCCAGATCGGGATGAACCCGATCCTGTCCGTCTCGCTGATGGCGCCGCTTCTGCCCACAGCAGGCGCGCTGGGCCTTGCGCCCGACGACCTGGTGGTGGCGATCACCGCCGGCTGGGCGCTGGGCGGCGCAAGCTCTCCCTTCACGGCGACCACGCTGATGGTCGGCGCGCTCGGCGGGGTCAGCGCGGCCCATGTCGGCTTCCGCTGGAACGGCGTCTACACGCTCTCGGGCGCCGTGATCCTGTCGGGCTGGGTGGTGCTGGTGGCGGCGCTCTGAACTCTGGCCCGCCCGCAGGGCGGCCGGATCAGCCCAGCGCCGCCTTCACCTGGGCGCCGGCCTTGCCGAAATCCATCTGGCCCGCATATTTCGCCTTCAGCACGCCCATGATCTTGCCCATGTCGCGGATCGAACTGGCGCCCGTCTCGGCGATGGCGGCCTCGATCGCCTTCTGAACATCCGCCTCGGACAGGGGCTTGGGCAGGAAGGACTGGATCACCTCGATCTCGGCGCGCTCGGCCTCGGCCAGCTCGATCCGGCCGGCCTCGTCATAGGCCTGCGCGCTGTCGCGGCGCTGCTTGATCATCTTGGCCATGATGGCGCGGATTTCCTCGTCCGACACGCCCTCGATATTGTCCTCCGAGCGGGCGGCGATGTCGCGGTCCTTTATGGCCGCGTTGATCAGGCGCAGCGTGGACAGCCGCGCCTGGTCCTTGGCCTTCATCGCGTCCTTCAGCTCCTGCGACAGCCTTGCACGGATCATGTCGGTTCCTGTTGTTGAGGGGCCTCGATGTCAGGCGCCCAGCTATACAGCCAACGGCCCGCGCTTACAATTCCTTTACCCATCCCGCAACATGCTGATTTCGCTTGGTTATTTATTAATCACCCAAGCTTGACCGTGCCCCCCGGCAGGCGTAGGTTCCGGCGAGTTTGCGCGGCGGAACGGGGGATGCGACCATGACCGAAGACACTTCCCAGGGCTCTGACGGCGGGAATTTCACTGAAAAGCCAACCGCTTGCCTGATGCTGGCAGATGGGCAGTTCTTCTTCGGGCACGGATTCGGCGCCGAAGGCCTGGCCGTGGCCGAGCTGTGCTTCAACACCGCCATGTCCGGCTACCAGGAAATCATGACCGATCCGTCCTATGCCGGGCAGATCGTCACCTTCACCTTCCCCCATATCGGCAATGTCGGCGTCAACCCCGAGGATGACGAGACCGCCGACCCGGTCGCCGCGGGCATGGTCGTGCGCTGGAACCCGACCGAGCCGTCGAACTGGCGCTCGACCGAGCGGCTGGACGCCTGGCTGTCGCGGCGCGGGCGCATCGGGATCGGCGGCGTCGACACCCGCCGCCTGACCCGCGCCATCCGCCACCAGGGCGCGCCGCATGTGGCGCTTCAGCATTCCCGCGACGGGGTCTTCGACCTCGAGGCGCTGCACAAGGCGGCAAAGGCGTTTCCGGGCCTCGAGGGGGCGGACCTGGCCAAGGACGTGACCTGCGCCCAGTCCTACCGCTGGGACGAGATGCGCTGGGCCTGGCCCGAGGGCTACAGCCGCCGCGAGGGGCCGGGCCACAAGGTCGTGGCGATCGACTATGGCGCGAAACGCAACATCCTGCGCTGCCTGGCCTCTGCCGGCTGCGAGGTGACGGTCATGCCCGCCACCACCACCGCCGACGAGATCCTGGCGCTGAACCCCGAGGGGCTGTTCCTGTCGAACGGTCCGGGCGATCCGGCCGCGACCGGCGAATACGCCGTGCCGATGATCCGCGAGATCCTCGACAGGACGGACATCCCCGTCTTCGGCATCTGCCTCGGCCACCAGATGCTGGCGCTGGCGCTGGGCGCGCGCACGCTCAAGATGAACCACGGCCATCACGGGGCGAACCACCCGGTCAAGGACCACACCACCGGCAAGGTCGAGATCACCTCGATGAACCACGGCTTCGCGGTGGACAGCCAGACCCTGCCCGAGGGCGTGGTCGAGACCCATGTCTCGCTGTTCGATGGTTCGAACTGCGGCATCGCCATGCGCGACCGCCCGGTCTTTTCCGTCCAGCACCACCCCGAGGCCAGCCCCGGACCGCAGGACAGCTTCTACCTGTTCGAGCGTTTCGTGGATGCGATGCGGGCCCGCGCGGACAGCGTTCCGGCCTGAAGCCTTCGCGCTTAACCGCGCCTTAACCGCAAGCGCGGACCCTGCCGGCCACGTTTCCACGCGGCCAGCAGCGAGTATGCGCGATGCGTCACCAGTCCCAGAGTATCGCCGCAAGCCCGCCGCCCGTGCTGGCCGCCGGTTCCGATCCGGTTCAGCTTGGCACGATCCTGCGCCGCGACGCGGGGATCGCCCGGGCCCAGATCGACAGCGCGCTCGGGGCGCAGGGCGCGTTGCGCCGACCCTTGGGCGAGATCCTGCACCGCCGCGGACAGATTTCGGGCGGCGGGCTGGCGGCGGCGCTGGGGGTGCAATGGGGCCACATGACGGTGGACCTGGCGCACTATCCGGCCGACCCGCTGCTGGTGGACGGGATGGACCCGCGCGGGCTGTTGCGGCTGGGCTTCCTGCCCTGGCGGCGGCTGGGGCGGCGGCTGATCTGCGCCGTGGCCGACCCGCAGGACATCGCCCGCATCCGCGACCGTCTGCCCGCCCTGTCGGACCGGCTGAGCTTCGTGCTGGCCGATCGCCGGCAGATCGAGGCCGAGATCGTGCGCCTGCGCGGCGCCGTGCTCTCCGGCCTTACCCGCGACCGCTGCCCCGCGCCGCTGTCCTGCCGCAGCTGGGCCGGTGGCGGCGGCCCCGCCCTGCCCGCCGCGCTGCTGGCGCTTCTCGCGCTGACGGCGGCCGCGCCGATGGCGATGCTGCTTCTGCTGCTTGCATGGGTCACGTTGATGAACCTCTGCACCACCGCGCTCCGGGCCTTTGCGCTGGCGACCAGCCTGCGGCCCCAGCCCGTCACCCCGGCCCCCGCGCCGGGGCTGGTGCCGCTGCCGCCGCCCGGCGGCTGGCCGGTGGTGTCGATCCTGGTGCCGCTCTACCGCGAAGAGGTGACGATCCGCCAGCTGATCACCGCGCTGGAACGCAGCACCTACCCGAAAGAGCTGCTCGACGTGCTGCTCATCACCGAGTGCGACGACCTGGCGACGCCGCTGGCGCTGGCGCAGCTCGACCTGCCGCCCTGGATGCGGGTGCTGCGGGTGCCGGATGACGCGCTGAAGACCAAGCCGCGGGCGATGAACTACGCGCTGGAATTCTGCCGCGGCAGCGTCGTCGGCATCTACGACGCCGAGGATCGGCCAGAGCCCGACCAGCTGCACCTTGTCGTGGGCCATCTGGGCCGCGCCGCGCCGGATGTCGCCTGCGTGCAGGGCTATCTGGATTTCTACAACGCGCGCCAGAACTTCCTGTCGCGCTGCTTCGCGATCGAATACGCGATCTGGTTCCGGGTGCTGCTGGGCGGCGTGCAGCGCCTTGGCATGCCGATCCCGCTGGGCGGCACCACCGTCTTCTTCCGCCGCCGCGCGCTGGAGGATGTGGGCGCCTGGGACGCCCACAACGTGACCGAGGACGCGGACCTGGGCTTTCGTCTGGCGCGTTTCGGCTACCGCACCGAGATGGTCGCGACCACGACGCATGAAGAAGCGAACTGCCGCCCGCTGCCCTGGATCCGCCAGCGGTCGCGCTGGCTGAAGGGCTACGCGATGACCTGGGCCACCCACATGCGCGCGCCGCGCGCGCTGTGGCGCGATCTTGGCCCGCGGGGCTTCGCAGGCTTCCAGCTGCTGCTGCTGGGCGGGCTGACCGCCTATCTCGCGACGCCGCTGTTCTGGGTGCTCTGGCTGGGCTGGTGGGGTGTCGGCCTGCCGCTGTTCGATGCGGCGCCGCCCGCGGCCTGGCACGGCTTCTTCGCGGCGATGTTCGCCGGACAGGCGGTGATGCTGGCGGTGGCCGCCCGCGCCGTCTGGGCCCAGCCGCGCCGGCATCTGCTGGCCACCGTGCCGCTTCTGGCCGCCTACTGGCCGCTTGGCGCGCTGGCCGCCTGGCGCGCGGTGTTCGAGATATTCACCCGCCCCTTCTTCTGGGCCAAGACGGAACACGGGCTCTAGGGCGGTTCACGCAGGCGTGAGCGTGGTGGAAACGCTGGGGTTGCGGGCCATACTCCGGTCCACGCAAACCAACATGGAGCACGCCATGATTACCCGCAGGGATCTGCTTCTGACCGGCGCCGCCGGCGCCGCAACCGCCGCCGCGATGCCCGCCTTCGGCGCGGCCCCGATGATGGGCGCCACCCGCCCCGGCTTCCGCCGCATGACGCTGGGCAATTTCGAGGTGACCGTTCTGCTTGACGGCTTCAACCCGGTCGAGGGGCCGCAGGGCATCTTCGGGCAGGACCAGACGGTCGAGACGGTCGAGGCGCTGCTGACCGAGAACCTGCTGCCCACGAACGCGATGGAATTCACCTTCCACCCGGTCCTCGTGAACACCGGCACCGAGCTGATCCTGTTCGACACCGGCAACGGCGAGGGCGCGCGCCCGGCCCGCGGCCACCTGCTGGAGCGCATGGCCGAGGCTGGCTACAGCCCCGACCAGGTGGACAAGGTGGTCATCACCCACTGGCATGGCGACCACATCAACGGCATGACCGAGGGCGGCGCGCTGACCTTCGCCAATGCCGAATACGTCACCGGCGCGACCGAGTTCGACTTCTGGACCTCGGATGCGCGCATGGGCACCCCCGCCGAAGGCAACTCCAACACCGTCAAGGGCCTGGCCGACATGATCGGCGAGCGGATCACCCTGCTGGAGCCGGGCCAGACCGTCGCCTCGGGCATCGAGGCCGTTGGCGCCTTCGGCCACACCCCCGGCCACATGGTCTATCACCTGGAAAGCGAGGGCCGGCGCCTGATGCTGGCCGCCGACACCGCGAACCATTTCGTGCTGTCGCTTCAGCGTCCGGACTGGGAAGTGCGCTTCGACATGGACAAGGCCGCCGCCGCCGCCAGCCGCAAGGAAATCTTCGGCATGCTGGCCGCCGACCGCGTGCCCTTCGTGGGCTACCACATGCCCTTCCCCGGCGTGGGCTTCGTCGAGGCCCGGGGAGAGGGCTTCCGCTATGTGCCGGTCAGCTACCAGCTGAGCCTGTAAGGCACCCCCGGCGGGCCGGCCCCCCGGCTTGCCCGCCGATCAGACCCCCGGCGGGCTTGCCCGCCGATCAGCCCCCCCGGCGGGCCTGCCCGCCGATCAACCCCGCAGCGCGTTCTGCTTGAGCCGCGTCTCGTAGGCGGCAGAGATATGCGCCCTGACCGCGGCATCCGCCGCCTCGCCATTGCGCGCGGCGATCGCCTCGACGATGGACTGGTGCTCGTCCAGCCCCGCGGGCGAACGCCCCTCGGCCGAAAACGTGGTGAAGCTCATCAGCGCCATCGACCGGTGCACCAGTTCCAGCTGCTGGATCAGGTAGCGGTTGTGGCTGGCCAGGTGCAGCTGGCGGTGAAACCGCTTGTTCGCGCGGCTCAGCTTGTCGGGCTGGCCGATCAGCTTGCGGTCCTGCTCGACCATCTCGAACAGCACCTTGATCTCTTCCGGGGCGGCATGCTGGGCGGCCAGCCTTGCTGCCAGCGCCTCGAGCTCTGCCCGCAGGACATACAGCTCCCCGATCTGGTCGTGATCCAGCGAGGCGACGATCAGCGACCGCCCGTCGCGCGCCAGGATGCCCTGCGTCTCGAGCTTCTGGAACGCCTCGCGGATGGGGGTGCGCGACACGCCGAAGCGTTCGGCCAGTTCCGCCTCCACCAGACGGTCGCCGGGCTTGTACTCGCCCTTGTCGATGGCATCGAGCACCATCTCGTAGGCGTCCTTCAGGGTAAGGTTGTCCATGGGCAGGGGTCGCAATTCTTCGTGTTTTCCAATTGTGCTAGCGCCGGGCGGCCCGCGTGTCTAACGATTTCGGTTGAGCGCGCCCCCGCCCGGCGCTAGCTGTTGCGTCATGTATCAGCGCGACTTCTCTCATGTCCGGGCGTGGGTCTTCGATCTCGACAACACGCTCTACCCGCCCGAGGCGCGGCTGTTCGACCAGATCGAGCGGCTGATGACCGACTACATCGTGACCCGCCTCGGCGTCACCGAGACAGAGGCGGGGCGGCTGCGCTCGGAATACTGGCGCAGCCACGGCACCACGCTGGCGGGGCTGATGGACCTGCACCGGGTGGACCCCGAGGATTTCCTCGACGCCGTTCACGCGATCGACCTGACCAACCTGCCCCGCGACGAGGCGCTGCGCCTGGCCATCGCGGCCCTGCCGGGGCGCAAGATCGTCTATACCAACGGCTCGCGCGAACATGCCCGCAGGGTCACGCAGGCGCGGGGGCTGGATGGCCTTTTCGACGCGCTTTACGGGGTAGAGGATGCGGGCTACGCCCCCAAGCCCCGGCGCGACGCCTTCGAGCGGGTGTTCGGGCTGGCGAAGCTCGAGGCCGACCGCGGCGCCATGTTCGAGGATGACCCCCGCAACCTGGAAGTGCCCCACGCGCTGGGCATGCGCACGGTGCTGGTGGGCCCCCACCACGAGGGCGACCACATCCACCACCGGACCGAGGATCTGACGCGCTTTCTGTCGCAAGTGATCTGAGCGGGCTTCCCGCGCCCTGCGCCACGGCCTAGATTGCGGGCCATGGACAGGACCCAGACAGACATCGTCATCGCCGGCGGCGGCATCGCGGGCTTGACCGCCACCGCCATCTTCGCCGCCGCGGGCTTTCGCACCATCTGCGTGGAACCCTCTGCCCCCGTCACCACGGCCGGGGCCGAAGGCGCGGACCTGCGTTCCACCGCCTTCCTGGAACCGGCCATCGCGCTGTTCGACGAGGCGGGGCTCTGGGACCGCTTCGCCCCCCATGCGACCGATCTGCGCGTGATGCGGCTCGCCGATGCGGGCGGCGCGGAACCCGGCATCCGCGAGGTGGCGGATTTCGACGCGGCCGAGATCGGGCAGGCGCGGTTCGGCGTGAACCTGCCCAACTGGCTGATCCGGCGCGAGATCCTCGCCCATCTTGAGGCGCAGCCGCTGGCGACGCTGCTGACCGGCGCAAAGGTCGCGCGCTACACCCCCCGCACCCGCGAGGCGATCGTGACGCTGTCCGACGGCCGGCAGATCCGCGCAGCACTCGCGCTGGCCGCCGACGGGCGCGACAGCTTCCTGCGGCAGGCTGTGGGGATCGAGGCGCGGCGCTGGGATTACGGCCAGCGGGCGATGGTCTTTGCCGTCAGCCACCCGCTGCCGCACCAGAACGTCTCGACCGAGATCCACCGCACGGGCGGCCCCTTCACGCTGGTGCCGTTGCCCGACCAGGACGGCGTGCCCCATTCGGCGGTGGTCTGGATGGAGACGGGGCCCGAGGCGGCGCGGCTTGCGGCGCTTGACGATGCCGGATTCGAGGCGGCGCTGAACGAACGCTCCTGCGGCGTGCTGGGGCCGCTCGCGCTGGCAAGCCGCCGCGTGTCCTGGCCGATCATCAGCCAGATCGCGGCAAGGCTCGACGGCCCGCGGCTGGCGCTGGTGGCCGAGGCCGCCCATGTGATCCCGCCCATCGGCGCGCAGGGGCTGAACATGAGCCTTGCCGACATCCGCGCGCTGCGCGACCTGTGCGTGGCGGCCCGCGACCGGGGCGCGGATATCGGCGCGCCGGATCTGCTTGCGCGGTACAACCGGGCGCGGCACGCGGATATCGCCGCGCGCGTCACCGGCGTCGATGTGCTGAACCGCGCCGCCATGGCCGAGGCGCAGGGCCTGCGCGACCTGCGGCGCGCGGGGCTCAGGGCGCTTTACGGCGCGGTGCCGGTGCGGCGCGTCGCGATGCGCGCGGGGCTGGGGGCCTGAAACCTACCCCTCGGCCAGCCCGAGAAAGCGGCCGGGGGGCAGCTTTTCCTCGCTCAGAAGCACGTTGCTCTCCACCTCGCCCACGCCGGGCAGGGTCATGATCCGGCGGCGCAGGATCCGCTCGAAATCGGCCAGGTCGCGCGCCACCACCTTCAGCCGGAAGTCATAGACGCCAAGGACGTGCTGCACGACCTGCACTTCCGGGATCGCGGTCACCGCCCGCTCGAAATCGGCAAGGCTCACGCGGCCCTTGCCGGCCAGCTTCACGCCCAGGAACACCACCACCCCGAAGCCCAGCTTCTCGCGGTCTAGGACCGCGTGCCGCCCGGTGATGACGCCCGCCTCCTCAAGCCGGCGCAACCGTCGCCAGGCGGCGGGCTGGGACAGGCCCACCCGGTCGCCCAGCGCCTTGGCCCCCAGGCTGCCATCGGCCAGAAGCGCGCGCAGCATGGCGCGGTCGGTATCGTCCAGATCCAGCGCCATCAGATCGCCAGCGCCCCCGTGTTCTTGAGTTCCGAGACCAGCATCAGCGCCTCGATGTCGGCGATATGCGGCAGGGCCAGGATACGCTCCTGGTAGATCTGCTGGTAATGGGTCAGGTCGCGCGCGATCACGTCCATGCGGATATCGACCCGGCCCAGCAGCGTCTCGATGCTCTGGACATACGGGATCCGCCGGGCTTCCGCGATGAAGGCGTCGAATGCGTTCGGCGCGGTCTTGTCCAGCGTCACCCGCAGGAAGACCTGCACCTCGAAGCCCAGCGCGCGGGGATCGATCCGCACCTCGCGCCCCTTGATGACGCCCGCGCCCTCAAGCCGTTCGATCCGGCGCCAGCAGGCCCCCGGAGAGACGCCCACCGCATCTGCAAGTGCGGCGTTGGGGCGGCTGGCGTCTTCCTGCAACAGGCGCAGGATATGGCGGTCGGTGGCGTCAAGCTGCATTGGACAGGCGCTTTCCGGCGGTTCTGCGAATGAATTTTCGCCGCTTTAGCGGAAATTGCCGAAAATGGAAAATCAAATCGCGCCCCCTGCCCTATCCTTGCGCCCATCTGAAACGCGAAAGGGGATCACCATGCGCGTCTATTACGATCGCGACTGCGACATCAACCTGATCAAGGACAAGAAGGTCGGCATCATCGGCTACGGCTCGCAGGGCCATGCCCATGCGCTGAACCTGCGCGACTCGGGCGCGAAGAACCTGGCCATCGGCCTGCGCGAGGGTTCGCCCTCGGCCGCCAAGGCCAAGGGCGAGGGGCTCCAGGTCATGGGCCTGGCCGAAGTCGCCGCCTGGGCCGACGTGCTGATGCTGACCATGCCGGACGAGTTGCAGGCCGACACCTACCGCAAGTATGTCCATGACAACCTGCGCGAGGGTGCGGCGATCGCCTTCGCCCACGGCCTGAACGTGCATTTCGGCCTGATCGAGCCCAAGCCCGGCGTGGACGTCATCATGATGGCCCCCAAGGGCCCCGGCCACACCGTGCGCGGCGAATTCGTCAAGGGCGGCGGCGTGCCCTGCCTCGTGGCCGTTCACAACGACGCCTCGGGCACCGCGCTGGAAATCGCCAAGTCCTACTGCTCGGCCATCGGCGGCGGGCGTTCGGGCATCATCGAGACCGATTTCCGCCAGGAATGCGAGACCGACCTCTTCGGCGAGCAGGCGGTGCTGTGCGGCGGCCTGGTGGAACTGATCCGCATGGGCTTCGAGACGCTGGTGGAAGCCGGCTACGACCCCGAAATGGCCTATTTCGAGTGCCTGCACGAGGTGAAGCTGATCGTGGACCTGATCTACGAGGGCGGCATCGCCAACATGAACTACTCGATCTCGAACACCGCCGAATACGGCGAGTATGTCTCGGGCCCGCGCATCCTGCCCTATGACGAGACCAAGGCGCGGATGAAGGCGGTGCTGACCGACATCCAGACCGGCCGCTTCGTGCGCGACTGGATGCAGGAATGCTCGGTCGGCCAGCCGATGTTCAAGGCGACCCGCAAGATCAACGACGCCCATCAGATCGAGGCGGTCGGCGAAAAGCTGCGCGGCATGATGCCCTGGATCTCGGCCGGCAAGATGGTCGACAAGTCGAAGAACTGACGCCCTGCGCGGCGGCCCCGGCAATCCGCCCGGGGCCGCCGCCTTTCCCCTATCCAGCGCGGGATCGGCGCGCTAGGCTTCCCGCGACGCAAGACCGGAGCGCCGCATGGGACGATCCTTCCTGATCCGCTGGGCCGCCGCCATCCTGCTGGTGATGGCCACCTTCAACCCCACATCGCTGAACTACTTCCGCTGGGCACAGGCCAATACCGGCGAACAGCTGTCGCTGGTGGTGCTGTTCGGGCTGGTCCTGTTCGTGGGCTATGTCATCTACCTGCGCGCGACCTTCCGCTCGATCGGGGTGGTGGGCATCGGCCTGGTCGCGGCGCTGGTGGGCGCGCTTCTGTGGGTGCTGCGCGACATCGGCTGGATCTCGTTCCGGGATCCCGACTTCACCACCTGGATCGGGCTTCTGGCGCTGTCCTTCGTGATGGCGGTGGGACTGAGCTGGTCGATCATCCGCCGCCGCCTGTCCGGGCAGACCGATGTGGACGACATCGACGACGCCGAGGCCTGAGCCCCGCGCGGGGACTTGATTTGACCCTCGACACCCCACAGTTGATGGTCTAGACCGCGCCTGACCGTGACACGAGCCGGAAAGAGACGTCCTCCGACATGGAAAACATCGTTCTGACCATCCACCTCATTCTTGCGCTGGCACTGATCCTGTCGGTGCTGCTGCAACGCTCCGAAGGGGGCGGGCTGGGGATCGGCGGCGGTGGCGGCGGCGTCATGTCGGGGCGCCCGCCCTCGACGCCGATGGCCAAGGTGACCTGGGCGCTGGCGATCGGCTTCATCATCACCAGCCTGGCGCTGACATGGTTCGCGACGCAGGACAGCGTCGGATCCAGCGTGATCGACGGCGTGATCGAACAGCCCGCGGGCGGCGACAGCCCGCTTCTGCCGCCCACGCTGGGCGGCGACCTGACACCGCCCGCCCCCGGCGGGCCGGCGGTCCCGCCCCCGGCGGAATAACCGGGCCGAAGTTGCAGGGGCAACCGCTGGTTGCCCCTTTTCCTTTCAACACAGCATCTAGTGACCCTATCCTTGTGCCGGATTTCCGAATCCGGTAGATATGGACTCCCGTGAGCATAGCGGCACGGCCCAGTTCCAGGATCGGGCGACAATCACGGGAGGCGCATGCATGGCGCGGTTCATCTTCATCACCGGCGGTGTCGTATCCAGCCTGGGCAAGGGCCTTGCTTCGGCCGCGCTGGGCGCGCTTCTTCAGGCGCGCGGCTACTCGGTGCGGCTGCGAAAGCTCGACCCCTACCTGAACGTGGATCCGGGCACGATGAGCCCCTTCGAGCATGGCGAGGTCTTCGTCACCGATGACGGGGCGGAGACCGATCTCGATCTTGGACATTACGAACGCTTCACCGGGGTCGCCGCGCGGCGCACCGACTCGATCAGCGCCGGGCGCATCTATTCCAACGTGCTGGAAAAGGAGCGTCGCGGAGACTACCTGGGCAAGACGATCCAGGTCATTCCCCACGTCACCAACGAGATCAAGGACTTCATCCGCATCGGCGAGGACGAGGTCGATTTCATGCTCTGCGAGATCGGCGGCACGGTAGGCGACATCGAGGGCCTGCCCTTCTTCGAGGCGATCCGCCAGTTCGCGCAGGAAAAGCCGCGCGGGCAATGCGTGTTCATGCACCTGACGCTCTTGCCCTACATCGCCGCCTCCGGCGAGCTCAAGACCAAGCCGACCCAGCATTCGGTCAAGGAACTCCGCTCGATCGGGCTCGCGCCCGACGTGCTGGTCTGCCGGTCCGAAGGCCCGATCCCCGAGAAGGAGCGCGAGAAGCTGGCGCTGTTCTGCAACGTGCGCCCCGACAGCGTGATCGCGGCGCAGGATCTGAAGTCGATCTACGAGGCCCCGCTCGCCTATCACCGCGAGGGGCTGGACCAGGCGGTGCTGGATGCCTTCGGCATCTCGCCCGCGCCCAAGCCCGTGCTCGACAAGTGGGAAGACGTGGTCGACCGCGTCCACAACCCCGAGGGCGAGGTGCGCGTGGCCATCGTCGGCAAGTACACCCAGCTGGAAGATGCCTACAAGTCCATCGCCGAGGCGCTGACCCATGGCGGCATGGCGAACCGCGCCAAGGTGCGCGCCGAATGGATCGACGCCGAGATCTTCGAGCGCGAGGAGGACGTGGCCCCCCTGCTCGAGGGCTACAACGCCATCCTCGTGCCGGGCGGCTTCGGAGAGCGCGGGACCGAAGGCAAGATCCGCGCCGCCAAGTTCGCCCGCGAACGCCAGATCCCCTACCTCGGCATCTGCCTCGGCATGCAGATGGCGGTGATCGAGGCGGCGCGCGACCTGCTGGGCCTGTCGAACGCCGGCTCCGAGGAATTCGACCACGAGGCGGGCGTGCGCCGCTTCGAGCCGGTGGTCTATCACCTGAAGGAATGGGTAGAGGGCAACCGCACCATCCAGCGCACCACCCAGGACGACAAGGGCGGCACCATGCGCCTTGGCGCCTATGACGCGGTGCTGAAAGAGGGCAGCAAGGTCGCCCATATCTACGGCACCACCGCGATTTCGGAACGCCACCGCCACCGCTACGAGGTGGACATCAAGTACCGCGAGAAACTGGAGGCGGAGGGCCTGACCTTTTCGGGCATGTCGCCCGACGGCCGCCTGCCCGAAATCGTCGAGCTGCGCGAGCATCCCTGGTATATCGGCGTGCAGTTCCACCCCGAGCTGAAATCAAAGCCCTTCGCACCGCACCCGCTGTTCCGCGACTTCGTGCGCGCGGCCCTCGAACAGTCGCGGCTTGTGTAGGCGGCAGGACGGACTAGGTATCCCCGCATGATCGCAGACCTGTTCAAACGCCTGATGGGCGAGGCGCCGCAGGCCGACCCCGAAGGGGATTACCGCCTGTCGCTGGCGGCGCTGCTGGTGCGCTGCGCCAGGGCCGACGAGGATTACGCCGCGCACGAGCAGGCGGTGATCGACGCCATCCTGATGCGCCGCTACGGGCTGGACGGAACCGCCGCCGCCGCCCTGCGCGCCCGAGGCGAGGCGCTGGAGGCAGAGGCCGGCGACACCGTGCACCTGACCAAGGCGATCAAGACCGGCGTTCCCTACGAGGAACGCGGCGCCATCGTCGAGTCGCTCTGGTCCGTGGCACTGGCCGATGACGACCGCGACCACATGGAAAACGCCTTCCTGCGGCTGGTGGTGAAGCTGCTGGGCGTGAACGACGTGGACAGCGGCCTCGCCCGCCAGCGCGCCGAGGCGGCCCGCCAGGGCTGAGGCGCATCCCGGACACGGCGACCACCAGACGCACCCCACAATACGCGCCCCGGGCTTGACCCGGGGCCTCGCTACCCCGCACCCCACGATACGCGCCCCGGGCCTGACCCGGGGCCTCGCTCCCCCGCACCCCACGATACGCGCCCCGGGCCTGACCCGGGGCCTCGCTCCCCCGCACCCCACTATACGCGCCCCGGGCTTGACCCGGGGCCTCCCTCCGCGCCCCCCACGATACGCGCCCCCCACGATACGCGCCCCGGGCCTGACCCGGGGCCTCGCCTCGCGGCGCGGGGTCCCGGGTCAAGCCCGGGACGGGTCAAGCCCGGGACGGGCCAGTCCCTCGACAGGGGGCGTCCATCCTCAAAGCGCGTCCAGATGCGCCGCCACCCGATCGGCGATCATCGAGCTGACCCGCACATTCGCCTCTTGCGTGACGCCCGCGACATGCGGCGTCAGGATCACGTTCAGCCCGTCATACTTCGCCCCGCCGGCCGCCGTCAGCGGTTCCTCCTCGAACACGTCAAGGGCGGCGCCCCCCAGGCGCCCGGCGCGCAGCGCGGCCGCCAGCGCCGCCTCGTCCACCACGCCGCCGCGCGCCGCGTTCACCAGGATCGCGTCGGGCTTCATCCGTGACAGAAGATCGGCGTTCACCATGTGGCGCGTGCCGTCGGTCAGCGGCACATGCAGGCTGAGCACATCCGCCTCTGCCGCCAGCCGCTCCAGGTCCATCCGCTCGGCGTCCTTCCAGGCCGGATCGCCCTCGGGCAGGAAGGGGTCATGGGCCGCGATCCGCATGCCCAGCGCCGCCGCCCGCCGCGCGGTCTGGCGCGCGATCGAGCCAAAGCCAATCAGCCCCAGCGTCTTGCCGCCCACCTCGCGGCCCATCAGCGCCTGGCGCGGCCATTCCCCGGCCGCGACCCGGTCGGTCGCGTGCCACGCGCCCCTGAGCAGGACCAGCGCGGCGGTCACGACATATTCCGCCACCGCGTCGTCATTGGCGCCGGTGGCGGGATAGACCGCCACGCCGCGCGCCTTGCAGGCCGCCACGTCGATATTGTCCAGGCCCACGCCCAGCCGGCCCACGCAGGACAGCTTCGGCGCGGCCCCCAGCACCGCCTCGCGCACCTGGGTGCGGTTGCGCACGATCAGCGCGCGGGCATCGCCCAGAAGCGCCGCCAGATCCTCGGGCCGGTCCACCAGCGCGGGGTCGTAAAGGCAGTCGAACCGCGCGCTCAGCGCGGCGACGGCGTCCTCGTCCATGAATTCGGTGATGACGACATCAGGCATATTCGGGCACTCCGGCAAATTCGGGCAGATGCACCGGCAGCCCGGTGCGGATGCTTTCCTCGGCCGCCGCCCCCACGGCGACGGCAATGCGTCCGTCTCGCACGGAAACCTCGGGCGCGCCACCCGTGCGGATCATCTGGATGAAGCGCTGGTGCTGGTAGAAGGTGGACCCGTGGTGATCGCCCGCCCGCGCCAGCGCCGGGTCGTTGGCGATATCCTCCTGCCGGTAGCCCTGCTTCAGCCGGGGCGAGACGACAAGCTGGCTGTGCCGGTCCTGCCCGTCGGGGTTGAAGCGCGCGGGCCCGGGGATGCGCGCATCCACCCGCGCGATGTCGCCCGTGGCCGACACCACCTCCTGCCACCAGGACCCTTCGGCGAACATGCACAGGTCCAGCATGGCGCGCGTGCGGTTGGCGAAATCGACGATCACGAAGGCATTGTCGATGATGTCGGGCTTGCGGCCGCCATACTCCTCGTGAAGGAAGTTCACGTCCATCGCGCCCGAGGCATAGACGCGCACCGGCTCGGATTTCAGGATCAGCCGCATCAGGTCGAAGAAATGGCAGCATTTCTCGACCAGGGTGCCGCCGGTCTGATCGGCGAAACGGTTCCAGTTGCCCACCTTCGAAAGAAAGGGAAAGCGGTGCTCGCGGATCGAGAGCATGTGCACCCGCCCTGCGGTCCCGGCCTCCACCTCGGCGATCAGCCGGGTGATGGCGGGCATGTAGCGGTATTCCATCGCCACCCACAGCGGCGCGCGCCTGCCCGCCTGCAACGCCTCGATCTCGGCGCATTCGGCATCGGTCAGGCCCAGCGGCTTCTCGCACAGGATGGGCAGGCCGCTTGCCATCGCGTCGCGCAGGATGGGCAGGTGCAGGTGGTTCGGCGCGCCGATCACCAGCGCGTCCAGCCCGCCCGCGGCCAGCAGGTCGCGGTGATGGGCATGGGCGGCGCAGCCCGGGCCCGCGGTGGCCTGCGCCGCCCCGCGCATCGCGGCATCGGGGTCGGACACCGCCACCACGCGCGCATCGCCAAGCAGGTTGATGTTGCGGATATGCTCCTGCCCCATCATGCCCGAACCGATGATCCCGTATCTGATCGTCATCTCTCAAAGCTCCAGTACGGGCAGGCCCATGGCCGCCGCCACGTCGGCCAGCGCCGCGCGGTGGTCGCCATAGACCAGCCCCATGTGATGTTCGAGCCCGCTGGCCATCACCCTTTGCAGCGTCTCATCGGCCGTACGGTCGAAGCGCAGCACGCCCGAGGTCCCGGTAAAGGCCATCGGCCGGTCCAGCATCTCGCCGCCCGCGATCACCATGCGCGGGCTGCCATGCGCCTGGCTGACGCGCGCAAGCGTCACCCGGCCCGGCTTCAGCGGGAATTCGTAAAGCAGCGGCATCTTGCGGTTGGTGTGGATCGTCGCGTGCGGCGCGACGCTTTCCGCCGCCATCGACAGGGGCGCCTGCCCGCAATGCCACACGACGCCGGTATCGTCGGCCGCATCCATGTCCACCAGGTCCGCCAGGAAAACCGGGGCCTGCGCCACTTCCTGCAACAGAAGCTGGGTCAGCGCGCCATAGACATCGGCCTCGCAGGCGCAGGGCACCCGGGCCTCGCCCAGCTGCGCCACCGGCCCGCAGACCGCGCCGCCATATTCGGTGAATGTCTCGGGCCAGCAGCGGATGGCAAAGGCGTCGTAGCTGCCCTTCGCCCGGATCGCGTCAAGCGCCAGCCGCAGCCGCAGCGAGCGGTCCAGCTGGTCCTGGTCCACCGCGTCCAGATCCGGCAGCGCCTCTGCCGTGCGCGCGCGCAAGCTGGCGGCGGCGTCCGCGTCGGCCGCGCGGGCGGTGTCGAACAGCGTGTCCAGTTCCAGCGCGTCCACCGCGACCCCGGCCAGCGCCATCAGCCGGTCCGCGTCATAGGCGCAGGTGTCGAACCCGTCGGGATGCGCGCCGATCCGCGCGATGCGCCGGCCCGCAAGCGCGTCGGCCACCTTGCGGCCCCGCCCCGCATCGCCCGCCCCCGCCACCGGCGCCAGCCGCCCGGCCTGGTGCCGCCCGGCCAGCAGCCCGTCCAGGTCGGCGTCCCCGGCATCCGTGTAGAGCCAGCCGAAATCCCGCCCCGCCAGCCCCAGCGCATGCGAGGCAAGGTTCAGCCCGCAGAAGGCGTTCAGCCGCAGCCGCCCGCCAAGGCGCGGTTCGGGCACCGCCCAGATCGAGAGCGGCACGCCGGGGAAGGCGTTGGCCGCCTCCACCGTCATGGACGCGTCGGTGAATGTCACCTGCAGGATCAGCAGGTGGTCGATGGACGCCTCCCGCAACTCCGCCAGCCCGGCGCGGGTCGCGGCCGCGTCGAACAGCAGCCCGCGCGGCCCCGCGATCTGGTGCCCGGATGCGTCGAGCCGCGCCAGCATCGCGGCCAGCTTCTCGCCCGCGAAGTCCACGTCGAAGGTGGGGCGCCCCAGCGGCAGGATGCCGATGCGTGCCATGTCACATCGCCCCGTAGACATGGCGGAAACTGGCATCCGCCGGCTGCACGCCGGTCCGCCCCCCGAAACAGGGGTGGTCAAACCAGGGAAGTGCCGCGGCGTCGGTCAGCGCGTTCAGCTCTGCCATGTAGGCGCAGCCCTCGCCCCTCAGCCCCGCCTCGATCGCGGCCCAGTCGGGGTAGGCCCCGAAAGCGTCAAGCCAGATCGCCCGGCCCGCAAGATAGCCCGACGCGCCCGCCTTGTAGGCATGTTCCATCACCGCCTTGAACTCGGCCTTGCCCGCGCCCGCCGACAGCATCACCCAGGGCCGCCCGGCAAGCCGGCCCATCTCGTCGAAGACGGCCTGAACGGCGGCCGAGCCGTCGGCGTCCTTCGCCGCCACGGGGCTTTCCAGCTTGAACACGTCAATGCCGTAGTCTGACCTGGCGAATTCCTCGACCGAGCCCAGGACGTGATCGCTGCGCTTGCCGGCCATTTCCACATAGTCCTTGGTCTGGTCCGCATCGCCCTTCAGCGGATAGACCAGCAACTCGAACAGGAAGGGGATGTCGTAGCGCGCGCAGGCCTCGCCGATGCGTTTGGTGAAATCCTGCTGGGCGCGGCAGACCTCCGGCGCGGCATCGGGGCGATACCAGGCCAGCACCTTGACCGCGTCGCCGCCCATGCGCTTGATCTTGTTCACCGACCAGTCGTCGATCTCGGATGAAAGCCGCCCGCCGGGCGCATCCTCGAAGATGCTGTCCTCCAGCGTGACGATCAGGCCCTTGGCGGGCGAAAGCCGGTCCAGCCCCATCGGGATCGCGTAATGCGGGTCCAGAAGCATCGCGGTGGATGCGTCCTGCAACGTCTCGATCAGAAGCGTCTTGAAGCGCGCCACCTCTTCCCAGGGGGCCTCGGGCAGGTCGTGGTACTTCGCGATCGGCCCCTTGATGGGCGGGCGCTGGTCCACGGCGGTCATCTTGAAGCGCCCCGCGGCGTCGGCCATGCGGCGCAGCCCCCAGAGCTTTCCGGCTGTCAGTTCCATTCCTCGTTCCTTTGCATGAAGGCTTCGGTTGCGGCGCGGTCCGGGGCGCCTGCGCGCCCCCCCGGCACCGTGCATTTCAGGCTGGCGGCGGCATTGCCGAAGGCGATGGCGGCGCCAAGCGCCATGCCCTCGCCCAGCGCCAGCGCAAAGGCGCCGTGCCACACATCGCCCGCCCCCAGCGTGTCCACCGGCACGATGCGGGGCGAGGGGACATGCGCGATGCGCCCGTCGTCGAGATAATGCGTGCCCCGCGCGCCATCGGTGACGCAGACCCAGGCATCCGTCATGGCGGCGGCAGCGCGCAGCCCCTCGGCCAGGTCGTCCCGCCCGGTCAGCGCGCGCAGGCCCTGCGCCGAAAAGGCGGCATGGCTTGCGGCGCGCAGCAACTCCGGCGCGACCGGCGCCTCGCCGTCCAGTATGCCCGGCACGCCCAGCGCGCGGGCATGGTCCAGCACGGCGACGCCTGCCTCGGGCCAGCGGGTGTCGGCCAGCACGGCATCGGGCCGGCCCAAGCCGCCCGCGGGCAGGTCCACCGCCAGCCCCGCGCCGCGAAAGGCCATGATCTGCCGCTCGCCATCGGGGGTGACCTGGATCGAGGAAAAGGCCGAGCGCCCGCCTTCCGCCACCTGGACAAGGGACGTGTCCACCCCCTCCTCCTCCAGGCCCTCGCGCATCAGCCGGCCGATCAGGTCGTCACCGCAGCGCGCGGCGATCCGGGCCCGGCCGCCCAGGCGCGTGATCGCCACGGCGGCGTTCGCGGCGCAGCCGCCCCCCAGGATGCGCGCGTCGCGCGCGCGGTATTTCTCGGCGCGGTCCGGGAAGCGGTCCACCTCGAAGATCATGTCGATCACGGCCGAGCCGCAGACCAGCACCTCGGTCATCGGGCGGGCCTTTCGGCAAGACGGGGTCGGGAACGCGGATCGGGGCGAGCCATGTCTGTCGGTTCTTTCGGGAAAGATGCCCCACCTTTACAGCGGGGCCAGTCTGCGCGCCCGGGGTCCAGCCCCGGGCGCACGATCCTTGGGAGGGATCAGTTCAGTTCGGCGTCGTAGACGGCATTGATCTCTGCCTCGACCTCGGCCACCGCCTCGGTCAGGACGTTGAAGACCTCCTCGCCGCCCTCGACATTGGCCTTGAACCAGTCATAGACCGGCGCGGCAGCCTCGGCGAAGGCGGCCTTTTCCTCGGGGCTCGGGACGTAAAGATCGCCGCCCCCCGCAAGATAGGCCTCGTAGGCCGCGATCGACTTGCGCTTGGGCGAGGCGAATGTCGCCTGCTGAAGCTGGTAGAACCCGTCCACCACCACCCGGCGCAGATCCTCGGGCATGGCCATGAACTTCTCGTTGTTCATGAACCACAGCGCGCCCATGTAGGAATGGCCGTCCAGCGTCAGGTACTGAAGCCCCGCATCGGGGAACTTCATGTTCATGATGTCGGTGATGCCGTTCGCGGTGCCCTCGACCACCCCGGTCTGAAGCGAGGTGAACAGCTCGGGCCACGGGATCGGCGTGGGCGAGGCGTCGAGCGCGCGCACCAGTTCCTGCGGCAGGTCGGCCGGAACCGTGCGCAGCTTCAGGCCCGCCAGGTCGCCCGGCTCCTGCACCCGCCGCTCGGTGTTGGCGAAGCTGCGCCAGCCGCCGGTGTTGCCGATGGTCATCAGCCGGATGGTGCCGTCGGAATACTCCATCACCATTTCCTGCATCCGCCGCACGAAGGGCGAGCCGTTGGCCAGCACCGCCTCGGCCACCCGGTCGTCGCTCATCAGGTAGGGCAGGTCCAGCACCTGCACGAAGGGAAAGATCCCCGCCGTGCCGCCCGAGGTCGAGATGTAGACGTCGATCGACCCGTCGGCGATGCCCTGCAGGCACTCCTCGCCGGTGGAACAGAGCTGGGTGCCGATGAAGCTTTCCACCGCGATGCGCCCGTTCGAGGCCGCCTCGACATACTGCTCGAACACCGCCAGCCCGTCGGCGTCCTCGTCCTCCATGTTGGAGTTGGCGGTCGCGCGGATGGTGAAATCCTGCGCGCTGGCCGCGGTGCCCATCAGCAGCGTCGCCACGGCGAGCGACTTGATGGCTGTCGAAAATTGCATGTGTCTTCCTCCTGTCGAATGGATGTCTGGTTGTTGTTGGTCTTGTGCCGGGTCCGTCACTGGATGAACCCCGCAAGTCTGGGAACCGTAAGCGAGATCGCCGGGAAGTAGGTGATCAGGAAGATCACCACCACCTCGACCGCCAGGAACGGCAGGATCGCCTTTGAAATCGTCTCCACCCGCTCGCCCGAGACGGAACTCGCCACGAACAGCACCAGCCCCATCGGCGGCGTCGCCAGCCCCACGGTCAGGTTGACCGACATGATGATGGCGAAATGCACCGGGTGGACGCCGATCTCGACGAAGATGGGGCCAAGGATCGGGCCAAGGATGATGATGGCCGGCCCCGCATCGAGGAACATCCCCACGATGAACAGCAGGATGTTGATGAGGAACAGCAGCATGTAGGGGTTCTCGCTGAGCGAGAGGATGAACTCCGCCAGTTCCTCGGGCGCGTGGCTCAGCGCCACCACCGTCTTGAACGCGACCGCAGCCCCCACCAGCAACAGCACCGTGGACGATCCCAGCGCAGAGCGCATCAGGATCGCCGGCAGGTCCGCCAGCTTCATCGAGCGCAGGATGAAGAACGAGATCAGGATCGCATAGGCCACCGCGATCACCGACGCCTCGGTCGGGGTGAACACGCCGATCAGGATGCCGCCCAGGATGATCACGGGCGTCTGCAGCGGCACGACGGCGCGCTTGTAGACGATGCGCGCGGGCTCGGACATGCGCTTGCGGGCGGCCGTGAAGATCAGCTCGGAGACGACCGCGAAGCCGATCAGCCCGGCCAGGGGCGGCAGGCTTGCCGTGCCCAGCAGGCTTGCCACCAGCACATGCAGCCCCCAGAGCACGCCGATCATGTTCAGCCGCGCCAGCACCCGCGCGATCAGGTTCTCGGTCGCGCTGATCGTCTGGTCCTTCTTCACGATCCGCTCGGCCTTGGGCAGGTCGTAGCGGTCCGCCAGAAGCCGGACCATCAGCATCAGGCCGACGCCCACCATGACCCCCGGCACGATGCCGGCCAGGAACAGCGCCGCCACCGACTCGCCCATCACATAGGCATAGATGATCATGATGCCCGAGGGCGGGATGATCGGCCCGATCACCGAACTCGCGGCGGTGATCGCGGCGGCGAACTTGCGGGTATAGCCGTTCTTCTCCATCGCCGGGATCAGCGTGGAACCCAGCGCCGAGGTGTCGGCCACCGCCGAGCCGGAAAGCCCCGCGAACAGGATCGAGCTCAGGATGTTCACATGCGCAAGCCCGCCGCGCAGGTGGCCCATGATGGCCTGGCTGAACTCCACCAGGCGCAGCGTTATGCCGCCGCGGTTCATCAGCTCGCCCGCCAGCATGAAGAAGGGCAGCGCCATCAGCGGGAAACTGTCGATCCCGGTGAACACGTTGCGATAGAGCGTGGCCAGCATCCGCTCCTGCCCGTCGAGGTAGAGCAGCAGGCCGGGTGCTGCCAGCAGCGCGAAGAACACCGGCATCCCGATCATCAGGATGACCAGGAAAAGGGGAAGGAACCAGATCAGCATCAGTCGGCCCCCGCGGAAATCATGGCCCGGTCCATCGGCGGCTCGCGCTCGGGATCGAGCAGGGCCACCAGGTTGCGCAGGATCAGCTCGATGTTGACAAGGAACATCATCACCGATCCCACCACCAGCGCGCCCATCATCCAGGCGCGGCGAAAGGCGATGTCCTCGCCGCCGATCAGCGACAGCGGCACCTTGAGCGAGGGCGAGGCGAAACGCCCGCCAAAGCCGGTCATGTCGTTCCAGCCGATGCGGATGGAAATGGCCAGCACCACCGCCGCCACGAACAGCAGCGACAGGTTCAGGACCAGGCCGGTGATGCGCGGCAGCGCGCGCGGCACCATGTCGATGGCGACGAACCCGCCCCAACGATAGGCCGAGGGCGCGATCAGCCCGGTCATCCACAGCATCAGGAAACGCGCGCCTTCCTCGGACCAGGCCAGCGCGTTGCCCAGCAGGTAGCGAAAGATCACCTGCGCCAGGATCGCGCAGACCATCAGGGCAAGCGCGATCCAGGCCAGGTGACGCCCGATCCACAGGTGGACCGAGTTCACGGCGATCAATGCGCGCAGGGGTGCATGCAGGACTAGCACGGGACTGACACCTATTTTCCCTCCCAGGGGTCGACCCGAGTCTTTTCGCTCAGGCTTCGTTATTTTCGTATGGTCCTAAAAACGAACCTTCCTGTCAAGCGATTCACGCGCTGCGCGCCGCCACCTCCGACTCGCGCTTCAGCTCGACCAGCTCCACGCCGGCGGCCGCGCAGGCCGCGCGCACCGTGGCCGAGGGGCAGATATCCGTCACGATGGCGGACAGCTCCCCAAGCGGCGCGATCCGCACCGGCGCGCTGGCGTCGAACTTGGCCCCGTCCACCAGCAGCACCACGCGGCGGGCATGCTGCATCATCGCGCGCGCGACCATCACCTGGTCCAGGTCGTAATCCATCAGCGTGCCGTCCGGCCCCACCGCCGCCGCCCCGATCAGCGCCACGTCGGCGCTGAACTGGCCGATGAAGGACACCGCGCCCGCACCCACCACGGACCCGTCCGCAGGCCGCACAACGCCGCCTGCCACGATCGTGGTCAGCCCCGGTATCTGCCTGGTAATGTTGGCGATATTCACGCTGTCGGCGATCACCGTCAGCCCCGCCACCTGCCCCATGGCGCGGGCCGCCGCCTCGGTCGTGGTGCCGGCGTTCAGGAACACCGTCTGCCCGGGGCGCAGCATCGCCGCCGCCGCGGCCCCGATGGCCTGCTTCTCGCGCGCGGCGATGCCCGCCCGCGTCCCGTAGTCCAGATAGGCGCTGCCCGCCCGCAGGCTTGCCCCGCCATGGAAGCGGGTGACAAGCCCCTCCTCCTCCAGCAGGCGCAGATCCTTGCGCACGGTCTGCGGCGTGATCGACAGGCGCCGCGCCAGGTCGTCCACCAGGACGCGACCCTGTTGGCGGGCAAGGGCAAGGATGGTTTCCTGGCGTGCGATCACGGGCGAGACTCCTTCAGGGCCCATGGTTCACCAGTTTCGTTTTCCTGTCAAAACGAAAATCACCCTGCGGCATCCGGGCACCCTTGCGACTCGGCGGCAAAACTGAAAGTTTCCGATCGGAAACCGGCGCCCGCGCCGGCGGCGGGCAGAAACAGCGGGCTTGGGATACTCGACACGCATGACCAGACAGGGATCGCACCGCGCGGGCCGGGCCGGCGCGGTCACAGGCATCGGCACCGGCACCGGTATCGGCAACGGGCGGACGAAGGCACCCCCTTCTCAATCCCCCATGCCCGCGCCTATGATCCCGGACACAAAGGGACGGAGCCAGACATGACCCAGCGCACGCCGCTATACGAGCTGCACCTGGAGCTTGGCGCAAGGATGGTCGCGTTCGCGGGCTGGGAGATGCCTGTCAGCTACCCGCTGGGCGTGATGGGCGAACACGCCGCCGCGCGCGGGAAGGCGGCGCTTTTCGATGTCAGCCACATGGCGCAGGTCGAACTCCGCGGCGATGGGGCGGCCCGCGCGCTCGAGGCGCTGGTGCCCGCCAGCATCGCGGCCCTGCCCGAGGGCAAGGCGCGCTACACCTTCTTCACCGACGCGCAGGGCGGCATCCTCGACGACCTGATCGTGTCGAACGCGGGCGACCATCTCTACATGGTGGTGAACGCCGCGCGCCGCGACCACGACATCCCCTACATGCGCGCCAATGTCCCCGCCCCCATCGAGATCATCGAGCGGACGGACCTGGCGCTGATCGCGCTCCAGGGTCCGCTGGCCGAGGGGATCATGGCGCCGCTGGTGCCCCAGGCGGCGGCGCTGAAATTCATGGAAACCTGCACCGCCACCCTGGACGGCGTGGCCCTGCGCGTCTCGCGGCTGGGCTACACCGGCGAGGATGGCTACGAGATCTCTGTCCCCGCGGGGCAGGCCGCGGCGCTTGCCCGCCGCCTGCTGGCCCATGAGGGCGTGGAACCCGCGGGCCTTGGCGCGCGCGACAGCCTGCGGCTCGAGGCGGGGCTCTGCCTTTACGGCAACGACATCGACGCGACCACCTCGCCCATCGAGGCGGGGCTGGGCTGGGCGATCCAGAAGCGCCGGCGCGAGGAAGGCGGCTTTCCCGGCGCCGGGCGCATCCTGCGCGAGATCGCGGACGGCCCGGCCCGCAAGCTGGTCGGCCTGCGCCCCGAGGGCCGCGCCCCCGCCCGCGCCGGCACCGAAGTCGCCGACGCCGACGGCCGCATCATCGGCCATGTGACCAGCGGCGGCTTCGGCCCCACCCTGGGCGGCCCCGTGTCCATGGGCTATGTCGAGACGGGCCACGCCGCCCCCGGCACGCCCATATCGCTGATCGTTCGCGGCAAGGCCCTGCCGGGCCATGTCGCATCCCTTCCCTTCGTCCCCCACACCTACAAGCGCTGAGCGGAGCATCCCATGGCGATCTACTACACCGAAGAACACGAATGGCTGGACGTTGACGGCGACATCGCCACCGTCGGCATCACCGAACACGCCGCCGAGCAGCTGGGCGAGGTCGTCTATGTCGAGCTGAAGGAAGTCGGCGAAAGCTTCGACAAGGGCGACGAGATGGGCGTCGTCGAAAGCGTCAAGGCCGCCTCCGAGATCTATGCCCCGGTCACGGGCGAGATCATCGAGGTGAACGACAGCCTGAGCGACGCCCCCGCCCAGGTGAACGACAGCCCCGAAAGCGACGCCTGGTTCTACAAGATCCGCATCTCGGACGAGGCGGAGCTTGAGGAACTGATGGACGAAGCCGCCTACAAGCTGCTGATTTCCTGAGCCGATCCCGGCATCCAGAGGACCGCAATGACCTTCGCCCTGACCGACTACGATCCCTATGATTTCGCCAATCGCCGCCATATCGGGCCCAGTCCGGACGAGATGGCGCAGATGCTGGCCGTGCTCGGGGTGGACAGCCTCGATGCGCTGATCGCGGAAACCGTGCCCGCCGGCATCCGCCAGGAACAGGCCCTCGATTTCGGCGCGCCGCTGTCCGAACGGGACATGCTGCACCGGATGCGGACGGTCGCCAGGAAGAACAAGGTCCTCACCTCGCTGATCGGCATGGGCTACCACGCCACGCTCACGCCGCCCGTGATCCTGCGCAACATCCTGGAAAACCCCGCCTGGTACACCGCCTACACGCCCTACCAGCCGGAAATCAGCCAGGGCCGGCTCGAGGCGCTCCTCAACTTCCAGACCATGATCTCGGACCTGACCGGGCTCGACATCGCCAACGCCTCGCTGCTGGACGAGGCGACGGCCGCGGCCGAGGCGATGACCATGGCCCAGCGCGGCGCCAAGTCCAAGGCTGCGGGCTTCTTCATCGACCAGAACTGCCACCCGCAGACCATCGCCGTGATCCGGACCCGCGCGGAACCCCTGGGCATCGAGACAATCGTCGGCGACCCGTTCCGCGATCTCGACCCCGAGGCGGTGTTCGCCGCGATCTTCCAGTATCCCGGCACCTACGGCCATGTGCACGACTTCACCGAGGTGATCGAAAAGCTGCACGCCGCCAGGGCGCTCGGCATCATCGCCGCCGACCCGCTCGCGCTGTGCCTGCTGAAAAGCCCCGGAGAGATGGACGCCGACATCGCCATCGGCTCTACCCAGCGTTTCGGCGTGCCGATGGGCTTCGGCGGCCCGCACGCCGCCTACATGGCCTGCAAGGACGCCTTCAAGCGCGCCATGCCGGGCCGGCTGATCGGCGTGTCGATCGACGCGCGCGGCAACAAGGCCTATCGCCTGAGCCTCCAGACCCGCGAGCAGCATATCCGCCGCGAAAAGGCCACCTCGAACGTCTGCACCGCGCAGGCGCTGCTGGCCGTGATGGCCTCCATGTACGGCGTCTATTACGGCCCCGACGGGCTTAAGGCGATCGCCCAGAGCATCCACCGCAAGACGGTGCGCCTGGTCCGGGGCCTGGAAGAACTGGGCTTCAAGGTCGAGCCCGAGACCTTCTTCGACACCGTCACCGTGGAAGTCGGCGCGCTTCAGGGCGTGATCCTGAACGCGGCCGTGGCCAACGGCGTGAACCTGCGCAAGGTGGGCACCACCAGGATCGGCATTTCCTGCAACGAAAAGACCTATGGCGAGACGGTCGAGGCCGTCTGGCGCGCCTTTGGCGGCGACCACCTGAAATACCGCGACCACGACCGCCCCTACCGCCTGCCGCAGGCCTGCCTGCGCGACACGCCCTACATGACGCACCCGATCTTTCACATGAACCGGGCGGAGGCCGAGATCACCCGCTACATGCGCAGGCTGGCGGATCGCGACCTCGCGCTCGACCGGGCGATGATCCCGCTCGGCTCCTGCACGATGAAGCTGAACGCCACGGTCGAGATGCTGGCGGTCACCTGGCCCGAATTCGCGGAAATCCACCCCTTCGCGCCCGACGACCAGGTGCAGGGCTACATGGAACTGATCGACGACCTGTCGGCCAAGCTCTGCGACATCACAGGCTATGACGCGCTGTCCATGCAGCCCAATTCCGGCGCGCAGGGCGAATATGCCGGGCTTCTGACCATCCGCGCCTTCCACAAGGCGCGCGGCGAGGGGCATCGCAACGTCTGCCTGATCCCGACTTCCGCGCATGGCACCAACCCCGCCTCGGCCCACATGGTCGGCTGGGAGGTGGTCGCCGTGAAATCCGCCGAAAACGGCGACATCGATGTCGAGGATTTCCGCGCAAAGGCCGAGAAACACGCCGAAAACCTGGCGGGGTGCATGATAACCTACCCCTCGACCCACGGCGTGTTCGAGGACACGGTGCGCGAGGTCTGCGCCATCACCCACCGGCATGGCGGGCAGGTCTATATCGACGGCGCGAACATGAACGCGATGGTCGGCATCTCGAAGCCGGGCGATATCGGCGGCGACGTCAGCCACCTGAACCTGCACAAGACCTTCTGCATCCCGCATGGCGGCGGCGGCCCCGGCATGGGCCCGATCGGGGTCAAGGCGCATCTCGCGCCCTACCTGCCCGGCCACCCGCATACCGGCGGCCAGCAGGGCCCGGTCTCGGCCGCGCCCTTCGGCTCGCCCTCGATCCTGCCGATCAGCTGGGCCTATATCCTGCTGATGGGCGGGGCGGGTCTGACCCAGGCCACCAGGGTCGCGATCCTGAACGCGAACTACATCGCCAAACGGCTGGATGGCGCCTACGAGGTGCTGTTCACCAATGCCGGCGGCCGGGTCGCGCATGAATGCATCCTCGACACCCGCGCGCTCGACGCGCTGGCGGGCGTCACGGTCGAGGATGTGGCCAAGCGCCTGATCGACTGCGGCTTCCACGCCCCCACCATGAGCTGGCCGGTCCCCGGCACGCTGATGGTGGAACCCACCGAAAGCGAGCCCAAGGCCGAGCTTGACCGCTTCATCGACGCCATGCTCGCCATCCGGGCCGAGGCGGACGCCATCGCCTCGGGCGAGATGGACCGCGAGAACAACCCGCTGAAGAACGCGCCCCACACGGTCGAGGATCTGGTCGGCCCCTGGGATCGCCCCTACACGCGCGAGCAGGCCTGCTTTCCGCCCGGCGCCTTCCGGGTGGACAAGTACTGGGCGCCGGTCAACCGGGTCGACAACGCCTATGGCGACCGCAACCTGGTCTGCACCTGCCCGCCGATGGAAAGCTACGCCGAAGCGGCGGAATGACCCCGAACCCCCGCGCCACGACCCGGCGCGGGGGCCTTCGCGGTTGACACGCGGGCCCCGCCTGCTGTTTCCCTGCCCCGACACGAAGCATTGGATCGGCACAGCCCATGATCATCGTCGGCGGCGAGAACCTCATCGACTTCATCCAGGACGCCCCCGATGGCGGCCACCCCGCCTATCGCGCGGTGCCCGGCGGCGCGCCCTTCAACGTGGCCAAGGCCATCGCCCGGCAGGACGTGGCCATGGGCTACCTGACCCCGTTTTCCACCGACACGCTGGGCCGCCAGCTTCAGGCGGACCTGCTGGCGAACCCCCGCGCGCAGGCGCTGCACACCCCCTCGGACCGGCCGACCTCGCTGGCGGTCGTCTCGCTCGAACAGGGCCAGGCCCGCTACCAGTTCTACCGCGAACGCACGGCCGAACGGGACGTGACCCCCGAAAGCCTGCGCGCAGCCCTGCCCGTAGCACCCTCCGCCTTCTTCGTGGGCTCCCTCGCCGTCACCGACGGCCCCGACGCCGAGGCCTGGGCCGGGCTTTTCCGCGACCTTTCGCAGGCGGGCACCTTCACCGCGCTCGACCCCAACATCCGCGCGGCCTTCATCCATGACCGCGCGGGCTATCTGGCCCGGCTCGAGACGCTGATCGCCACCGCCGACCTGATCAAGATGTCCGACGAGGATATCGCCTGGCTGGCCCCCGGCCAGGATCCCCGGGCGGCGCTGCGCGCCATCGCCGGGCGCAGCCGCGCCGGGCTGGTCGTTCTGACCCTGGGCGCGAAGGGCGCCTTCGGCATCACCCGCTCGGGCGAGATCGAGGTGCCCCCCCACCCGGTCCCGAAACTGGTCGACACGGTCGGCGCCGGCGACACCTTCATGGGAACGCTGATCGCCCAGTGCCACCACGAGGGCTGGCTCCGCCGCGGCGCGCTCGACGCGCTGACGCCGGACCAGGCCCGCCTGCTGATGCGCCGCGCGGCGGCCGCTGCGGCCATCAACTGCGGCCGCGCCGGCTGCAACCCGCCCAGCCTTTCGGAGCTGCGGGCGGCGCTGTAGGGTTCTGGCTGGTACCCGAGGTCGGACTCGAACCGACAAGCCTTGCGGCGGGGGATTTTGAATCCCCTGTGTCTACCAATTCCACCACTCGGGCATCTGGACGAGATGTCGGCTACCATGAGATTCCGAACCGCGCCAGACCGAATCTTCGCCGCGCCGGAAGCGGGGGATGTCGGGCAGACTGCCATACGCTTGCCATACACTTTCCAGACGCCTTCCATACCGCCTGGCCGCGCCGCTTAGCCCTCTTGACCCGGGCGCATCGACATGGTCCGTGAGGTCGGGAATCTGGCAGGGGAACCCGATGTTCCGACGGATCTATGACATGACCTTGCGGCTGGCAGAGGGGCGCTATGCGCTGCCGGCGCTGGCGGCGGTGGCCTTCGTGGAAAGCTCGGTCTTTCCGATCCCGCCCCATGTCATGATGCTGCCGATGATCCTCGCCACCCCTCACCGCGCCTGGACCATCGCGCTGGTCACGACGCTTGCCTCGGTGGCGGGCGGGGCGCTGGGCTACTGGATCGGCGCCGTCCTGTTCGAGTCGGTGGGCCAGCCGGTGCTGGACTTCTACGGCAAGGGCGCAGAGTTCGACGCATTCGCCTTGCGTTTCAACGACTTCGGCGCCTGGGCCGTGCTGATGGCGGGGATCACGCCCTTCCCCTACAAGGTCATCACCATCGCCTCGGGCGCGACCGGGCTCGACTTCGGGGTGTTCATGGCCAGCTCGATCGTGGCGCGCGGCTTCATCTTCTTCCTGCTCGCCGCGATCCTGTGGAAGTTCGGCCCCCCCGTCCGCGCGCTGGTCGAGCGGCGCTTCGGGCTGATGACCACGCTGTTCTTCGTGATCCTGCTGGGCGGCTTCGCCCTGGTGAGGTGGCTGTGAGCGCCCGGTCCCTGATGCTCCTGGCAGCCGCCGGCTCGGCCGCGCTGATGCTGGGCGCGCTGGGCTTCCAGTACCTGGGCGACCTCGCGCCCTGCAAGCTGTGCTACTGGCAGCGCTATCCCCATGTCGCAGCGATCGGCGCGGGCGCCGTCGCCCTGGTCGCGCCCCTCGTGCTGGTGGCGCTTTTCGGCGCGCTGGCCGCGGCCACCACCGCCGGGATCGGCGTCTACCATGTCGGCGTCGAGCAGCGCTGGTGGGAAGGTCCGAACACCTGCACCTCAAGCGGGACCGCGGGCCTCAGCCCGTCGGAGTTGCTGGACCAGATCCTTGCCGCCCCGGTGATCCGCTGCGACGAGATCGCGTGGGATTTCATGGGGCTATCCATGGCGGGCTGGAACGCGCTGATATCGGCCGCCCTTGCCGCGCTGTGGCTGCTGGCCGCCTGGAAGGCGGCTCAGGCGTCCAGTTCCGCATCCCAGTAGAGGAAGTCCATCCAGCTGTCATGCAGGTGGTTGGGCGGGAACTTGCGCCCGATATTCTGCAATTCGCCCGGGCTCGGCTCTTGCGGGGGCTTGCGCAGGCGCATGCCCGCCTGGCGCAGCGTCTTCGATCCCTTGTGCAGGTTGCACGGCCCGCAGGCGGCGACCACGTTGTCCCAGGTCGTGCGCCCGCCACGCGCGCGCGGCAGCACATGGTCAAAGGTCATCTCTCCGCGCGAGCCGCAATACTGGCAGGCGAACTCGTCGCGCAGGAACAGGTTGAACCGGGTAAAGGCGGCATGCCGGGCGGGGCGCACATAATCCTTGAGAACCACGACGGACGGAATGCGGATCTCCATCGAGGGAGAACGCACAACCTCGTCGTATTCCGAGATCACCACCACCCGGTCGAGAAAGGCCGCCTTCACCGCCTCCTGCCAGGGCCAGAGCGACAGCGGCATGTAGGACAGCGGCCGGTAATCGGCGTTCAGCACCAGCGCCGGGCGGTCCCGCGCGCCTGCCGGCTGACGTATGAAACTCGGTTGAGGTGCGATCTGCATGGCGACTCGTTCCCCTGTCCTGCCCGGCCCTTCCCGACACTGGCGGACGGGACGCGCCCGCCCCACTAGTTGACTATATATCGAAGCGGCATCGGCGCAATACTCTACATCTGCGCCGCTCCGCTTGATTGCCGGCAACATATCCACAGGGACTGACGGTTTTGTGACGCGATCCCACCCGTCCGGCAATTCGTGCTAGGCTTCGGTCCATGTCGAAGGATGATCGCAAACCGCCCGCCATCCTGGAGGCGGCGCTCTATGCCGAGGATCTAGAGGCGGCGGAAGCCTTTTATGCCGGGGTGCTGGGGCTTCCGGTCGTGGCGCGCCAGTCGTGTCGGCACGTCTTCTTCCGGGTCCGCGACGGGGTGCTGCTGGTGTTCCGCGCTTCGGCCACGGAAGCCGGGGACACCGGCCCGGTGCCCGGTCACGGCGCGCGCGGGCCGGGGCATCTGTGCTTTGCCGCAAGTGCTGCGGAACTGGAGGACTGGGTCGCCCGGCTCAAGGCGGCGCATGTCCCGATCGAGGCGGACGTGCGCTGGCCCGGGGGCGCGCGGTCGATCTATCTGCGCGATCCGGCGGGCAATTCGCTGGAATTCGCCGAGCCCCGGCTCTGGGCCGAGAGTTAGGCCGCCTCAGCCGTCGATCCCCAGCCGCTGGCGGATGAAGCCCAGCGCCAGCCCCAGCCCGTCGGGCGCGATGCCATGGGCGGTCCCGCGCGAGACATGGGTTGCCACGGGGAAACCCGCGCAGCGCAGCGCCTCGGCCGCCTCGGGCATGGCGGCGGGCGGCACCACGTCGTCGCGGTCGCCATGGACCAGCAGGATGGGCATGCGACTGACCGTCTCGGATGCGAGCATTTCGGGCGCGAGCAGGCGGCCCGAGAACCCCACGATCCCCGCAAGCGGCGTCCTGCGGCGGGGGGCGACATGCAGGCTCATCATGGTACCCTGCGAGAACCCCACCAGCACGGTGCGCTCGGGCCCGATGCCGGTTTCCGTGGCCAGCGCATCGAGCCAGGCGTCAAGCGCCTCTGCCGCGCGCAGCATCCCGGCGCGGGCCTGCGCCTCGGACGAGCCGTCGATCCACGGGATCGGGAACCACTGGCGGCCCATCGGGTTGACCGAACAGGGCTCGGGCGCGTTCGGCGCGCGAAATTCGGTGTCGGGCAGATGGGGGGCCAGCGGATCGGCAAGCCCGATCAGGTCGGCGCCGTCCGCGCCATAGCCATGCAGAAGAACGACCAGCGAACTGGCCGTGCCGGAGGCAGCGTTGCGGGCGGGTCCGGTCAGGCTCATCGGCTGTTCACTCCCTCGCGTTCCTTCACCAGCGCGTAGTATTGCCAAAGCAGCTTGGCCGCAACCGACCGCCAGGGCGCCCAGGCTTCCGCCCGCGCGCGCAGGGCACGCTCGCGCGGGCGCTCGGGCAGGTCCAGCGCCAGCCGCGCCCCTTCCTGCAACGCAAGGTCGCCGGCGGGAAATATGTCGGCCCGGCCAAGGGCGAACATCGCATAGATCTCGGCGGTCCAGACGCCGATGCCGGGCACGGCGGTAAGCGTGGCGACGATCCCGGCGTCATCCATCCCGTGCAGGCGGTCGAAATCGACGCCGCTCTGTGCCAGCGCCAGCGCATAGCGGATCTTCTGGCGCGACAGGCCACAGGCGCGCAGGGCGTCCTCTTCGGCGCGGGCGACGGCGCTGCGCTCGGTCAGGCCGGCCCCCTCCAGTCGGGCCCAGATCGCGCGGGCAGAGGCGACCGACACCTGCTGGCTGACGATCGCGGACAGAAGCGCCGCAAAGCCCGCCTCGCGCCGGCGCAGCCGCACCGGGCCGGTCGCCTCGGCCACCGGGGCAAGCGCCGGATCGGCGGCCACCAGCGCGGCGAGGCCATGGTCCATGTCGGTCTCGGATTGCAGAAGTCGGTACGGCACAGGCTACTCCCCGGGGACCGCTGGACAATACCGGGCCGGCGAGTAGAAGCAATCCATGACCACGGATTCCCGCGCCCGCCGCAACGTCATCGTCCTTGTCTCCGCCCAGGCCATCCTGGGCGCGCAGATGCCGATCAGCTTCGTGCTTGGCGGGCTGTCGGGCCAGATGCTGAGCCCGGTCGCCTGTTTCGCCACGCTGCCCATTTCGCTGATCGTGCTGACGACGATGTTCGCGGCCCCCATCCTGTCGGAATACATGCAGCGCCACGGGCGGCGCGCGGGCTTCGTGATCGGGGCGGCGGGCGGTGCCGCGGGCGGCGCGCTGGGGGCGGCGGGGTTGCTGCTGGGCTCGTTCCCGCTGTTCCTGCTGGCCTCGATCGGGACCGGCATCTACATGGCCGCGCAGGGCTTCTACCGCTTCGCCGCAACCGATACCGCAAGCGACGCCTTCCGCGCCAAGGCGATTTCCTATGTCATGGCGGGCGGGCTTCTGTCGGCGGTGATCGGCCCGCAACTGGTCAAGCTGAGCGGCGACTGGACCGACCCGATCCCGTTCGCGGGCGGCTATCTTGCCATCGTGGGCCTGAACCTTTTGGGCGTGCTGGTGTTCCGCTTCCTCGACATCCCCAGGCCCCCCGCGCCGGCCATCGACGCGCCCGCGGGCCGCAGCCGGATGGAGCTGTTGCGCAGCCCCCGGATCGCGGTGGCGATGATCTGCGCCATGGTCAGCTATGCGCTGATGAACCTGGTGATGACCTCGACCCCGCTGGCGGTGGTCGGCTGCGGCTTCACCACCGACAATGCCGCCGACATCGTCTCGGCGCATGTGCTGGCGATGTTCGCGCCGTCCTTCTTCACCGGCCACCTGATCGCGCGTTTCGGTGTCGAACGGGTGATCGCGGCCGGGCTGGTGCTGCTGGCCGCCGCGGGCCTGGTGGCCATCGCGGGGGTGGAGTTGCTGAACTTCTACGCAGCCCTGATCCTGCTCGGGCTGGGCTGGAACTTCGGCTATATCGGCGCGACGGCCATGCTGTCGGGCGCGCACAGCCCCGAGGAACGCGGCCGGGTTCAGGGCATGAACGACGCGGCCGTGTTCGGCATGGTGACCATCGCCTCCTTCGCCTCGGGCCTGCTGTCGAATTGCGCGGGCACCGACGCGGTCGAGGGCTGGACGCTGGTGAACATCGCCATGATCCCGTTCCTGACGCTGGCGGGCGGGGTGCTTCTGTGGTTCACCCTGCGCGGGCGCGCGGTCAGAAGCGCCCGGTAAGCCCGGCCTTCAGCAGGGCTGCGCGGCGGCGAAACTCCGACAGCGCAAGCCGCCCCTCCAGCGCCGCCTGCGGATCGGCCTTCGCGGCCGTGAGAATGGCGCGCGCAGGCCCCCCGGCTATGAAGGCGGGGCGCGCGGCACGGGGCACGGGCATGGCGCGGGAAAGCGCATCCAGCCGGGCCAGCGCGGTCTCTGCCAGTTCGCGCACGGCGTCGGCCCCCGATCCGGGCAGCGCGCGCCGCCCGGCCTGTTCCAGCGCGGGCAGTGCGCGGATATAGCCCGCGGCCCCCGCGATGGTACCGTAATCGCGTGCAAGCCCGGCCAGCGCCCCCTGCCCCAGCGCATGGGCGGCAAGGGCCATGAGCGCACCCCCGGTATCCGCAAGATAGCGCCACAGCCGGTCCGGCGCATCCGCGACCGGCTCGGCCCGCGCGTCCATGCGGCGCGCCTCGATCAGCGTCTCGAAGGGGGCGCGCGGCAGGTCCGTCTCGTGCACGGCGGCGGCCAGCGGGGCGACCACCTCGTGGGCGCGGGGCAGTTGACCCGCAAATATCTCCTCGACGGCATCGGCCCACCATTGCACCCGCATCTCGGCCAGCATCGGCTCGGACGTGACCCAGGGCGCGCGCGCCAGTTCCAGGTTGAAGGCGTAAAGCGCGATCAGATGCGCCCGGCGTTCGACCGGCGCGGCCATGACGGCGGCGAAACGCTCGGGATCCGATCCCGCCAGCCGCGCCGCGCAGGCATCGAGCGCCGCGCGCATCTCGGGCCCCTTTCCGGTCATTCGGGGCGCACCACGAACAGCCGGTAGCCAAAGGCGTCGCGATGCGCCCGCCAGACGGCGATTTCCGTCTCGTGCGCGCGCAGCACTTCTTCCAGCGCCGGCGACGCGCCGCTGGCGCGCAGCATGGCGATCCGCGCCTCCATCGGCTGGAAATAGCCCTCCCAGGCGGCATCGCCCAGAACCCGCGTGCCGAGTACGGCGTAACCCGCACGCCCGATCGCGGCGGTCACGCCCTCGGTATCGGTCATGGCGGGATATTCCTTCCAGAAAGCGGCCGCATCGGGCGGGCGGTCGGCGCCCAGCCAGACGACCTCGCTGAAGGCGACGGCCCCGCCCGGCGCCAGCGCCGCTGCCCAGGCCCTCAGCGCCGCCTCGACGCCCAGGAAATAGACGGCGCCCGCGGACCAGACGAAATCGAAAGGGCCGCCCGGCGGGGCCGCCATGTCGCCCTGCACCGCGCTGACCCGCGGATCGCCCGCGTGGCGCGCGGCGATCCCCTGGGCAAAGGGGGCATGCGCCTCGATCGCGGTGACATGGCCCTTGGGCGCGGCCTCCAGAAGCCCCGCCACGTCGGCGCCCGGCCCCGCGCCCGCGTCCAGGATCCGCGCATCGCGCCCGACACCGGCCAGCGCGCAGGCCCAGCGCAGGCTTTCGGCATCGCCCGGCCCCTCGCGCGGCAGATCGCTGTGCAGAAGGAAGAATTCGGGGGTCACGCCGGTTCCACCCCGTCGCGCAGCAGCTTCCAGACGATGGAATCGAGCAGCGCCTGGAACGAGGCGTCGACCACGTTGGCCGAGACGCCCACGGTGGACCAGCGCCGGCCCTGCCCGTCCTCGCTGTCGATGATGACGCGGGTAACGGCGTCGGTCCCGCCATTGGTGATGCGGACACGGAAATCCACGAGGCGCAGATCCTCGATGCTGGACTGGTAGGGGCCCAGATCCTTGGCCAGCGCGCGGCTCAGCGCGTTGACCGGGCCCTGGTCGTGGCCGCTCTCGTCGCGAGATTCGGACACCGACATCAGCCGCTCGTCGCCGATGCGCACCACGACCACCGCCTCGGACACGGTGATCCGCTCGTTCCTCGCATTGTAGCGCCGGTCGACGGTGACGCGGTAGCGCTCGACATCGAAGAAGCGCGGCAAGAGCCCCAGATGCCCGCGCGCCACCAGTTCGAACGAGGCGGGCGCGGTGTCATAGGCAAAGCCGCGATCCTCGCGCGCCTTGATGTCCTCGAGGATGAGGGCCAGGCGCGGATCGCCCTTCTCGACGGTGATGCCCGCCGCCTCCAGCCGCTCGCGCAGGTTTGACTGGCCGGCCTGGTTCGACATCGGGATGAAGCGGGCGTTGCCGACCGCCTCGGGGGGGATGTGCTCGTAGGTGGTGGGGTCCTTCGCGATCGCCGAGGCGTGCAGCCCCGCCTTGTGGGTGAAGGCAGAGGCGCCCACATAGGGCGCGGCGGGGTTCGGCACCCGGTTCAGGATGTCGTCGAGAAGGCGCGACACCTTGGTCAGGCTGCGCAGCCCGTCCTGCGTGACGCCGATCTCGAACTGGCTGGCATAGGGCTCCTTCAGCATCAGCGTCGGGATCAGCGAGACGAGGTTCGCATTGCCGCAACGTTCCCCCAGCCCGTTCAGCGTGCCCTGGATCTGCCGCGCGCCGGCCGCGACGGCGACCAGGCTGTTGGCGACCGCGTTCTCGGTGTCGTTATGGGTGTGGATGCCAAGGCGCGCCCCCGGCACGCCCGCGTCGACCGCGGCTTTCACGCCCTTGCGGATGTCATGGGGCAGCGCGCCGCCATTGGTATCGCAGAGCACCACCCAGCGCGCGCCCGCCTGGTACGCCGCCCGGATACAGGCCAGCGCGTAGTCGGGATTGGCGCGGTAGCCGTCGAAGAAATGCTCCGCGTCGAACAGCGCCTCGCGCCCCCCGGCCACGACATGGGCGACCGATGCGGCGATGTTCTCGAGGTTTTCCTCAAGCGTGATGCCAAGCGCGGTGGTGACGTGGAAGTCATGGGTCTTGCCCACCAGGCAGACGGCGGGCGTGTTCGCGTTCATCACCGCCGCCAGCACGTCGTCATTCGCGGCCGAGCGCCCGGCGCGCTTGGTCATGCCGAAGGCGGTAAAGGTGGCGCGGGTCCGGGGCGCACGGGCGAAGAACTCGCTGTCGGTCGGGTTGGCGCCCGGCCAGCCCCCCTCGATGTAGTCGAGGCCCAGCCGGTCGAGGGCCGCCGCGATGCGGGTCTTGTCCTCGAACGAGAAGTCCACGCCCTGGGTCTGCTGCCCGTCGCGCAGGGTGGTGTCGTAGAGATAGAGACGTTCGCGGGTCATCGGCGCGCTCTCCTGCGGGCGGTTGCGCGGGCGGCGGGGGCGGGATGCCTCCGGCGGGGATATTTGAAGAAAGTGGAAGGCGGGCGGGTCATTTCAGGGCCTCGAGGCGGGAGGGGTCGAAGCCGGGAAGAAGGCTCCAGCTGGTGCCTTCGGGCGTGTCCTTGATCTCGACGCCGGCGGCGGCGAAGGCGTCGCGGATCGCGTCTGCGCGAGCGAAATCGCGAGCAGCGCGGGCGGTGCGGCGGGCCCCGAGAAGTTCCTCGATCAGGGCGGCGGCATCGTCGGACGCCTCGGCCCAAGCGCCCTCGTCATCCGCGAGCAGGCCAAGAAGGACGGCCGACGCCTTGAGGGCCGCGGCATCCTCCGTGGCGAGGCGGTGAAGGGCGGCAAGGGCCGCGGGCGTGTTCAGATCGTCGGCGAGCGCCTCGAGCACGCTCGAGGCCGGGCTGGCGGCGGGTTCGATGCCCGCCGTCAGCCCGCGCCACTTGCGCAGCGTCGCCTCGGCCTGGCGCGCCTTTTCCGCTGTCCAGTCCATCGGGCTGCGGTAATGCGTCATCAGGAAGACGAAGCGGATCACCTCGCCGGGGATGCCCTGGTCCAGCAGATCGCGCACGGTGAAGAAGTTGCCCAGGGACTTGGACATCTTCCTGCCCTCTACCTGAAGCATCTCGTTGTGCAGCCAGACGCGGGCGAAGCCGCAGCCGTCGCAGGCGCATCTGGACTGGGCGATCTCGTTCTCGTGGTGGGGGAATTGCAGGTCGATGCCGCCGCCATGGATGTCGAAATCCGTGCCCAGCAGCGCCTCGGACATGGCCGAGCATTCGATGTGCCAGCCGGGGCGGCCGCGGCCCCAGGGGCTGTCCCAGCCGGGCGTCGCCGCATCCGAGGGTTTCCAGAGCACGAAATCCATCGGATCGCGCTTCCAGGGCGCGACCTCTACCCTTGCACCGGCGATCATGTCCTCGGTCGAGCGGCCCGAGAGGCGGCCGTATTCGGCGTATTTCGCCACCTCGAACAGCACATGGCCATGCGCCTCGTAGGCCATGCCGCGGCCGATCAGACGTTCGATCATGGCGATCATCTGCGGGATGTAGTCGGTCGCGCGCGGCATGTCGGTGGGCCGCAGGGCGCCCAGCGCGTCCATGTCCTGAAGATACCAGGCGATGGTCTCGTCGGTGATGCCGCGGATCGGGCGCCCCGTCGCGGCGGCGCGGGCGTTGATCTTGTCGTCCACGTCGGTGAAGTTCCGGACGTAGCGCACATGGTCCTCGCCGTAGACATGGCGCAGCAGGCGGTAGAGCACGTCGAAGACCACCACGGGGCGGGCATTGCCCAGATGCGCCCGGTCATAGACCGTCGGCCCGCAGACATAGAGGCGGACATTCCTCGAGTCGATCGGCTCGAAGGGCTCCTTGCGGCGGGTGGCTGTGTTGGTCAGCTGGATCTGGGTCATGGGCGCGGGTCCGGGCAGATGGCTCCCGTGGCGCCCTAGCAGTCTTGGATGGTCTGGAAAAGACGAAACGGCGCCGCGGACGTGTGGGTCAGCGGATAATGATGCAGCAAATGCAGGTGGCGTTCGTCGTCATGGCCGCACCATGCGCGGGGCGCAGGGCAATGGCAAGGGAAAAACCGCGGCCCGGGAGGCAGGTCCGGGCCGCGGCAGGCATGGCCGGCGGGGCAGTCCCGCCGGTCCCGCTCAGAAGCGGTAGTTCACGCGGGCGGCGATGGTGTTCGCCTCGATATCCGCGCCCGAGCCGTCGAAATCGTCGAACTTGTGGTAGAGATACTCGACGCCGCCGACCCAGCGATCGGTCAGCATGATGTCCATGCCGGCGCCGGCCACCCAGCCCCAGTCGCTGGCGCTGGCCCCGCCGACATCGCCATCGGCATAGGCCGCGCCGCCCGTGAGGTAGAACAGCGTCCGGCCCGCGTCATAGCCCGCGCGGCCCTTCAGGCGGGCGATGGTGTCGATCTGGTCGGCGCTGCCCTCGACCTGGAGATCGGCCAGGCTCAGGTCTGCCTCGGCCCCCAGGACGAAATTGCCCAGGTCGTAGTTGTAGCCGGCCTGAAGCCCGCCGATCACGCCATCGAGATCGCCGCCGGGCGTCGCCTCGCCGAAGCCGTAGCCGAGGTTGCCACCGGCATAGAAGCCGGTCCAGTCGCTGCCCATCGGCGCCGGGGCCGCCACCGGGGCGGGCGCCATCACGGGCGTGTCGGCCGGAGCCGGGGCGAGATTGCCGGCCATTGCCGGGGCCGCAAGGCCGATCGTCGATGCGGTCAGGATGAGAATGCGTTTCATTTCATGTCCCCACGTTGTTTTCCCATCAAGGGAAGTTGTCGGTTTGCGCCGGATGTCCGGCACTGCTCATGTGGGGGACGCTGTCGCGCATTGAACCCCGGCGCCATTCACAAAGGTGAAACCCTGTTTCGACGGCGGAAAATGGCGGATCCGGCGCGATTTCGGCAGATTCCGGCTTGATCTCCCTGCGCGGGGCGGATACCTGAGGCGCGCTGCTGGGGAATAGTTTAACGGTAGAACAGCGGACTCTGACTCCGTCGGTCCTGGTTCGAATCCAGGTTCCCCAGCCAGACAATTCCAGCACCAAGACCCGAATCCATGACCTGCCGCCCGCACCGGATCGGGGGGCGGGCAACCGGCGACGGACCGCGCGCCCCATTGTGGTCGGATCCCTGCCGGCTGCCGTGTGGAAGCCGATCGCAAGCATCTGCGGAAAGACAGCGCACGGCCCGGGGGGTTAATCCCCGGATCGTGCGTTTTCTCGACGCGCGGACGCGCGCACCGGGATCACGGTCCGGTGACGGTCGGGGCGGGCAGGCCGTCCATCTCGACATTCAGGCAGGCGGGCTTGCCGCTTGCAAGCGCGCGGTCGAGCGCGGGGCCCAGATCCTCGGGCCGGGTCACATGCTCGCCATGCGCGCCCAGCGCCGCGGCCGCCAGATCGTAACGGGCGTCCGACAGCTCGCAGCCGATCAGCCGCGCGTTGCCGTAGTCGCGCAACTGGATCTGGTGCTCGGCGTTCCAGCGCCGGTCGTTGCCCACGATCAGAACGAAGGGCAGCCCCTCGCGGGCGGCGGTCTCGAACTCCGACAGAAGGAAGCCCACGGTTCCGTCGCCCACGAAGGCGATGACGGGACGACCGGAACAGGCGCGGGCCGCGGCCATGGCATAGGGCAGCCCGCCGCCGATGGCCCCCGAGACGCCGTTCACCACCCGGGCCGCGCCCCGGGTCAGGGCCTGCGCCCATTGCCCGAACTCGCCGCCATCGCTGATCACGACAGGATCGGGCAGCGTGGCGATCCGCGCCTGCAGGGCGGCGCACAGGCTGGCCGAGCTCAGGCGCGCCCCCGGTGCCGGCAGGTCCGGACGGCGGGCGGTCAGCCCCTCGACGCGGGCGCGCCAGTCAGGCCGCGGGTCTGCCCCCTGCCCCGATGCCAGCGCCTGCGCCATCGCTGCCGCGTCGGCCGCGACCACACGGCGCAGCCGCTCGCCCAGGTTGCGCCGCGCCATGTCGCGCGCGGGGGCGTCCGGGTCCACGACGATCCAGTCGCCGCCCGCGCCGAAGCCGGTGGTGAAATCCGCCTGCTTGCCAAGCGACAGGATCAGGTCCGCCTCGGCGAATACGGTGCCGAGCGCGCCCAGCGAGGGGTCGCGCAACCCGCGCGGGCTTTCCATCGCCAGCACGGGGGCCCCCAGCGCATCGGCCAGCCGCCCGGCCAGTCCCGGCGCGCGGGTCGCGTTCAGCGCCGGGCCCAGGATGACCAGCGGGCGCGCGGCTGCGCGCACGGCCTCGGCGATTTGCGGCAGCTCGGGCGTGACAGGCTCCGGCAGCACGACCCGGACCGGGTCCATGCCCGTCCCGGCATTCACCAGATCGAAGGGCAGCGCCAGGTGCACCGGGCCGGGCCGGCCCGACAACGCCAGGGCGATCGCCTCGGCCACCGCGCTGCCCATCTCCTCGACGGTGCGGATGCGCCGCGACAGCTTGGTCAGCGGTGCGGTCATCGCCGCCTGGTCGAATTCCTGGAAGGCCCCCTTGCCGTCCTGCCCCACGGGGCTGTCGCCCGACAGGATCAGCACCGGCGTCTCGGACGCGCGGGCCGACAGGATCGCCCCGGTCGCGTTGCCGATGCCAGCCCCCGCGGTCACCAGCGCGACGCCGATACCCCGCGTCAGCTGGGCATGCGCCTCGGCCATGTAGACGGCGCCTGCCTCGTGCCGTGTGTGGGTCAGGGTGACGCCCGCCTCGAGGCAGGCGTCGAAGACGGGCATGATCTGGTTGCCCGACAGCGCATAGATGTGCCGCACGCCCGCAAGCGCGAGAGTACGCACGAGAAGATCGGCGCCCCGCATCTCAGGACACCCGTCCCGAGGCGGCCGCCCCGGCCCCTTGCGGGCGGGTCGAGCGGATCGCCGCGCGCACGATCGCAAAGACCGTGATCGCCGTGAGTGCCCAGAAGAACCAGGTGATCGGCCCGCGGAACAGGATCGACGGATCGCTGCCCGACATCAGCATCGCGCGGCGGAAATTGTCCTCCAGCAGCGGGCCCAGGATGAAGGCGATCAGGAAGGGCGCCGCGGGCACCCGGAAGCGCATCATCGCGTAGCCGACCCAGCCCATGACGAACATGACGCCCACGTCGAAGATATTGTTGTTCACGGCGAACACCCCGTAGATGCAGAGCACGAGCACCCCCGGCACCAGCAGGCGCTTGGGAATGTCGGCGACAAACTTGAAACCGCGGATCGCTAGGCCGCCGATCACCAGCAGGAAGACCGAGCTGACGATCAGCCCGATGAAGAGCCCATAGATCAGGTCGATGTTCATCACGAACATCATCGGCCCCGGTTGCAGGCCATGCACCATGAAGGCGCCGATGATGATGGCGGTGATCACATCGCCTGGCACGCCAAGCGCCAGCAGCGGGATCAGGGTCGCGCCGGCGACGCCGTTGTTGCCCGCCTCGGAGGCGGCGACGCCCTCGATCTCTCCCTTGCCGAAATTGGCCTTGTTCTTCGATTTCCGCCGCGCCTCGGAATAGCTGAGAAAGGCGGCCGGGGCGGCGCCGATGCCGGGGATCGAGCCCAGGAACACGCCGATGCCGCTGCCCCGCAGGATCGAACGGAAGCAGCGCTTGTAATCGGCCCAGCTTGCGCGGCTCGCGCCCAGTTTGCGGGTCTTGCCCAGGTGCCCGGTCGGATGCCAGGCCAGCGCCAGCACCTCGGGGATGGCGAACAGGCCGATCAGCACCGCCACGAAGTTGAGCCCGCCCATCAGGTTCGGATCGCCGAAGGTGAAGCGGTTGGTGCCATAGACGAGGTCGAGCCCCACGGTGGCGAGCAGAAGTCCAAGGACGGCCGACAGCGCCCCGCGCATCAGGCTTTCGCCGGACACGCCCGCGATGATGGTCAGCGAGAACAGGATCAGGGTGAAGAACTCGGGCGGGCCGAAATTCAGCGCGAACGACGCCAGCCAGCCCGCGAACAGGATCAGCGCCAGGTTCGACACCAGGTCGGCGGTGCAGGACGCATAGAGCGCCATGCCCAGCGCGCGCCCGGCCTCGCCCCTCTCGGCCATCGGGTGGCCGTCGAGGATCGTGGCCGACGACGCAGGCGTTCCGGGTGTCTTGATCAGGATGGCGGGGATCGAGCCGCCGAAGATGCCGCCCTTGTAGACGCCCAGAAGCAGCAGGATGCCGTTCACGGGCTGCATCGCAAAGGTGAAGGGCAGCGCCAGGGCCACCGCCATGGTGGCCGACATGCCGGGGATCGCGCCCGCGATCACGCCGACCGCGATGCCCACGGCCAGCGACAGGAACGCCTCGACATTGCCGACAAGCGCCAGGCCCGCAAGGATGCTGTCGAACATGCTCATGGCAGCCTCACGAAGTTGCCCTGCGGGATCGCGACGCCCGCGACATGCGCGAAGAAGCCATAAAGCGCCAGCGGCAGCAGGACGGCGCAGACGACCGCAAGGACGCGGTAGCGCGTGCCCATCAGGAAGGCCGTCGCGGCAAAGACCAGCATCGAGGTCCAGACCATGCCGAGCCTGGGCAGCAGGAACATGGTCAGCACCATGATCGCCGCCATCCCGCCCAGGCGCGCCCAGGCGGCCGGGCCGCCGGGGGGGGCGGCCTCTTCGTCGTCGGGCGTGTCGATCTCGCCGCCGCGCAGCGCGCCCGCGACAAGCCCGATGCCCGTCAGCGCCATCAGCCCCGAAAGCACCGTCGGCCAGAACACCGGCGACATGACGATCTCGCGGACGTTGCTGGGCGATCTGACCCAGGTCGGTATTGCGTAGAAGTACAGAAGGCACGCGGCCAGCAAGGCCCCGACCCCTAGTTTAAGCCCGATGCTCCGGTTCGTGACCATGTCCTCACCCCTTTGTTGTAGTGGGGGCCGGCCCCGCTGGCCCGGCCCCCTGCCTGCGCGTCTTCAGGCGCGCCGTGGCTCAGCCCTCGACCCGCATGCCCAGGCGGTCAACCAGCGCGCGGAAGGTCTGGTACTGGTCCTGGATGAAGGCGTTCGCCTCTTCGGGGTCCATCAGTTCGATCACCGAGCCAAGCGAGGTCATCGTCTCGAGGAAGGTCGGATCCTGCGTCGCCTGGGCCATCCACTCGCCCCATTTCGCGGCCACGTCATCGGGCAGGCCGGCAGGCCCGGCGATCCCGGTCCAGCCCACCAGCTTTTCCAGCTCGGGCTTGCCCAGCGAGGCGGCCGAGGGGGCATCGAAGCCCTCGACCGGCTCGGAGGTGGTCACGAGGATCGGCTTCAGCTGGCCGTTCGCGACGAAATTCGCCAGCGCCGAGGTGTTGGTGCAGATGAAGGTGGCGGTGCCGTTCAGCACGGCGGTCGCCGCTTCTCCGTCGCCCGACAGCGGGATATGCACCGCCTGCTCGACCGGGTTCTCGATGCCGAACTCGCTCAGGACCATCGCACCCGCAAGATGCAGCATCGACCCCACGCCCGACGAGCTGTAGCTCACCCGTTCTTCCGAGACCCTGGCGACCAGGTCTTCCATCGTCTCGATGTCCGAGTTGGCGGCGACGGCGCAGGCGACGGGGTTGATCTCGTAGACGGTGACGAAGCGGAAATCGTCCAGCGTGTAGGGCAGCGTCGCCTTCATCGCCGGGTTCACGGTGTGCGAGCCGACGCGCGCGAACAGCATGGTATAGCCGTCGGGCTGGGCGTTCTGCACCGCGACCGATCCGGTAGCCCCCCCCGCGCCGGTGATGTTGGCCACGACCAGCGGCCGGCCCACCGCCTCGCCCAGCGGATTCGCGATGGAGCGGGCCGAGATGTCGGTCGCCCCACCCGCGCCATAGGGTATGACCATGTTGATCGGACGCTCGGGATAGTCCGCAAGCGCCCCGCCGGCGCCCAGTACGAGGGTTGCGGCGCAGACCGCGCCCAGCAATTTCAGCTTCATGTGGTATTCCTCCCTTTCCCTTTTGCGGACGCCCGTCTCCCGGTCGGTGCGCGCGCCCTTGACAACCTATAACCTTAAGGCGAACTTAATATAAGAAATAAAGCATTACGCTTTATGTAAGCATACCTTTCGGTGTCGGCCCCATGTCCATCAGGATGCTGCGCACGCTGATCGCGGTCGAGCAAAACAAGACTTTCAGCGCGGCCGCCGACGCGATGCTGGTCACGCATGCCGCGGTCAGCCAGCAGATGCGCCAGTTGGAACTGGAGTGGGGCGTGGCGCTGTTCGACCGGACGCGCCGCACGCCCGAACTGACCCCCATCGGCCGGGCCGTCGTGGCCAAGGCGCGCGAGGTGGTGAACGCCTATGACGCCATCGTGCCATCGGTGCTGGGCGACGAGGGGCTGAGCGGCGACATCGCGCTGGGGGCGGTGCCCACCTCGCTGACCGGGCTTGCGCCGCTGGCGATCGGGCTTCTGAAACAGCAATACGACCGCCTGATCGTCCACCTCCATCCGGGGCTGACCACGCATCTTCTGGTGCAGATCGAGCGCGCGACGCTGGACGCGGCCATCGTCTCGCGGCCCTTCGCGCTGGCGCCGCATCTCGAATTCGTGGAAATCGCGGTCGAGCCGCTGCACCTGCTCGCGTCGATGGACACCACGACCGACGACCCGGTGGAACTGCTGGAAAGCCACCCCTTCATCCGCTTCAGCCGCGATGCGGTGGTGGGCCAGATGATCGAGGCCTGGCTTCAGGAACGCGGGATCCGCGTGAAGGAAGCGATGGAACTCGAGGGGCTCGAGGCAATCTCGAGCATGGTGCTGGTCAATCTGGGCGTCTCGATCGTGCCGCGGCGCTGCGTGCAGGCGCTGAACCCGCGCCCGATCAAGCGCATCCCGCTTGGCCCCGACGCGCCGGTGCGGCGGCTGGGCCTGGTGTTCCGGCGCGACCATCCGCGCCTGCGCACCATCGAGGAGGTCGGCAACGCCCTGTGCAAGGCGGCCCGGCTTGGCCGGCTCGACGCGCTCAACACCCTGGCCCGGAAAGTCGAATGACCGCAGACGTGTTTCTCTACCTGGCCGCCGGCACGCTTGCGGGCGGCTTCATCAACGGGCTCGCGGGGTTCGGCACGGCGCTCTTCGCGCTGGGCTTCTTTCTCAACGTGATGAGCCCGGTGCAGGCCGTGGCCATCATCGTGGTGCTTTCCGCGCTGAGCGGGCTACAGGGCGTATGGCTGGTGCGGCACACGATCCGCGCGCAATCGGCCCGGCTTCTGCGGTTCCTGCTGCCGGCCATCGTGGCGATCCCGCTGGGCGTGTGGGCGCTGGCGCTGGTCGACGCGCAGACGCTCAAGCTGGTGACGGGCGGCTTCCTGCTGCTTTACGGCGGCTATTTCAGCCTGCGCAGCGCCCTGCCGAAATTCGAGCGCGCGACCCCCGTCGCGGACGGCGCCATCGGCTTTGCCGGGGGCTTCCTGGGTGGTGCTGCGGGCCTGTCGGGGGCGCTGCCGACGATGTGGTGCTCGCTCAGACCCTGGCCCAAGGCCGAGACGCGGGCGGTGCTGCAACCCTTCAACGTGGTGATCCTGGGCCTGACCGGGGTGATGCTGGCCTGGCAGGGCGCCTATGACCGGCAGACGGTCATCAGCACCGCGATTGCCCTGCCGATGGCGCTGGCGGCATCGCAGATGGGCATTTTCGTGTTCCGCAGGGTATCGGACGACACTTTCCGGCGGCTGCTGATCGGGCTGACCTTCGTCTCGGGCGCGGTGCTGCTGGCGCGAGAGTTGCTCTAGCGCTCGACGAAGACCTCGACGCACTGCACGGCGTTGTTGGCAAAGCCGGACAGGTTCCACTCCGGCTGAAGCGGCTGGGTGTTGCCATCGGCATCCGTCGCGCGGCAGGCAAGGACGTGGTGGCCGGGTGCTGCGTCCCAGTCGATCTGCCAGCCGGTCCAGGCGTGGCGGCCAAGCGGCTCTCCCAGGGTCGCCTCCTGCCAGCAGCCATCGAGCAGGACCTCGACGCGGGCGACGGGCACCGACCCGGCCCAGGCGCGGCCCCGAAGGGTGACGGGACCCGGCGCCAGAAGGCGCTTGCGGGTGATCCAGTCGGGCACGCCGGGGGGGACCATCAGCGACTTGACGCGGATCGTGGTCACCGGCGCGCCGGGTTCGTCCGGGGTCTGGCGGAAGCGGTAGGTGCCCACCTGCTGAAAGCCCTGGTAGCGTTCGGTCAGCGCCGTGATCGAGGTCAGCCATTTCACGCTGGCCATCCCGTACCAGCCCGGCACCACGATCCGAAGCGGCGCGCCATGCTGCGGGGCAAGCGGCTGGCCGTTCATCTGGTGGACCAGCAGCACGTCGAGCCCGGCCAGTTCCGCGGGCGTCAGGCTGCGGCCGAAGGCGTGGCCCACCCCCTTGTCATAGCCGTGATCCGCCCCCTCGAACGCGAAATCCACCACGCCCGCGCGGGGTCTCGCGCGTTCGATCAGCGGCGCCAGCGGCGTGCCGGTCCATTCGGCGGTGCCCACCGCCTCGTACATCCAGGGCATCGAGAAGGGGCGCGGGTCCATCCCCGCCCGACCGTTGCCCGCGCATTCCAGCGTGACCGGCATCGTCACCTGCGGCAGGGCGCGTATCTCGTCCAGGCCGATCTGGAAGGGGGCGTCGAAGGCGCCCTCGAAACGCAGGCGGTGCGTGTCCGGGTCGATCACCGGCACGTCGAAATGCGTCAGCAGGTAATGCGCGCCCAAGGGCGTCACGTCGAGCGCGAGCAGTTCCAGCATCGCGCCCGAATTGCGGTTCGCAAGCGCCACCTCCTCGGCCGAGAAAACCCCGGACACGGTTTCGCGCCGGGGCTGGGGGCCGTCGAAGGGGCTTGCGGGCATGCTCATCCGATCACCTCGTCCGAGCGGTCGTCGGTTTCGCCGTAGCGTTTCAGGACCGCGGGTTTCGTGCCTGCGTAAACCCGTTCCAGATTCTCGGCAATGCGCGCGTTCTCGCGCTCGAACAGGCAGTTCCCCTCCAGGTCGGATGCCACGATGAAGGGCCCCATCCGGTTGCAGCGGATCACCCACATCGCCTGCGCAAGGCCGAGTTCCTCGTGCCAGTGGACCGCCTCGACATTCTCGACCCCGCGGCCCAGCAGGGCGCCGGTGCCGTAGCCCACGGTCGAAAGATAGATCGCGCCGTTCGGCACGAAATACTCCCGGTAGTCCCTGGACGACATGCCCCCCTTGCCGATGATGAGCCGCGCGCCGGTCTGCGCGATCCAGTCGGGCAGCCACTTGGCAAAGCGGAACGATGCCGTGGCGGTCACGGCCCCCATGTCGAAGCTGCCATCCTGCCGGATCACGGCCGCCGGCGAGCAGTGGAAGTTCGCCGCGCTCTGCGAGGGCAACTCCATGGGGATGTTGGCCTTTTCCTCCAGCGCGCGCATGTAGACGCCCTCGCGGGCGGTGTACATCAGCCCGTCCAGGTAGACGATATCGCCAAGGCGCAGTTCTGCCAGGTCCTCGGGGCTGGGGGTGGTCGAAAGGCGGATCTCACGCGGTTTCATCGGCGGCCTCCGTCAGGGGGGACAGGCTGTCCAGGATCGTGGCGGTGTCGGCGCCCATCAGCGGAACGGGCGGCAAGCGGCGCTGCGCCCAGTCGGCGCGGAAGGGCAGGCCCGGCGCGCGCAGGGTCACGCCCAGTTCCGGCACCGGCAGTTCGGGCCAGGCCGGGCTGTCGGTCATCTGCGGATGGGCAAGCGCCTCTGCGAGCGTGAGGACAGGTGCTGCGGGCACATCGGCGCGGGCCAGCAACTCGTCCCACTCCGTGGCGCTGCGGGTGCGAAAGACCTGTTGCAGGGCATCGGCAATCTGGGCGTCCGACAGTCCCGCCCCGACCGCAAGCTCGGGCCGGCCGAGTGCGGCGCACAGGCGGGTGGCCTGTGCGGGGCTGTTGGCGGTGACGACCAGCGCCCCTTCGGCGGTATCGAAACGCCCCGAGAAGGGCGTGTCGGCGAAGGCGCGGTTGCCCTCGAGCCCGCGCAGGGCGCCGGTCGTCTGGTGGTGCAGCGCGTAGGCGCCCATCAGCGTCGTCATCGCCTCCAGCATCGAGACCTGCAGGCGCTGCGCCTTGCCGGGACGGCGCGCACGCTCGAGCAGGGCGGCCAGCAGCGCGGTGACCAGGGCCTGCCCGGCCACATAGTCCACGATCGGCAGGCCCACGCGCATCGGCCCGCTTTCCGGCGTGCCGGTCATGGCCATCAGGCCGCTGATGCCCTGGAGGATGTGGTCATAGGCAGGCCGCCCCGAAAGCGGTCCGTCCGGCCCGTAGCCCGACAGGCTGGCACAGATCACGTCCGGCCTGCACGCGCGCAGCGCCTCGAAGCCCATGCCCAGCCGCTCGGCCACGCCGGGGCGGAAATTCTCGACCACGATATCGGCGCGGGCGGCCAATTGCAGGGCGCGCGCGCGGTCGCCTGCTTCCTTCAGGTTCAGCACGATCGAGCGCTTGCCCGCGTTCTGACTGAGGAACGAGGCGCCGAGGCCCTTTTCTCGCATCTCCTGCGTGCCGCCATGACGGCGCACGAAATCGTCCCCGTCGGGGCGTTCCACCCGGATCACCTCTGCCCCCATCAGGGCCAGTTGCCCCGTGGCATAGGGGCCGGCCAGGACATGGGTCAGGTCCAGCACGGTGACCCCGCAAAGCGGCCCCGTTGGGGTCGGGTCGGTCATTCCGCCGCCTGCGCGAAGGGGTCCCATTCGACCGTCTCGCGCCGCTGGTAGGGGGTGAACCAGTCCGGGTCGGTGCGGTACTCGACCCGCCCGTCCGGCCAGAGCCGCGCCACCGCGCGCCGCGAGGACAGGCAGAAGGCGTGCACGCTCATCTGCATGCCGCCGGTGTGGCAGTAGCCCACCTCGATGTTGCAGTCGATCACCATGTTCTTGCCGACAAAGCCCATGGCCCCCATGCCGATGGAATTGCCAAGCTCCTTGAACTCGTCCTCGAGTGCCGCGATGCGCGGGTCGGAATTGCGGCTGCCCACGGTGCGCAGCACCGAGGCGCGCTTGCCCAGCACCATGCAGGTATCCTTGGACCCGCCGAGCCCGATGCCGATGATCGCCGGCTGGCAGGCCAGCCCGCGCTTGCCAAAGGCCACGAGGCAATCGAGGTAGAAACGCTTGATCCCCTCGATCCCGTCTGAGGGGAACAGCATCCGGTAATCGGTGCCGAACAGCCCGCCCTTGTGCACGGTGATCAGGTCGATCCAGTCGCCTTCCGGCTCGAAGCCGTATTCGATCTCGGGCGCGCCTATACCGACGTTGTTGTTGTGATCGGTCCGCCAGAGCGGGTGCACCCGGTTGGGGCGCAGGGGCACGTCATAGGTCGCCTTGGCGGTGGCCCGGCGCAGCGCGGCTTCCAGCGCGACCGGCCCGCCCTCGATCCGGGCGTCGTTGCCCATCTTGACGAACCAGCGCGGCACGCCGGTATCGCCGCACATCGCGCGGCGATCTTCCTTCGCGGCCTCGTAATTCTCCAGCATCGCCTGCAGCACGAAAGACGAAAGATCCCCGTCCTCGGTACTGGCGGCGGCCTTCAGCCCCTGAAGGTAGTCCTCGGGGATCTCGATCGCGGCCTTTTCCATCAGCCGCCCGGCGGTGCTCTGGATCAGATCGATCGGGATCATGCCCTGCCCTTTCGTGTCCGTGCTCATTGTGCGGCGACCAGCGTTTCCGGGGCGTCCTCGGGCAGGATCGTCTCGCCCGGGCGCACGATGGTGAACTGCACCTGCTCGCGGCTGACATCGACCCGCTCTCCGGCCTTGCGCGCCACGGTGAAGTAGGAGGCGTCCAGATCGCCCGGTTCGGGGAAATCCTCGCGGAAATGGGCGCCGCGCGAGTTCTCGCGCGCAAGCCCGGCCAGGGCGATCACCTCGGAGATGTCACACAGCGAGCGCAGGTTCAGCCAGTCGTGCCAGGTCAGGTTGAAGGCCAGGTCGTCGCCCGCGACGCCCGTCTCCATCAGCGCATCCGACACCTGCGCGATGCCGTCGAGCCCCCGCTCCATTCCGCGCCCCGTCCGCATCACGCCGACATCGTCCCACATCACCTCCTGCAGGCGGTTGCGCAGCGGCTGCACCAGGTCCGGCTTGCGGGTCAGCGGGTGCAGGGCGCGGGCGATCTCGGCGTCCAGCACCGCCTCGTCCGGGTCGCGCAGGGCGCCCATGCGGCGGATGTCGGCGCCCATCACGTCGCCCGCGATCCCGCCATAGACGGTGGAATTGGCGACACCGTTGCCGCCCAGCCGGTTCGAGCCATGCGCGCCGCCGGCATCCTCTCCGGCGACGTATAGCCCCTCCATCGCGGTGCGGGTGTCCACGTCCACCACCACGCCGCCCATGAAGTAATGCGCGGTCGGCACCACCTCGACCTTGCCCCCGGCCAGGTCGAAGCCGCAATCGGCGCAGCGCTTGACCATGCCCTTGAACTTCTCGGCCACCATCTCGGGCCCGAGATGCGCCATCGAGATGAACACGCCGCCGTTGGGCGAGACGTTGGACTTGCGCATCTCGGCATAGATGCCGCGGCTGACCACGTCGCGGGTGGCGCGCTCGCCCTTGGCGTCATAGTCGAACATGAAGCGGTTGCCCGCCCCGTTCAGAAGCTGCCCGCCCGCGCCGCGCAGCCCCTCTTCCAGCACGGTGCCGGTCATCCGCGTGTGATCCCCGGCCAGCAGCCCCGTGGGGTGGAACTGCACCATTTCCATGTCGCGCAGGGGCAGCCCCACGCGCAGCGCCATGGCCAGCCCGTCCATCGTCTTGTCGCCCGATGGGGTGTGGTACTTGTACATGGTCGGCCCGCCGCCGGTGGCCATCAGCACCGTCTTTGCCCGCACGAAGCGGAAGCGCCCTGTCCGCATGTCGATCATCAGCACGCCCGCCAGCGCGCTGCCATCCTTCGTCGGCACAAGCCCGATCGCGCGGTGTTCCTGCAACTTCTCGACGGGGCGCGCGAGCACCTGCTCCATCAGGCGGCTGATGATCTCGATCCCTGTCAGGTCGCCCTTGTGCACGGTGCGGTCGGCGGTCTGCCCGGCAAAGGCCTTCTGGTGGATGGTCCCGTCGGGATTGCGGTCGAAGAAGCAGCCGATCTCGTTCTCGAGCTCGTGGATGCGCACCACCGCCTGCTCGCACAGACGCCACGCCATGTCCTGGTTGGGCAGCCACTTGCCACCGCGGATCGTGTCCATGAAATGCCGCTCGACCGTGTCGCCATTGCCGAGCGCAACGTTGTAGCCGCCCTGCACCATGCGGGTGCAGCCGCATTTGCCGATCAGCCCCTTCACGGCGATGGTGATGCGGGTGCCCTCGGGCGCGGATTGCTGGGCGTGCAACGCCGCGAACAGCCCGGCGCCCCCGGTGCCCAGGATCAGGATGTCGGTGTCGTGCCGGTCGATCTGCGGTTTCATCACACAGCCCTCAGGAAGAATGCGCCGGACAGGAAGAAGGCCATCGCGACGGCGCCGGCGGCCAGCGTCTTGTGGCGGTCGGACCAGGGCAGCCATTCCAGCGCCAGAAGCCGCAGCCCGCCGAAGAAATGCACCGCCAGCAGGAAGACCAGCCCGAATTCGGCCAGCTTGACGAAGGGCAGCTCGGTGAATTCGAGCATCCGGTCCAGCTGGTCCGGTGCGGTCAGGGCCTTGGACAGGACCCAGAAATGGAGCGGCAGGAACAGCGCCAGCGCCAGCCCCGACAGCCGGTGCAGGATGAAGGCCAGCCAAAGCGGATGGGCGCGCGGCGGGCGTCTCATGCCAGCGTCACGGCCCAGACGGCCCGTGCCCCCATGACAAGCAGCAGGATCCCGATGCCCGTGCTGAGCAAGCTCAGGGCGCGGCCCCGCAGGCCCGCCCATTCGTGCAGGATCACCCGCAGCCCGATCGCGGCATGGATCGCGACGGCCACGACGAAGGTTCCGTAGAAGGCGAACCAGACCAGGGATCCCTGGGTGCGGCCAAGGATCTCGTCGGCCGAAAGCCCGCCCTGGATCGCGTAGATCATCACCGCGATATGGCCCAGCACCAGGGGCGCCATGATCAGCGCGGTGATGCGCTGCGCCATGTAGAGCCGCAGATCAAGCATTGCGCCGCCTCCGGAAAAAGCGCCTCGACGTTTCCCGCTTCAGCCCGGCGATGGCCGCCAGCGGGTTCAGCTCGTTCGGGCAGTATTGCGCGCAGCTGCCCATGGAATGGCAGTTGTGGCAGCCGCCCGTGCCCGATACCGCATCCAGGATCGCCTCGCGCCCGGCGTCGCGGCTGTCGTTCAGAAGCGTCCAGGCGCGCTGAAGCGCGGCCGGGCCCAGGTAGTCGGGATTGCCCGCGACGGTATCGCAGGCGGCATAGCAGACCGCGCAGTTGATGCACTCGATCCCGGCGCTGGCCGCGGCGCGGTCCGGGCTGTCCGGGTCCACCGGATCGAACGCGTCCGCCCGCCCGCGCGAGGGGTGATGCACCGCCTCGGCCTGCACCCACTTGTCGAAGAAGGGGTCCATGTCGGTCGCCAGATCCTTGATGACCGGCAGGTTGCGCAGCGGCTCGATCCGCAGGCTGTTGCCCTCGACCACCTTGGAGACATGGGTGCGGCAGGTCCAGCGCGGCACGCCGTTGACCATCATCGCGCAGCTGCCGCACATGCCGACCCGGCAGGCGAAGCGGTAGGTCAGGGTGGGGTCGGCGTATTGCTGGATCCAGCTGACCACGTCGAGCACCGTCTGGCTGTCCTGCGCCGGCACCTCGAAGCTTTGCGTAGCCCCCCCCGAGGTGGAGCCGCGCCAGACCGTCACCTCCAGCGGTTGCCTGCCTGCCGAACCGGTCATGCCGTTCTCTCCTTCGATCCGTCTCGGACCGTTATAAGTCTTAGAAGATATATCAGAAAGGAATAAATCATGACGATTACAGTAAGATAATCTTACAACTACCGCTCTGCGCCGGTCGGCTCCACATGCCAGCGAACCCGGGGCCCCGCGCGCGGAATGGCGCGGGCGGCAGGCGCGGCATCGGGGGCGACTTCGGCAGATCGGCGGCCGGCCCGCAAGACGCGCGCGGACATGGCGCATGTTTCCGGACCGGGCGGGACCATGGGCCAGCCGCTAAAGCGCGCAAGGAACGGCGCTGTCAGCGGGGCCTGGCGCGTATCCGGGACAGGGCGCGTCGGGTGCCGGCAGGGCAGGGCCGCTGGCGGATCGGCGGGCCGGCCCGGCCTTCCACAGGGCCGCGTGGGATGCGGCGATGCTCGGGGGCATGCGATCGGGCAATGGCCGGGGCGGCCCATGCACCACGGCGCGCCCGCCGCGCGAAAAGCGGCGAAGGATGCGCGGGGAGCAGACGGGCAACGCCCGCGCATGAAGGCCGCCTCGGCAACAGGCCAGGGCGATTGCGACATCGGCTCTGCCGGCCGGTCACGACACGCCAGCAAGCGCGGGCGAATGACGGCAAGCCCGCAAGATCAGGGCGGCTACGGCAACGGCGCCGCTGCACCGCGACCCGCGCGCGCGGGCGCGCAACCGGCCGACCCGCACGCGTGGGGCGCGCGACCGGCCCCCGCGCCCCGCGTCGCGCATCGGCCATGTCCGGTGGCATACGGATCACCGGTTCGCGTTCGCTCTGCCCGGCGGGGCGCCGCGGGCGCGGGACAGGTCAGGGCAGCGCAAGCCGCCCGGGCCTGTCGCCCCGCGCCGCAAGCCCGGCAAGCAGACCGTGCCATGCCTTGAGGTATTGCGCATGGCTCAGCGGCGGGGTGATCGCCTGGCGATGCTCGATCAGCGCCGTGACATCGCCCGCCAGCCGCGTCATCAGGTCGGCAAGGCCCACGGCATCGCCGGGGGGGAAGTGGCGACCGAAGGCCTGCGTCTTCTCCAGCATCCCGCCTATGCCCGAGGCGATGACGGGCGTGCGCGCGGCGCGCGCTTCCTCGATCACCACGGGGGCGTTTTCCCACCAGGTGGAGGGGACCACCACCCAGCCATAGCCGCGCATCAGCGACACCGCTTCGCCGGGGGCATAGCGGCCCTGGAAGCGCAGGTTCGGCGGCACGTCAAGGCCCGGCCAAAGTTCCTCGAACCGGCCGCGGGTCACGCCATGGACGGCGATGCTGACCTGCCGGCCCTGCTGCCGCTTGCCCGCAAGGCGGCTGGCGGCCCGCACCAGCACGTCGAGCCCCTTCGTCGGCGTGGCGGAGCCGAAGAAGGCAAAGGTGCGGGCGCGTTCGGCCAGCGTCTCGAGCGTGTCCTCCGGTCCGGCGTCGGGCATGTCGAGCCCGTTTTCCAGCACCGAGATCCGGCCGGGCGCGATGCCCCACTCCTCCATCCGCTGGCGCAGGAACAGGCTGGGAGAGATCAGCAGGTCGAACTGGTCGAGCATCCGAAGAAGCCGCGCGCGCCTGAGCACGAAATCGACCGGCGCGCGCCCGGCCAGGCAGGTGGCGCAGGCCACCGGGCCCGACCGGCTGCACAGGTCCTGGCCACCCGCCGTGACCATCTGGCCGTGATTGGCGCAGATTGCCGCGTATTCATGCAGGGTGCAGACCAGCCGCGCATCGGGCCGCGCCGCGCGCAGGCGGCGGATGGTGCCTGCGCCGATGTTCCAGAAATGGTGGAAATGATAGACCTCCGCCTCGAGCCCCACGAGCAGATCGACAAGCCAGTCCTCGTCCTCCGCCCGCGCCTGGTCCATGGTGAAGGGGTCCATCGGCGGCAGGCGCAGGCAGAAATCCTGCACCCCGAGTTGCTGGAGCCGCGCGGCCGGCCCGAAGATCCTGCGGGCCGCCGCCTCGTCCGAGCAGATGCCCAGAAAGGTCGCCTCCTCTCCGGCCGCTTGCAGGGCGCGGAACTGGCCATGGGCGGCCAGCTCGCCCCCGCCAAGACTGGTCTGGGGATGGGCATGGGCGATGATGGCGATGCGCGTCATGGTCAGGCAGCCTCCTTCAGGGAAAGGCGCAGCAGGGCTGCGTCATGCGCGATGGGGCCCAGATGCGGATCGCAGCCCAGGCCGTCGGGGGCCTGCGTCCCCTCGAACAGGGTCAGCGCCGGGTCGGTGCGCAGGCGCAGATCGCCCCCCGCGGTCGCCTGGGCGTGGATCAGGTCGCGAAGCCGCCCCTCGAGCGTCAGGAAGGAGGGGCGCGCGCCCGGCATCGCGTCGGCCAGGAACCCCGCCTCGAATATCGCCACGAAAGGCAGGTGATCCGCGATCATCCGCCCGGTCGTGGGCTGGCCCGGCCCGGCATGGGGCACGCTCACCACGCCGCCGCACGGCCCCGAAAGGGCCGCCGCAAGTTCGGACCGCCAGCCATCGAGCTGGAGCAGGGCCGAGGATCGCGCATAAAGCACATGACCGGCGAAATCCGGCAGGCGGGCCCAGTCGATCCGGCGGCTGGCGGCAAGCTGCATCCGCGCCGCGCCGCCATGGTCGGCCCTTGCCCCGGCAACGGCCCGGGCAAGGGGCGGCAGCAGCGCATCGCGCAGAAGCTGCACCGAAAACCGCCCCGCATGCGCGTCGATGAGCCGCGAGAGCGTCTCGCGCAGCATGTCGCAGCCCAGATCGTGATCGAGCAGCACATGCAGCACCGGCTGGGCGGGGACCACGGTTCGAACCTGCACGGATGCCCGCGCCGGAGCCCGCTCCGGCGCGGCGGCCATCAGCCTGCGGGCGATGCGCGGATCGGCCGCCGCTGGCATGTCGCGCAGCGCGAGCAGCACTTCCGCCGCGAGATCGCGCGGTTCTGCCCGCAGCACGGGGATCGCGACGGCGCGGCAGCCATCCTCGCCCCGGACAAGGGCGATGACGCGCGTGGGCGGCGCGGCGTCGGCGGGCAGGGCGAAGCGGCCGCAAAGCCCGTCCATGCCCGTGTAGCGGTAGCGGTCCGCCATGCTGGCGAGGTCCGGGCGCGGCAGGCTTGCGGGCAGCAGGTCGGCTGTGGTCAGCGCGTCTTCCGCCATGCACAGAACACTCAGCGGCGGCAGCGCATCGCCCCTGGAAAGCTGCCAGCCGCGCAGGAAACCCGCGGCCTGCCCGGCCACGGCAATGGCATGATCGAGCGCGAACGCGGTGCTGCGATCCTCGGCATAGGGGCCGCCGATGGCGCGGATCCGGGGCGCGAGCACCCGCAGCCGGGCCGGATCGGGCGGCCGTGCCGTGCCGGTGGCGATGGCGTGCAGCAACTCGACAAGCGCCGCATCGAGCGCCGCATCGGCAAAGCGCGGCAGGTCCGCGTCAAGCGCGGCCCGGTCCAGCCGTCGCCGGTTGCCGGACCAGCGCAGGTCAAGCCGCAGGGGGCCGGTTCCGTCCGGCAGATCGAGAAAGGCGAGAAAGCCGCGCCCGCGCGACGGGTCAAGGTCGCCGCGAACGAACAGCGGCAAGAGGCGGGGCGTGGAGTCCACCCCGTTCAGGGTGCAGGCGATGTCGGGCGCCCTGCCCTCGTCGGTCCAGCCGTGCAGGCAGACCTGGCGGTCCGCGTTGCGGAAAGCGAAATCGAGATGAATCATCGCGTCCTCTCCCTCTTGGGGAAAGGACTAGGCCCCGATCCTTGACGAAGCGTTACCGGCCCGGCTCATGTCCGAACGTCGGGCGCCTCGCGGCCCGTATGCGCGCGGATCCCGGCGATCGCCTCGGCCGCCGCGATCACCTGCGAAAGTGCCGCCTGCGGATCCTCGGCCTGGGCTGCGGGGTCGGCCTCGTAGCGTTCCAGGTAGACGCGCAGCGTCGCCCCGACGGTTCCGGTGCCCGACAGGCGCAGCACGATCCGGCTGCCGCCCTCGAAGCGGATGCGCAGGCCCTGCCCCGTCGAGGTGGCGCCGTCCACCGGGTCGGTATAGGCGAACTCGTCCGCGCCCTCGACCTTGAGCCCGGCGAAGGACTGGCCCGGCAGGTCGTCCAGCCGTGCGCGCAGCGCGTCCAGCATCCGCGCCGCCTGTCCCGCATCCACCGCCTCGTAATCGTGGCGCGAGTAGTAGTTGCGGCCATAGCGCGCCCAGTGCTCGGTCAGGATCTGCTGCACCGACTTGCCAGTGGCCGCGAGGATGTTGAGCCACAAGAGCACGGCCCATAGCCCGTCCTTCTCGCGCACATGGTCGGACCCGGTGCCGGCGCTTTCCTCGCCGCAGAGCGTGGCGCGACCGGCATCGAGCAGCGAGCCGAAGAATTTCCAGCCCGTCGGCGTCTCGTAGCAGGGGATGCCGCGCGCCTCGGCCACCCGGTCCACCGCGGCCGAGGTCGGCATCGAGCGTGCCACCCCCTTCAGCCCGCCGGCATAGCCCGGCGCCAGATGCGCCAGCGCCGCCAGCACCGCAAGACTGTCCGAGGGCGTCACATAGGCGCCGCGCCCGACGATCATGTTGCGGTCGCCATCCCCATCCGAGGCGGCGCCGAAATCGGGGGCGTCCGCCCCCATCATCAGGTCCATCAGGTCACTGGCCCAGACCGGGTTCGGGTCCGGGTGCCCGCCGCCGAAATCGGGGCTGGGCACGGCGTTGACCACGCTGCCCTCTGGCGCGCCCAGCATCTCCTCGAGGATGCGCGTCGCATAGGGCCCGGTGACCGCGTGCATCGCGTCGAAGCGCAGGGTGAAGCCGCTCCTGAACAGGGTCCGGATGGCGTCGAAGTCGAAAAGCCGCTCCATCAGGGCGGCGTAATCCGCGACCGGGTCGATCACCTCGACCACCATCTCGGCAAGGCGGGTCTCGCCCAGGGTCCCCAGATCGATGTCATGGGTCTCGAGGATGCGGTACGCGGCGATCTGCTTCGTCGCCGCGAAGATGCGCTCGGTCACCTCTTCGGGGGCGGGGCCGCCATTGGGGGTGTTGAACTTGACGCCGAAATCCTCGTCCGGGCCGCCGGGGTTGTGGCTGGCCGAAAGGATGATGCCGCCATCGGTGCCGCGGGTCCGGATGATGTGGGAAGCGGCGGGCGTGGACAGGATCCCGCCCTGCCCCACGATCACCCGGGCCGCCCCGTTGGCTGCGGCCATGCGCAGGATCACCTGCGCGGCGCGGTCGTTGAAGTAGCGCCCGTCGCCGCCCAGCACCAGCGTCCTGCCCGCGACGCCGCCGATCCCGTCGAATATGCTCTGGACGAAGTTCTCCAGGTAATGCGGCTCCATGAAGACGCGGGTCTTCTTGCGCAGGCCCGAGGTGCCGGGCTTCTGTCCGTCGATCGGGGCGGTCTTGTGGGTGGCGATCTGCATGGGTCTGCTCCGTCTTCTGGTCAGTCTTGCGCGGCCGGGCTGGCGGCCGCCGCCTCGAGCGACAGCACCAGCACCGAATCCTGCGGCACGGTCACGGCATTGTCCACGATCTCGGGCATGCGACGCGCGGTGGACAGGCACGCCCGCCAGGCGCGGCCGTCGGCGCAGTCGGGCAACGCGATATGCTCGGCCTGTCCGGCGTTGAACACCAGATAGAGCGCCGCGTCGCTGTCGGCGTAGTGCTGCGTGCCCTCGGCCATGCGCAGCTCGACGCACAGGGTGTGGAGTCCGTCATCCTCCCATTTCGCGTCGGTCATCTCGGCGCCGTCGGGATGGTGCCAGATCAGGTCCGGCATCCCGTCGCGCGCGCGCCTCGAGCTGTGCAGGAAGCGGTGCTGGCGCAGGACCGGATGGCCGCGCCTGAGCCGCGCAAGCCGCTGCACGAAATCGAGAAAATCGGGATCGGCGCCGTCCCAGTCCACCCATCCCACCGGGTTGTCCTGCACATAGGCGTTGTTGTTGCCCTGCTGGCTGTTGCCCAGTTCGTCGCCCGCCAGCAGCATCGGCGTGCCCTGCGCCAGGAACAGCGTGGCCAGGATGTTCCGCCGCCGCCTGTCGCGGGCGCTTCGGATCGCCTCGCGGTCGGTCGGGCCCTCGACGCCCATGTTGTCGGAATAGTTCTGGCCGTGGCCGTCGCGGTTGTCCTCGCCATTGGCGTGGTTGTGGCGGTTGTCGTAGCTGACCACGTCCATCAGGGTAAAGCCGTCATGGGTGGTCACGAGGTTGATGCTGCTGGTGACCGGGCGGCCCGAATGGTCGAACAGATGCGCAGAGCCCGCGATCACGCCCGACAGGTGGCGCACCTGCCCCGGATCGCGGCGCCAGAAGCGGCGGATCGTGTCGCGCGCGACGTCGTTCCATTCCGCGAAGGGGGCGGGAAAGCCGCCCAGCTGGTAGCCGCCCGGCCCGATGTCCCAGGGCTCGGCGATCAGCTTGCAGCGGGCCAGCAGCGGGTCCTGCCGGATCGCGTCGAACAGCCCCGCGCCACGGTCGAAACCATGCGCCTCGCGGCCCAGAACGGTGCCCAGGTCGAAGCGGAACCCGTCCACCCCCATCTTGCCCGCCCAGAAGCGCAGGCTGTCCATGACCAGCCGCAGCACCATCGGATGCGCGGTGTTCAGCGTGTTGCCGGTGCCGGTGTCGTTGACATAGCTGCGCCCGTCGGGGCCGAGCCGGTAGTAGCTGGCATTGTCGATGCCACGGAACATCAGCGTGGGCCCCGCCCAGTCGCCCTCGGCGCTGTGGTTGTAGACCACGTCTAGGATCACCTCGATCCCCGCCTCGTGCAGGGCGCGGACGGCGGCGCGGAACTCGGCCAGCGGGTCGGCCTGCGCATAGCGGCGTTCGGGCGCGAAGAAGGTCAGCGTCTGGTAGCCCCAGTAGTTCGGCAGGCCGCGCGCGGCCAGGTGCGCGTCCTCGATGAAGCCGTGCACGGGCAGCAGCTCGATCGCGGTGACGCCCAGCGCCTTCAGGTGCGCGATCGTCGCGGGCTCGGCCAGACCCGCATAGCGGCCCGGAGAGGCGGCGCCGGGGCGCTGCATGGTCAGCCCCTTCACATGCGCCTCGTAGATCACGGTTTCCGACCAGGGCGTGTCGGGGCGCGGTTCCTCGGCATCGGGCAGCGGCGGCGTGACCACCGATTTCGGCACGAAGGGCGCGCTGTCGCGGCGGTCGTAGCTCAGGTCCTGCCCGGTGTCGCCGACATGGTAGCCCATGATCGCCGGATCCCAGACCAGGGGTCCGTCCAGCGCGCGGGCATAGGGGTCGATCAACAGCTTGTTGGGGTTGAAGCGGTGCCCCGAATGGGGCGCGTAGGGCCCGTCGACGCGGTAGCCGTAGCGTTGGCCGGCGGTCAGGCCGCGCAACTCTCCGTGCCAGATGTCACCGGTGCGTTCCGGCAGCGGGATGCGGTCCGTTTCCTGCCCGTCGGGGTCGAACAGGCACAGCAGCACCTGCTCTGCATGGGCCGAGAACAGGGCGAAATTGACGCCCCTTTCGGTGACGGTCGCGCCCAGCGGATCGGGCCGCCCCGGTCCGAGATCTGTCCGCCCCATCGCCTCAGCCCGCAAGTGCTGCGTAGAGTTGCGCGTAGCGGGCGGCGCTGTCCTCCCAGCCGACGGGGTGGCGCATGGCGTTGCGCTGGATGCGCGACCAGGCGACGGGATCGGCATGCAGCGTGCAAAGCCGCTCCAGCCCCTGCGCCAGCGCGCCGGGATCGCCGGGGGTGACGACGATCCCGGTGGCAACGCCCGCGCGCAGGGCCGCCTCGTTCGCGTCGATCACCGTGTCGGCCAGCCCGCCGGTGCGGGCCACGAGCGGCACCGCCCCATAGCGCAACCCGTACATCTGGGTCAGGCCGCAGGGCTCGAACCGCGAGGGGACCAGCACCGCGTCGGCGCCGGCGAACATGCGGTGGCTGAGCGGCTCGTCATAGCCGATCCGGGTGCCGACCCGCGGCTCGCGCTCGGCCAGCAGGCGGAAGCGGTCCTCGAGCCAGCGCTCGCCCGAACCCAGCACCGCAAGGCTGCCCCCCTGCGCCAGAAAGCGCGGCGCGGCTTCCAGCAGCAGGTCGAGCCCCTTCTGCCCCGTGAGCCGCGAGACGACGATGGCCAGCGGCCCGCCGCCATCCTCGATGCCGAATTCGGCCAGCAGGCCCGCCCGCGCCCGCGCCTTGCCGCGCGGCGTGCTGAACTGCGCGATCGCCGGGTCCGTCGCCGGCGACCAGATGTCCAGGTCGATCCCGTTCAGGATGCCGTGCAGGTCGCCCGCCCGCATCCTGAGCACGCCATCGAGCCCCATGCCGAAATCCGGCGTCATCAGCTCGCGCGCATAGGTGGGGCTGACGGTAGAGATCGCGTCCGCATCCATCAGCCCCGCCTTCAGCGCGCTGATCTGGCCGTAGAACTCGAAGCCGTCGGGGTTGAACCGATCGGCCGGAAGCCTGAGGGCGAAAAGCCGGTCGGGCCCGGCCAGCCCGTGAAAGGCCACGTTGTGGATCGTCAGAAGGCTGGGAACGGCGGTGCCCTGCGACTTCAGGTAGGTGGGGGTAAGGGCTGCCTGCCAGTCATGGCAATGCACCAGCTCAGGGCGCCAGTCCAGCAGCCCGTCCCGCGCGATCATCGCCGCCACCCAGCACAGGGCGGCAAAGCGTTCCGGGTTGTCGGGCCAGTCGGCGCCCTGCGTGGAGAGGTAGATCGAGCCGTCCCGGTCATAGAGATGCGGCGCATCCAGCACGATCAGGTCGAGCCCCGCCACCCTGCCCCCCCAGAGCCGGGCCGGGCCGCCGAACAGCTCGGCCGCCTCCCAATGCACGCTTGCATTGTCCAGTTGCGCCATCACGGACGGATAGCCGGGGATCAGCGTGCGCATGCGCCAGCCCTGTCCCGCCATCGCCGCCGGAAGTGCGCCGGCCACGTCGGCCAGCCCGCCGGTCTTGACCAGCGGTGCGCATTCGGACGCGACGGACAGGACGGCGCGCATCAGCGGGCGGCGCTCCAGCGGTCGATCATCGGCTGGGTGATCAGCACGCGGCCCGTTTCGGTCACGCGGAACCACTTGGCGTCCTCTTCCGGGTCCTCGCCCACGACAAGGCCGGTGGGAATTTCCACGCCGCGGTCGATCACCGTGTTCTTCAGCCGCGCCGAGCGGTTGATCACCGCATAGGGCAGCGCCACGACGTGATCGAGCACGGCATAGGAATTCGTGTGCACGCCGGTGAACAGAAGCGACTTGCGCACCTCGGTCCCCGAAATGATGCAGCCCCCCGACACCATCGAGCTGACGGCAGAGCCGCGGCGGTTCTCCTCGTCATGGATGAACTTGGCGGGCGGCACGCTTTCGGAATAGGTCCAGATCGGCCAGTTGGTGTCCCACAGGTCCAGCTCGGGGTCGAAGCCGGTCAGGTCGATATTGGCCTGGTGAAAGGCGTCCACGGTGCCGACATCGCGCCAGTAGGCGGGCGCGTCGGGGCGGTGGCGCACGCAGCTCTCGTCGAACTTGTGCGCCATCGCCTTGCCGTTCTTCACGATATGCGGGATCAGGTCGCCGCCGAAATCATGGGTGGAATTCGGATCCTCGGCATCGGCCAGCAGCAGCTCGCGCAGGAACTTCCAGTCGAAGACGTAGATGCCCATGGACGCAAGCGTGCGGTCCGGGTCGCCCGGCATTCCCGGCGGATCCCTGGGCTTTTCCAGGAACGAGGTGATCCGCCCCTCGGCCGTCACGTCCATCACCCCGAAGGCCGACGCCTCGGCGCGGGGCACGGTCAGGCAGCCCACGGTCACGTCCGCGCCGCTGTCCACATGCTGGCGAAGCATCAGCTCGTAATCCATCTTGTAGATGTGATCGCCCGCCAGGATCAGGACGTAATCCACGTCGTAGCTGTCCACGATGTCCACGTTCTGCGTGACCGCGTCCGCCGTGCCCAGGTACCACTTGTTTTCCGCCACGCGCTGCGAGGCGGGCAGGATGTCCAGGTATTCGTTCCGCTCGGCCCGGAAGAAGTTCCAGCCACGCTGCATGTGGCGGATCAGGCTGTGCGCCTTGTACTGGGTGGCGATCGCCATCTTGCGGATGCCCGAGTTCAGCGCGTTCGAAAGCGCGAAGTCGATGATCCGCGTCTTGCCGCCGAAATAGACGGCCGGTTTCGCCCGTCGGTCGGTCAGCTCCTTCAGCCGGGAGCCACGCCCCCCCGCCAGGACGAAGGCCATGGTCCGCGCGGTCAGGCGGCGGCTTGGTTGGTGCATGGAACTATCCCCTCCCTGTGGCGCGCTTGCGGATCTAGTGCCCGCTGTGGCGCAGAATGATCGTCGATAATGGCGGTAGCGTCACCTTCGCGGAATGGGGCTGGCCATGCGCCGGGGGGCCGTCTGCTGCGACGCCGCCCATGTTGCCCCGGTTGCCGCCGCCGTAAAGCCCGGCATCGGTGTTCAGCACCTCTTCCCAGTGTCCCGGAAGCGGCAGGCCGCAGACCCAGGCGGTACGCTCGACGGGGGTGAAGTTGCAGATCACCGCACAGGGCGCGCTGTCATGGCCGCCCTTGCGCAGCCAGGCAAAGACCGAGATGTCAGACGCGTTCGCCTCGATCCACTGGAACCCCTCGGGTTCGCAGTCGCGCGCGTGTAGCGCGGGCGTATCGACATAGACCCGGTTCAGGTCGCGCACCAGCGCCTGCATCCCCTTGTGAAGCGGCTGGTCCAGCAGGTGCCAGTCAAGCTGCGTGTTGTGGCGCCATTCGCGGCCCTGGGCGAATTCCTGCCCCATGAACAGCAGCTTCTTGCCCGGATGCCCCCACATGAAGCCGTAATAGGCGCGCAGGTTGGCGAATTTCTCCCAGTCGCTGCCCGGCATCTTGCCCAGCATCGAGCCCTTGCCGTGGACCACCTCGTCATGGCTGATCGGCAGGATGAAATTCTCGGACCACGCGTAATGTATGCCAAAGGTCATCTGGTTGTGATGGTGGCGCCGATGGATCGGATCCTTCTGGATGTAGCCCAGCGTGTCGTTCATCCAGCCCATGTTCCATTTGAACCCGAAGCCAAGCCCGCCCATGTCCACGGGGCGGGACACGGCGGGAAAGGCGGTGCTTTCCTCGGCCGCGGTCAGGATGCCGTCCACCTCGCCATAGACCTGGGCGTTCATGCGCTGGAAGAGGGCGATCGCCTCCAGGTTCTCGCGCCCGCCATGCCGGTTGGGCACCCACTCGCCATCCTTGCGGCTGTAGTCGCGGTAGAGCATGGACGCCACCGCATCCACGCGCAGCCCGTCGATATGGTATTCCTCCAGCCAGTAGAGCGCGTTCGAGATCAGGAAGTTCGCCACTTCCGTCCGCCCGAAGTTGTAGATCAGCGTGTTCCAGTCCTGGTGGAACCCCTCTCGCGGGTCGGCATGCTCGTAGAGGGCCGTGCCGTCGAAGCGGCCCAGCCCGTGCGCGTCGCTCGGGAAATGCCCCGGCACCCAGTCCATCAGCACGCCCAGGCCCCGCTGGTGCGCCGCGTCGATCAGGTCGCGGAACTCGTGCGGCGGGCCGAAACGGACGGTGGGTGCGAACAGCCCGACCGGCTGATACCCCCATGAGCCGTCGAAGGGATGCTCGGACACGGGCATCAGTTCGATATGGGTGAAGCCCAGGTCGACGACATAGTCGACCAGTTCCTTTGCCAGTTCCCGGTAGGACAGCGGGCGGTCGCCCTCGGCCGCCAGCCGGCGCCAGGATCCCAGATGCACCTCGTAGATGCTGATGGGCGCGTGGATCGTCTGGCGTTCCGCCCGCGCCTCGATCCAGGGCGCGTCGCGCCATCCATAGCCGCGGATGTCGCGCACCACGCTTGCGGTTTCGGGCGCGTGCTGCGCGCCGAAGCCCACCGGGTCGGCCTTGAGCGGCAGAAGCCTGCCGTCCGCGTCGAGGATCTCGTACTTGTAGACGGTGCCCTCGCCCAGGCCGGGCATGAAGATTTCCCAGATGCCGCTGGCACCGCGCCTGCGCAGGATGTGGCGGCGGCCGTTCCAGCCGTTGAAATCCCCCACCACCGACACGCGCGAGGCATTGGGCGCCCAGACCGCGAAATGCGTGCCGTCCACGCCCTCATGGGTCATCACATGGGCGCCGAGCGCGGTCCACAGCCGGGCATGGGTGCCCTCGCCCAGCAGGTATTCGTCCATCTCGCCCAGCACGGGGCCGAAGCGGTAGGGATCGTCCACCTCCCAGTCCTGGCCGTAGCCGCGCGCCTTCAGGCGATAGCCACCGTCCGGGATCGCGCCGGCAAAGACGCCGCGCGCATCCGGCACGGGGGCCAGCGGGACCACCTCGCCCGAGGTCATGCGGGCCGACATTTCCTCTGCGCCGGGATCGAAGACGCACAGGACGCGCCCCCGCCCCGTCAGGTGCGGCCCGAGGATGGAAAACGGATCGGGATGCCGGCCCTCGGCCACGGCGCGGGCAGCCTCGGCATCGATCGGGATGGTCGGGTCGGGTGCGTCAGAAGCCATGAACGAAGCCTAGCCTCAGGACGCCAGAACGCAAGCCCCAGGCCCGACCTCCACCGGTGTCACGTCCCATATTTCAGCCGCATAGCTGCGGATGGTGCGATCCGACGAGAACCACCCCGAGCGGGCGGTGTTGCGCGCCGCCATCGCGACCCAGGCGTCACGATCGCGGAAGACCGCGTCCACCGCGCGCTGTTTCGCGTGGTAGGCCGCGAAATCCGAACACACGAGGAAATAGTCGTGGTGGCGCAGGATCTGGGCCAGGTGGCGGTAGCGATCCGGCTCGCCGGGGCTGAAGGTGCCGCGCTCCAGGTGCGCGATGGCCTGCGCCAGTTCCGGCGAGGCGGCGATCGCGCGGCCCGCGTGATCGGGCACCTCGCGCCGGGCCATCGCTTCCTCGGCGGTCAGGCCGAAGAGGAAGAAGTTCCCGGCCCCCACCCGCTCGCGGATCTCGACATTGGCGCCGTCCAGCGTGCCGATGGTCGGCGCGCCGTTCAGGGCGAATTTCATGTTGCCGGTGCCCGACGCCTCCTTGCCGGCGGTGGAGATCTGTTCCGACAGGTCCGCCGCCGGGATCAGCCGCTCGGCCATCGAGACGTTGTAGTTGGGCGGATAGACCACCTTGAGCCGGTCACCGATGGCCGGATCGCTGTTCACCACCGTCGCCACGTCGTTGATCAGGCGGATGATCTCCTTCGCGGTCTGGTAGCCCGGCGCCGCCTTGCCGCCAAAGATCTTGACCCGCGGCACCCAGTCGAGCCCCGGCTCGCCCCGCATCGCGTGCCATGTGGCGATGACATCGAGCACGTTCATCAGCTGGCGCTTGTATTCGTGGATGCGCTTGATCTGCACGTCGAACATGGCGTCGGGATCGACCGAAATCCCCATCTCGCGCCCGATCCAGTCCGACAGATGCGCCTTGTTCGCGCGCTTGACGGCGGCGAACCGCGCGCGGAAGCCCGCGTCCGACACATGCGGATCGAGCTGGCCCAGCCGCTCCAGGTCGTCCTCCCAGCCGGTGCCGATGGTCTCGGTCACCAGCCCCGACAGCCCCGGATTGCAGGCCAGAAGCCAGCGCCGGGGGGTCACGCCGTTGGTCTGGTTCACGATCCGGTCTGGATGCAGGCGGTCCAGTTCGGCGAAGACGGTCTTCTTCATCAGCCCGGTATGCAGCGCCGATACGCCGTTCACCCGGTTGGCCAGCATGAAGGACAATTCGCCCATCTTGACGCTGCCCTGGTCGATGGCCGACAGGGTCCGGCCCTTCGTGGTGCGGGCGTGCCAGTCGTCGATCTGCTCGATCAGGCGCATGTGGCGCGGCAGCAGGTGGCGCATCAGCCCCTCGGACCAACGCTCCAGCGCCTCGGGCAGAAGGGTGTGGTTGGTGTAGTTCAGCGTGGCGCTGGCGATCTGCACCGCCTCGTCGAAGGCCAGCCCGTGCTCGTCATGCAGGATCCGCACCAGTTCCGGCCCGGCGATGGCGGGATGGGTGTCGTTGAGCTGGATCGCGACCTTGTGGGGCAGCCTGCGGATGTCGTCATACTCCGACGTGTAGCGGCGCAGGATGTCGCGGATCGAGGCGGCGGCAAAGAAATATTCCTGCTTCAGCCGCAGCTCGCGCCCCGCATCGGTGGTGTCGTCGGGATAGAGCACCCGGCTGATGGTGCGCGCGGCCTCTTCCGGCTGGGCCGCGGCGGTGAAATCGCCGGTGTTGAAACGGGCAAGGTCGAACAGCTTGGTCGGCTTCGCCCCCCACAGCCTGAGCGTGTTGGCCCAGCGCCCCTGCCAGCCGATCACCGGGGTGTCGTAGGCCCGCGCCAGCACCGCGTCGCCCGGATGCCAGATGGCGCGGCCGTCCTTTTCCTCGACCTCGCCCCAGAAGCCGATCTCGTAGCTCGATTCCGCCCGCTCGAATTCCCAGGCGTGGGGCTGGTTCAGCCAGTCCTCGGCCTGCTCGACCTGCCGGCCCTCGTGGAAGGACTGCTTGAAGAGCCCGTGCTCGTAGCGGATGCCGTAGCCATGCGCGGGGATCGAGAGCGTCGACAGGCTGTCGAGGAAGCAGGCCGCCAGCCGCCCGAGCCCGCCATTGCCAAGGGCCGCGTCCGGCTCGTCGGTCATCACCGCCTCGAAATCCAGGTCCAGCGCCGCGCATGCCTCCCGCGCGGCCTGGCCGAGGCCAAGGTTGACGATCGCATCCTCCAGCAGCCGGCCGATCAGGAACTCCAGGCTGAGGTAGTAGACGCGCTTGTGCTGCCCGGAATAGGTCGCGCGGGTCGCGGCGAACCACGGCTCGACGATCCGGTCGCGCACCGCCATCGACAGCGCCATGCGCCAGTCGCGCACCTGGGCGTGGGCGGGATCCTTGCCGAAGGAGTATTGCAGGTGGCGGAGCATTTCCGCCTTCAGCTCGTCACGGGTCATCGCGACCTCCGTCGATTGCGCGTCCTGGGCCTCAAGCCCGGGGTCTTACAGCATGCCAAAAGGGATTCAAAGCGCTTTGAAAGCGCCGCCGGGAATCGGCGGCGGCCGATCGCGGGGCCGCCACCGGGATCAGGCCGCGAAAACGCCCTCGGGGCTGGTGAAGGCCTTCACCTCGATCGGGTTGCCCGAGGGGTCGCGGAAGAACATCGTCCACTGCTCGCCCGGCTGGCCTTTGAATCGCAGGCTGGGCGGGATGATGAAGGCATGGCCCGCCCCCTCCAGCCGGCCGGCCACCGCCTTGAAGGTGTCGGGGTCCATGATGACGCCCAGATGCGGCATCGGCACCATGTGATCGCCGACCTTGCCGGTGTCGGTCGTCTCGAAGGGCGTCCCCCGGTGCAGCGAGATCTGGTGGCCGAAGAAGTCGAAATCGACCCAGGTGTCGGTGCTGCGGCCTTCCTTGCAGCCCAGCACGCCGCCATAGAAGGCGCGCGCCTGGTCAAGATCGGTGACGTGATAGGCCAGGTGGAACAGTGTCGCCGTCATCGTCTCACATCCCCAGCGCTTCTTTGTAGAGTTCGAGGATCGCCTCCTCCTCGGAGATCTCCTGCGGATCCTTCTTGCGCAGCGCGATCAGCTTGCGCATCACCTTGGTGTCGTAGCCACGGCCCTTCGCCTCGGCCATGACTTCCTTCTGCTGGTCGGCGATGTCCTTCTTCTCGGCTTCGAGACGCTCGAAACGCTCGATGAACTGGCGCAGCTCGGCGGCGGCGACGCGCTGGATGTCGCGCGGGCCGTCATCCTCGAGGGCGGGATCGGAGATGTCCATGATGGTCCTTGTGGTGTTGCCCGAATCTGGCCTGTGACCCTATTTGCCGCCCCGTCCCCCGGCAAGCACTTGCGGGGCGCGGGGCTTCACGCTAACGCAGGCGGCATGACATGGCTCGTGATCCTCGGCACCCTGACGACGCTGATCGGACTGATCGGACTGGCGCATTGCATCCGCACCGCGAATGCCCTGCGCAAGGAGCCCGACCGCGACGCGGTGCGGCGCAAGCTGAACGGGCTGGTCGCGCTGAACATGGCCTCGGTCGGGGTCGCGGGGCTTGGCCTTGCCTTCGTGGTGGTGGGCCTGATCCTCTGATCCCGCTCAGGGCGCGGCGATCCCCCGGCGGGCGATCCAGTCCAGGATCCCCTCGCGCACCTTTTCGGTCAGTCCGGGGCTGAACACGTCGCCCGCGATCACATGGCCCGCCGGATCGTCGCCCGGCCCGGGCGTCACGGCAAGCACCTCGGCCCCGCCGCCCCAGCGGGCGGCCACGAGCCGCGACCGGTCGGCGCGCACCACCTGGTCCTGGTCCGACAGCACGAACAGCGCCGGCACGCCGATCCGCTGCACGGGCGCCCGGCGCGCGGCTGCCACTGCCGCGCCCAGCGGCGCAAGCGCGGTGGTGGGATATTCGGTGATCCAGCCCTCGGCGTGACCGGGATTGAGCGGCGCGCCGCCGCGGCTGGGGCCGATCACCCGCGGCACGAACCAGCGCGCCCCCGGCAGGCCCAGCAGCGCCGCACCGCGGGCCCGGATCGCGAAATTGGGCGCAAGGAACACCGCCCCGGCCACGTCCGCCCGCGTCCTGGCCTGGGTCAGCGCCAGCGTGGCCAGCGTCGCCCCCGTCGATGTGGCCATGACCAGCACCCGCTCGCCGATGGCGCGGCCGACCGCCAGCGCCTCGGCCACGTCGGCGCGCCAGGCGGGCAGCGAGGCGCGTCCCATCGCGGCGCCATCGATGCCGTGCCCCGTCAGCCGCGTGAAATGCAGGTTCGCCCCCAGCGCCTGGGCCAGCTGGTCGGGCAGCGGCCGCGTCTCGGCCGCGCTTGCGGAAAAGCCGTGCACATAGACAAGCGACAGAGGGGTGCGCGCCCGCCTGTCGGGATCGGCCCACAGGATGCGCTTGCGGGCCGCCGGGCGCACCCGGCCCGCCGCATCCTCCTGCGCGGACAGCCAGGCGTCGGGATCGGCGTGCATCTCGCTCACGTCAGGGCCGCCGTCACTTCGTCGATGGCGGTGCGGATCGCCTCCAGCTCGTGCGGCTTCGACAGCCGGTGATCCGAGCCCTTGAGGAAGGTCAGCCGCAGGTCGTCGCAGTCGGCATGTTCCATCAGCCGCAAGGGCACCGACATCGCCACATCGGCATCCGCAGTGCCATGCAGCAGCCGCACCGGGCAGTCCAGCCGCAGCGGGCTGCGCAGAACCAGCCGGTCGCGCCCGTCCTCGATCAGGCGGCGGGTGATGACGTAAGGCTCGGGCGCGTATTCCGTCGGCACCTCGATCCGGCCCTCGGACATGAGCCGCGCGCGGGTGGCGTCGTCCATGCCGGCCCACATGCTGTCCTCGGTGAAATCGGGGGCGGCGGCGATGCCCACCAGCCCCGCCACCTTTTCGGGACGGTCGCGCGCGATCGACAGCGCGATCCAGCCGCCCATGGAACTGCCCACCAGGATCTGCGGCCCCTCGGTCAGCGCCTCGATGATCCGGGTGGCGTCAAGGATCCAGTCGCCGATGCAGCCATCCTCGAACCGGCCCGAGGATTGGCCGTGGCCGGTGTAGTCGAAGCGCAGGAAATCCCTTCCCGCACGTCGCGCCCAGTCCTCCAGCCACACCGCCTTGGTCCCGGTCATGTCCGACCGGAAGCCCCCGAGAAACACGATTCCAGGCAGTTTTTTGCTGCCAGTGGCCGCTTTTACTGTATGGTATGCCAATGAACGCCCGTCAGAGGCACGATAGAGGTTTATCTCGAGCATGTTTCTCCGTCATCAGGGCGGGGTCGCCCCGCATCCCCTTGATGCCCCAGCGCCGCGCGTGCTGCAACTCCTGCCCGACCAGCCTGCCCTTCCGGCAACGACGCGCGCCATTGCCGTTGCCCGCGCGCTCAAGGCCGAGGGCGGCGAGATGGTGGTCGCCGGGGGCGATCCGCGCACGCAGCACCGGCTGACCCGGGCGGGGCTGGATCACCGGCCCTATTCCGGCGCGCGCACCACACTCTTTCAGTCCAGCGCCACGCAGGCGCTGCTCGACACCGTGCACCAGCGCAATCTGGGGCTTGTCCATGTCCATGGCTTCGAGGGCGGGCTGGCCGCGCGCGCCTTCGCGGATGCCGCCAACCTGCCGCTGGTGATGACCTGCGAAAGCCTGCCGCGCCCGTCGGGCTTCCTGGGGCGGCGCAGTGCGCGCAAGCATGTCTCGGGTCGGCCTGTGATCGTGCGTTCCGCCTATGCCGCGGACTGCCTCAGGCGCGATTTCGGCCTGTCCGGGGCAGATGTGCGGGTCATCGCGCCGGGCATCGATCCGGCGGAATTCGACGCCTTGCGCGTCAGCCCCGAGCGGGTCATGGCGCAGGCCGCCGCCTGGGGGCTGTCGGACGATCCGCGCCCGGTGATCCTGGTGCCCGAGGCCAGCGCCGATGCGCATTGGCTCGACTGGCTCGGGACGGCCGCCGCCGATCCGGCCCTGCCCGACGCGGTCTGGGTACTGATCGGCCAACCCGAGGGGGAAGAGCGCGCCATCGCGCGCATCGCCCAGGGTGGCGCGCGCGGGCGCATCCGCTGGGTCGAGGCCTGCGAGGACTGGGCCGCCGCCTACAAGCTGGCGGCCCTGGTGCTGTCGCTGCCGACCGAGGCGCCGGGGCTTTGCGATCACGCGCTGCAGGCGCAGGCCATGGGCCGCCCGGTCATCACGACCGACAGCGGCGCCGGCGCCGAAGTCGTCCAGCCCGGCAAGACCGGCTGGCTGGTGCGCCACCGCGACGCGGGATCGCTGGTCTATGCCGTGTCGGCCGCGCTCGACCGCGACGAGATCCTTCAGGCCGCGATGGCGATGGCCGCGCGGAATTTCATCCAGACGGATTTCTCGGTCGCGCGCATGCAGACCGAGACGCTGGCGCTTTACCGAGAGGTGCTTTCGGGCCGCGCCGGCGGTTGACACCGCCCGCGCGGGGTATATCAGGGGGTCTCCAACCGTAACCGGGCGTGTCGTGGGCGCCAGACCATGGAGGAGACCGCCGATGGACGGCGCACAAATCTCTCTCACCCTTCCCGATGGATCCAGGCGCAGCTACGCGGCCGGCGTGACCGCGGCCGACGTGGCGCAGGACATCGCCCCCTCGCTGGCCAAGGCGGCGCTTGCGGCGCGCGTGGATGGCCAGCTTACCGACCTGTCGCGCCCGATCGAGGCGGATGCCGCGCTGGAGATCGTCACCGCGAAGGATGACGCAGCGCTTGAGCTGATCCGCCACGACTGCGCCCATATCATGGCCCGCGCCGTGCAGGAGATCTGGCCCGGCGTGAAGGTCACCATCGGCCCGGTGATCGAGAACGGCTGGTATTACGACTTCGACCGCGAGGAGCCCTTTACCCCCGAGGATCTGGAGGCGATCGAGAAGCGCATGCGCGAGATCATCGCCCGCCGCGATCCCGTCACCACCGAGGTCTGGGACCGCGACCGCGCCATCGCCCATTACAAGGCCAACAACGAGCCGTTCAAGGTCGAGCTGGTCAACGCCATCCCCGAGGGGCAGGCGATCCGCATGTACTGGCACGGCTACTGGCAGGACCTGTGCCGTGGCCCGCACCTGGTCCATACCGGGCAGGTGCCGCCCGACGCCTTCAAGCTGATGAGCGTGGCGGGCGCCTACTGGCGCGGGGATTCGAACAACAAGATGCTCCAGCGCATCTATGGGGTCGCCTTCCGCAGCAAGAACGACCTCAAGGCCTATCTCACCATGATCGAGGAGGCGAGGAAGCGCGACCACCGCAAGCTGGGGCGCGAGATGGAACTCTTCCACATGCAGGAAGAGGCGCCGGGCATGGTGTTCTGGCATCCGAACGGCTGGACGCTCTACCGCACGCTCGAGGATTACATGCGCCGCAAGCTGGGCCGTGCGGGCTACAAGGAGATCAAGACCCCCCAGGTCGTCGACCGCAAGCTGTGGGAAAAGTCGGGCCACTGGGAGGCCTACCAGGAGAACATGTTCATCGTCGAGGTGGACGAGGAGCACGCCCGCGAGAAGCGCATCAATGCGCTCAAGCCGATGAACTGCCCCTGCCATGTGCAGGTCTACAACCAGGGCCTGAAGTCCTACCGCGACCTGCCGCTGCGGCTGGCCGAATTCGGCTCCTGCCACCGCTACGAATCCTCGGGTTCCATGCACGGGCTGATGCGGGTGCGCGGTTTCACCCAGGACGACGCGCATATCTTCTGCACCGAGGACCAGATCGAGACCGAATGCGCGGCCTTCATCGACCTTCTGTCGGGCATCTACAAGGATGCGGGCTTTGCAAGCTTCGACATCAAGCTCTCGACCCGGCCGGATGTGCGCGTGGGCTCGGACGAGATCTGGGACAAGGCCGAGGCGGCGCTGGAGAATGCCATCCTCAAGGTGCGCAACGACTACCAGGTCGACCCGGGCGAAGGCGCCTTCTACGGGCCGAAGCTGGACTTCAAGCTGACCGACGCGATCGGGCGGGAATGGCAGTGCGGCACCTTCCAGGTGGATTTCAACCTGCCCCAGCGGCTTGACGCCGAATATGTGGGCGAGGATGGCGCCAAGCATCGCCCCGTCATGCTGCACCGCGCGATCCTGGGCTCGTTCGAGCGCTTCATCGGCATCCTGATCGAGAACTACGCCGGCAAGTTCCCGCTGTGGCTTGCGCCGCGGCAGGTGGTGGTGGCCTCGATCGTGTCGGACGCCGATCCCTATGTCGGACAGGTGGTGGAGGCGCTGACCCGCGCCGGCATCCGGGCCGAGGCCGACACCCGCAACGAGAAGATCAACTACAAGGTGCGCGAGCATTCGCTGGGCAAGGTGCCGCTCCTGCTTGCGATCGGCAAGCAGGAGGTGGAAAGCCGCACCGTCAGCCTGCGGCGCCTGGGCGAGAACACCAGCCAGGTGCTGGAACTCGACGACGCCATCGCGATGATCGTGGACGAGGCGGTGCCGCCCGACCTGCGCTGAGCGCGGGTTCGCTGACACGGAAAAGCCCCCGGACCGGTCCGGGGGCTTTTGCTGTCCAGGCCTACTGGTTCACCGCCGGCGGCTCTTCCGGGGCTGTTTCGGGTGCCGGCTCGGGCTCTGGCGCAGGTTCCGGGGCGGGCTCTGGCGCGGGTGCCGGTTCCGGGGCGGGTGCCGGGGCTTCGACGGGCGGGGTGGCTGTCTCGGGTTCGTTCACGGGCGTTGCCACGAACCAGTAGATCACGACGGCGGCGACCACGACGGCCGCGGCGATGATCAGATTGCGCATGGCGGCTTCTCCGGCTGACAGGCCGCGGGATCCGCGGCGGATGCGTGGAAACCTACCACAAACGCCCCTTGCCCGCATTGACTTGCGTCAGACGCCCGTCAACTGGCAAGAATGTTCCGGAACTGCCAGGGATCGCTTTCGTCGATATCCTCGCGGAAGCGGTCCCAGCGCTGGGAAATCGGCGTCCAGTCGGTGTAATGCCCCTCGACCGGGCCAAGGTAATGGCGTTGCACCTCCAGGCAGCGCACATGGTCCATCTCGTCGGTCTCGACGATGCCCGCCTGCGGGTTCTCCAGCGCCCAGACCATGCCCGCCAGCACGGCGGATGTGACCTGCAACCCGGTCGCGTTCTGGAACGGCGCCAGTTCCCGCGTTTCGGCCATCGACAGGCGCGAGCCGTACCAGTAGGCGTTCCGCGCATGGCCGTAGAGCAGGACGCCCAGCTCGTCGATGCCCTCGACGATCTCGTTCTCGTCCAGGATCTTGTGCTTCTCCTGCACCTTGCCCGAGCCGAAGCATTCATGCAGCGACAGCACCGCCATGTTCGACGGGTGATAGGCGTAGTGGCAGGTCGGCCGGTACTCCGGGTTCGCCCCCTCGCCCACGGTGTAATAGTCGGCGATGGAGATGGCCTCGTTATGGGTGACGAGGAAACCGTATTGCGGCCCCGGCGTCGGGCACCAGGTGTGGACCCTGGTCAGCGCGCCGGGATAGTCGATATAGATCGCCGCCTGGCAGCCGGTGTCGTGGGGATAGGCGTTTTCCGGCATCCATTTCTCATGCGTGCCCCAGCCAAGTTCCGCCGGCTGGAAGCCCTCGGCCACGAACCCCTCGACCGACCAGGTGTTGACGAAGACGCCCATCGGCTTGGGATAGGCGGGGGCCTGGGTGTCGCGCTCGGCGATATGCACGCCCTTGACGCCCAGGTCGCGCATCAGCCGCGCCCAGCCGGCGCGGTCCTGCGGCATCTGGGTGGCGTGCCCGGTGTCGCGCGCGATGTCGAGAAGCGCCTCCTTCACGAACCAGCTGACCATGCCGGGATTGGCCCCGCAGCAGGAAATCGCCGTGGTGCCGCCGGGGTTTGCCTGCTTTTCGGTGCGCACCGTCTCGCGCAGGGCGTAGTTGGTGCGTTGCGCGGGGGTCAGGCTTTCGTCGAAGTAATGCCCGGCCCAGGGCTCCACGACCGTGTCGATGTAAAGCGCGCCCAGCCTGCGGCAGTGCTTCATCACGTCGAGCGAGCCGACATCCACCGACAGGTTCACGCAGAAGCCCTGCGGCTTGCCCTTGAAGAAGCCGTCCAGCACCTCGCGGTAGTTCTGCGGCGTGAGCGCAAGCTTGTGGAACTTCACGCCGCGCTGCGCCAGCAGGTTGGCATGGGTGTCGTCGGGGGCGACGACATGAATGTCGTGGGCATCATAGGTGAAATGCCGCTCGATCAGCGGCAGGGTGCCGCGCCCGATGGAGCCGAAACCGATCATCACGATCGGCCCGGCGATATGGCCATGGATTGGATAGGGCATGACGCTCCCGAAGGTCTGATATCGTGCCGGGGCAAGCCGCGCCTCGCGCTCTGCCGGCAACGTCACCCTCTGCGATCCCCCTTCCAAAAGCAACGGATTTGGCCTATGTTTTCGCCGGGCGCAGATTTGCGCCCGTAATTCGTTATGACCGAAACAAAAGAAGGATCGTAAGGCCATAGCCCGCAGACCCCATCAGGCGCCACCCACGCGCGACGACGGCCCCCGTGTCAACCGACGCATCCGGGCCCCGGAAATCCGGCTCATCGGAGCCGATGGCGAGAATCTCGGGGTGCAGACACCCGCCCGCGGCATGGAACTTGCCGAGGAGGCCGGGCTCGATCTGGTCGAGATTTCTCCCAATGCCACCCCGCCCGTGTGCAAGATCATGGATTTCGGCAAGTTCAAGTATGAACAGCAGAAAAAGGAATCCGAGGCACGCAAGAAGCAGAAGATCATCGAGATCAAGGAAGTGAAGTTCCGTCCCAACACGGATACCCACGACTACGAGGTCAAGATGCGCAACGTCACCAAGTTCCTGGAGAACGGGGACAAGGTGAAGGTCACGCTTCGCTTCCGCGGCCGCGAGATGGCACACCAGGATCTGGGTCGGAAACTGCTGGAGCGGGTCGCTGCCGACACCGAAGAACTGGGCAAGGTCGAATCCATGCCCAAGATGGAAGGTCGGCAGATGGTCATGATGATCAACCCGCTCAAGCACTGAGCATCACGGTTCCCGCGCGCCCCGGTTCACCGGGGCGCCATCCCGGGTCCGGCCCGGATGGAAGCCGACACGGAAGCTGACACGGAAGCTGAAAATGTCCGGCAACTCCGCCTTTCTCGACTATATCGAAAACCTGCCGCTGCGCGTGCTGCATCATGCGACGCGCCGCATGCCGCTGGCCTGGCGCGGCGCCGTTGCGGCCTGGGTCGGGCGGCGGGTGATCCTGAACGTTCCCGGCCTGCGGCGGCGGGTCGAGTCGAACCTTGCCCATGTCTATCCCGACATGCCCGCCGCGCGGCGCGACGCCATCCTGCGCGCCAATGCCGGCAATATCGGGCGCACCATGTTCGAGATGCGCGACAATGCCCGCCTCGTGACCGATCTCGACCGGATCGAGGTGGTGCCCGGCGAGGGGCTCGACGCGCTCGAGGCGGCCCGCGCCGCGGGGCGCGGCGCGCTGCTGGTGTCGGGTCATTTCGGGCAATGGGACGCGGTGCGCGCGGCGCTCAAGGCGCGCGGCATGGAATGTGGCGGCATCTACCGCGACCATGACAACCGCTATTTCAACGCCGACATGCTGCCCCAGTTCGAGTCCGGCGGCCGGCCGCTTTTCGCCAAGACGCCGAAAGGGATGCGCGACCTGATCAAGCATGTCCGCGCGGGGGGCTTCGCCGCGGTGATGATGGATCAGAAGACCCGCGACGGAGAGATCCTGGACTTCATGGGCAAGCCCGCCACCACCGCCACGGGCATCGCCGAACTTGCCCTGCGCTACGACCTGCCGCTGGTGCCGGCCTATGGCATCCGCAAGCCCGACGGGATTTCCTTCCGGATCGAGTTCGAGCCGCCGATCCCCCACACCGATGCCCTGACCATGAGCCAGGCGGTGAACGACAGCCTTGCCGCCCGCGTCCACGCCATGCCCGAGCAGTGGCACTGGCTGCACCGGCGCTGGGATCTGACGACGCGCGCAAGCCTCAGGGCGCAGCGCGCGGCGGCCGGCTGACGCCTATTCCAGCCGCGCGACCGCCACGACCGGACCGTCGTCGCCCTGCTGAAGAAAGGCCGCGAGCGGCGGCTCCACATTCGGGACCCGTACCTCGCCCGGGCCCTGCCCGTCCCAGCGGGCGTAGCGGATCAGCCCGGTGACGACGTTGGTGTAGGCGATCTCGCGCCCGGCATTCTCGCCCCGTTCGATCTCGACCACGGCGCTGGGCATGTAGGTGGCGACGAAAAGCACGCTTTCGGGCCCGACATCCCCCGCGCTTGGCGCGAAGCGCACGCGCACCCCGTCGCCATCACGCTCCAGGGCGATGTCCACCCGTTCCGGCAGTGCCTGGTGGGCCGCGATCCGCGCCTCGAGCGCGGCGCGATTGGACCCCACCAGGCTGTCGCTGCCCTGCACCACCGCTTCGGGCGTGAAGCTGCCGCGCAGCTTGCGCCCGATCCATTGCCGGTCCACGCGGTCGGCATAACCCAGCTGGCGCGCGGTGAATTCGGGCTGGGCAAACGTGTCCTCCCAGCCAAGGTAATCCCAGTAGTCGACGTGATAGGCCAGCGCGATCACGCCGTCCTGCCGGCCCAGTTCCTTCAGCAGCTCGTCGGCGGGCGGGCAGCTTGAACAGCCCTGCGAGGTGAACAGCTCGACCAGGACCGGCCGGTCCTGCGCCTGGGCCATGCCGCCGATCGCGGCGACCGATACCGTCACTAGAACCTTGAAAATACGCATGAGCCCCTCGTTCGTTGGGAAAGGCTTACTCCCCGATCCGGCTCCGGGCCAGTAAAGCATTCGCGAGAGATGCGTCATCCTACCAGCGCCGCGTGCGCGCGAAATACGCCTCTGCTTCGGCGCCGAAGGCATGGCGCAGCGCGGCCTCCTCGGGCAGGACGAAGCGTCGTGTAATGAGGAACGGATAGGCCAGCGCCGGCAGCAGCGCGCTCAGCGCCCCCTGCCCCAGCGCGATGCCCAGCAGGATCAGCGACAGCCCGGTATAGATCGGGTTGCGGTTCAGCCGGTAGGGGCCGCGCGTGATGAAGGACTTCGGCACATGGCCCGGCTCGATCGGGGTGCGGTGGGTGTAAAAGTACCACGCCGCCCACAGGATCAGGCCAAGCCCCAGCCAGACCGGCGCCGAGGCTAGCGCCCCCGCATCGAACCGCAGCAGCGGGACGGTCGCGCCAAGCCCCCAGGCCAGCACGGCAAAGCCCGCCATCCAGACGGGCGGCAGATCAGGCGTCAGGCGAAACCCCTCGAACATTTCTTCCCCCCCGGTTCAGCTTCGAGAAGAACCCGACAGGCCGGAAATCTCAAGCCCCGGATCGCAAGACGAAAAGGCCCGGGCGCGTGGCCCGGGCCTTTCCCGTCTTCTGTCCCTCGAAGGGCTGCGTCAGGCGGATTTCGCCAGGTTCCGCAGCACATAGTGCAGCACGCCGCCATTCTCGACGTATTCGATCTCGACCGCGGTATCGATCCGGCACCGCAGAGTGATCTCCTTCTTCGTGCCATCGCGGTAGGTGATCGTCGCCTTGACGCTCGACTGCGGCTTGAGATCGCCCGCCAGCCCGTGCACGTCGATCACCTCGTCGCCGGTCAGGCCCAGCGACTTGCGGTTCTCGCCCGGCGCGAACTCGAGCGGGATCACCCCCATGCCCACCAGGTTCGAGCGGTGGATGCGCTCGAAGCTCTCGGCGATCACGGCCTTGATGCCCAGAAGCGCCGTGCCCTTGGCCGCCCAGTCGCGGCTGGAGCCCGAGCCGTATTCCTTGCCGGCCACCACGATGGTGGGCGTGCCCTGCTCCTGGAAGGCCATGGCCGCGTCGTAGATCGGCATCTGGGTGCCGTCCGGCCCCTTGGTGTAGCCGCCCTCGACCCCGTCCAGGATCTCGTTCCTGATGCGGATGTTGGCGAAGGTGCCGCGCATCATGATCTCGTGGTTGCCGCGGCGCGAGCCGTAGGAGTTGAACTCCCGCGGGGCGACCTGGCGGTCCAGCAGGTACTTGCCCGCCGGATGCTCGGCCTTGAACGACCCCGCCGGCGAGATGTGGTCGGTGGTGATCGAATCGGCCAGCATGACCAGCACGCGGGCGCCCTCGATGTCCTTGATCACGCCCGGCTCCATGCCCATGCCCTTGAAGTAGGGCGGGTTCTGGACATAGGTCGACGTGGACGGCCAGCTGTAGGTCAGCGCGTCGTCGGTCTCCACCGCCTGCCAGGCGGCGTCGCCCTTGAACACGTCGGCGTATTTCTTCTGGAAGGCCGCGCGGGTGACGGTCCTTTCCACAAGGTCCGCGATCTCCTTCTGGGTCGGCCAGATGTCCTTCAGATAGACGTCGTTGCCGTTCTGGTCCTGGCCCAGCGGTTCGGTGGTGATGTCGATGTTCATGTCACCGGCGATGGCATAGGCCACCACAAGCGGCGGGGAGGCCAGGTAGTTCGCCCGCACGTCCGGGTTCACGCGGCCCTCGAAGTTGCGGTTGCCCGACAGCACGCTGGTCGCGACCAGGTTGCCATCCGCGATCGCCTTGGAGATTTCCGCCGGCAGCGGACCCGAGTTGCCGATGCAGGTGGTGCAGCCATAGCCCACCAGGTTGAAGCCCAGCGCGTCCAGATCGTCCTGCAGGCCCGCGGCTTCCAGGTACTCGCTCACCACCTGGGAACCGGGCGCGAGCGAGGTCTTGACCCAGGGCTTGCGCTTCAGGCCCAGCGCGTTGGCCTTCTGCGCCACCAGCCCCGCCCCGATCATCACATAGGGGTTCGAGGTGTTGGTGCAGGACGTGATCGCCGCGATCACGACAGAGCCGTCGCGGATCTCGTAGTCCTGGCCGTCGACCTTGACCGAGTGGCAGATGCCGTTGGTGGGCGCGACCGGGGCCGGCCCCTCGGCGGCCATGTCCTTGGCCGGATCCGACAGGTCGATGCCGCGGTGGTCGGCCACCACCTTCAGGAAGGCCTCGGACGCCTGGCTCAGCACGATGCGGTCCTGCGGGCGCTTCGGGCCGGAAATCGCCGGCTCGACCGTGCTCATGTCCAGTTCCAGCGTCGAGGAATAGACCGGCGCGTAATCCGCCCCGCGCCACAGGCCGTTTTCCTTGGCATAGGCCTCGACCAGCGCGATCCGGTCCTCGGAGCGGCCAGAGACGCGCAGGTAGCGGACCGTCTCGTCATCGATCGGGAAGAAGCCGCAGGTCGCGCCGTATTCGGGCGCCATGTTCGCGATCGTCGCGCGGTCCGCCAGCGGCAGGTGATCGAGACCCGCGCCGTAGAACTCGACGAACTTCTCGACCACGCCATGCTTGCGCAGCATCTCGACCACGCGCAGCACCAGGTCGGTGGCGGTCACGCCTTCCTTCAGCGCGCCGGTCAGCTTGAAGCCCACCACCTCGGGGATCAGCATGGAAATCGGCTGGCCCAGCATCGCCGCCTCGGCCTCGATGCCGCCCACGCCCCAGCCCAGGATCGCAAGGCCGTTGACCATGGTGGTGTGGCTGTCGGTGCCCACCAGCGTGTCGGGATAGGCGACCGTCTTGCCGTTCTGGTCCACGTCGGTCCAGACCGTCTGGCCCAGGTATTCCAGGTTCACCTGGTGGCAGATGCCGGTCCCCGGCGGCACCACGCGGAAGTTGTCGAACGCACCCTGACCCCATTTGAGGAACTCGTAGCGCTCGCCGTTGCGCTGGTACTCGCGCTCGACGTTCATCTGGAAGGCGCGCGGGTTGCCGAACTCGTCCACCATCACCGAGTGGTCGATGACCAGGTCGACCGGGTTCAGCGGGTTGATCTTTTCGGGGTCGCCGCCCAGCGCCACCATCGCGTCGCGCATCGCGGCCAGGTCCACCACGGCAGGCACGCCGGTGAAATCCTGCATCAGCACGCGCGCCGGGCGATAGGCGATCTCGCGCGGGTTCTTGCCGCCCTTGGCCGCCCAGTCGGAAAAGGCGCGGATGTCGTCCTGGGTGACGGTCTTGCCGTCCTCGAATCGCAGCATGTTTTCCAGCACCACCTTCAGCGCGGCCGGAAGGCGCGAGAAGTCGCCAAGGCCCGCGGCCTCGGCGGCGGCGATGGAGTAGAAGGAAACCTCCTGCTGCCCCACCTTGAGGGTGCGGCGGGTGGCGGCGCTGTCGGTACCGACGGTGATGGGCATGGAACCTCCCGTTTTGCCTGTGCACAGGGTGACGAACTCACTTGAGCGGCCTTATAGCGAAGGCGCCCCGAGGTTTGAAGGGGGAAAGCATACCATTGCATACTGTTTTTCCCCTCCGGTTTTCGCGCCTCCGGATTTTCCCCGCCCGGGCCACCACGGACTTTGCGCCCGCCCGCGAATGCGATTATGGCTGGCGCGATGACCCTGGACGCACGAGACCTTGAGTGCCGGCGCGGCGCGTCGAGCCTGTTCGAGCCGGTGAGCTTCACGCTCGCGCCCGGCCACGCCCTCCTGCTCCAGGGGCCGAACGGCGCGGGCAAGACCACGCTGCTGCGCGCCATGGCGGGGCTCGGCCAGCTTTTCGCGGGCAGCATAACACTGAACGGCACGCCCCTCCACCAGGTCGAGGGCGCACTCGCCTATACCGGCCATCTGGATGCCATCAAGCCCGCGCTCAGCGTGGCCGAAAACATCGGCTTCTGGGCGGCGCTCTCGGGCATCGGCGAAATCGCGCCCGCGCTGGCGGCCTTCGGGCTGACCGGCCTGGCCGAGCGTCCGGCGGGGCGACTGTCGGCCGGCCAGAAGCGGCGGCTGGGGCTTGCGCGGCTGGCGGTCAGCGCGGCCCCCGTGTGGTTGCTGGACGAGCCCACCGTCTCTCTCGATGCCGAGAACACCGCGGCCCTGGGCGCGCTGGTCACGCGGCATCTCGATGCGGGCGGCATCGCCATCATCGCCACCCACCTGCCGGTCCCCGTGAAGGCGGATGTCCTGCGCCTTGTCCCGCGCGCAGCCGGCGCGCAGCCGCAGGCAGACCCGTTCCTCGACGGGGCCTTCGCCTGATGCGGGCGTTGCTGTCCCGCGAGCTGGCGCTTGCGCTCCGCTCGGGCGGCGGGGCCGCGCAGGGGCTCGTGTTCTTCCTGATCGTCGTCCTGCTCGTGCCCTTCGGCATGGGCCCGGAACCGGACGCCCTTGCCCGCGTGGCCCCCGGCACGCTGTGGATCGCGGCGCTTCTGTCCTGCCTCGTCACCCTCGACCGGCTGTTCCAGACCGACTGGGAGGATGGCAGCCTCGACGCGCTGGCGCTCTCGCCCGTGCCGCTGGAAGCCGTGGTCGCGATCAAGGCGCTGGCGCACTGGCTGACCACGGGCCTTCCGCTGCTGGTCATCGCCCCCTTGCTGGCGCTCACGCTGCAACTGCCCGGGCAGGCCTATCCGTGGCTGGTGGCCTCGCTCGCCGCGGGCACGCCCGCGCTCAGCTTCATCGGCGCGATCGGAGCGGCGCTCACGCTGGGACTGCGCCGCGGCGGGCTGCTGATCGGGGTGCTGACCCTGCCCCTCTACATCCCCACGCTGATCTTCGGCGCGCGCTGCGCGATCGCCGCGGCCGACGGGCAGGACCCGGTCCCCGCACTGGCGCTGACGGCGGCGCTGACCCTCGCGATCCTTGCGCTCACCCCCTTCGCGGTGGCGCAGATCCTGCGCATCCAGATCCGCTGAGCCTTGCGACGCAGCGGCCCATTGCACAGCCGCGCGAAGCCGACTACCTGATCCCCATGTCGCTCTGGAGATACGCCAATCCCGTGGAATTCATGCGCCTGTCGGGGCGCGTGCTGCCCGTGCTGACGGCGTTCACCGTTGCCTGCCTGGGCGCGGGGCTGGTGTGGGGCTTCTTCTTCACGCCCGACGACTACCAGCAGGGCTCGACGGTCAAGATCATCTATCTCCACGTCCCCGCCGCGCTCATGGCGATCAACGCCTGGATCATGATGCTGGTGGCCTCGCTCATCTGGTTCATCCGCCGCCACCACGTCTCGGCGCTGGCCGCCCGCGCCGCGGCCCCCGTGGGCGCGGTGCTGACGCTGGTCGCGCTGATCACCGGCGCGATCTGGGGCCAGCCGATGTGGGGCACCTGGTGGGTCTGGGATCCGCGCCTGACCTCGTTCCTCATCCTCTTCATCTTCTATCTCGGCTACATGGCCCTGTGGGAGGCGGTGGAGGATCCCGAGAAAGCCGCCGACCTTACCGCCGCGCTCTGCCTGGTGGGCTCGGTCTTCGCGCTCCTGTCGCGCTACGCCGTCCTGTTCTGGAGCCAGGGGCTCCACCAGGGCGCGTCGCTCTCGCTCGACAAGGAAGAGAACGTGGCCGACGTCTTCTACCTGCCGCTCCTGCTGTGCATCGCGGGCTTCGTGCTGCTGTTCGTGAGCCTCGTGCTGCTGCGCACCCGGACAGAGATCCGCGCCCGCCGCCTGCGCGCCCTCGAAACCCGCGGGGGGGCCGCCTGATGCCCGAACTCGGCCCCTATGCCGGCGCCGTGCTCAGCGCCTATGCCGTCTCGATCCTGCTGATCGGCGCGCTGGTGGCGCTCAGCCTGCGCCGGGCCGCGAAGATGCGCGCAGCCCTCCGCCGCGCCGAGAAGAAAGAGGGGGCGACCCATGTCTGACAAGCAGCCCACCCCGGAAAAGCGCGGCTTCAACTGGCTGCTGCTGATCCCGCCCCTGGTCTTCGCAGGGCTTGCCGGCGCCTTCTACCTCGGCCTCCAGCGCGAGGCGCCGGACGAGTTGCCCTCGGCGCTTGCGGGCCGCACCGCCCCCGCGATCGAGTTGCCCGCGCTCGATCCCGCCTACCCGGCCCCCGCGGCCGACGCGCTGACGCAGCCGGGCCTAAAGCTGGTGAACTTCTGGGCCAGCTGGTGCGCGCCCTGCCGGATCGAACACCCCGTCCTGATGCAACTGGCCGACGCCGGCATCCCCATCATCGGCGTCAACTACAAGGACCAGCGCGGCAACGCCGTTGGCTTCATCGAGGAACTGGGCAACCCCTACACCGCCATCGGTTTCGACGAACGGGGCCGCCGCGGCATCGACTGGGGGCTCTACGGCGTGCCAGAGACATTCATCATCGACGAAAACGGCACCGTGCTCCTGCGCTTCCCCGGGCCGGTCACGCCCGAGGTCTACAGAACCCGCTTCCAGCCCATCCTCGGCATCCCGCTCGTCCCCGAGGGCTGAGCGGACCGCCCCCAGCTTCCACTTTCTCCAAATATCCCCGCCGGAGGCGCCCGCGCAGCGGGCTCACTTCTCGTCCGATATCGCGTGCCGCTGCAGCACCGGCATCTGCGTGGCAAGAAAGCCGAGCGTCAGGACGAATTGCCCCACCGTGTCGAGCCAGACCCAGGCCGTCTCGCCCAGCACCCGCCAGACGAACTCGTTGAAGATCGCCATCGCCACGAAGAACACGATCCAGTTGCGGGTGAAGATGCGCCAGCCCTCGTCGCGCATCGGCAGCACCGTCCCCATCAGGAACTGAAGATACGACCGCTTCAGCCCGTAAAGCCCCAGCGCAAGGACGGCGGCGAAGAAGCCATAGACCACCGTGGGCCGCATCATCGCGAAGGTGGCGTCGTTCATCCACACGGTGATCCCGCCGAAGACCATCACCATCAGGACGGTGAACACCGCCATCCGGCTCGCGGTCCCGGTCAGCGCCCAGCTGATCCCCAGCCCCAGCACCGACAGCGGCACGAACACCGCCATCGCCACAACCACGCCGCCGTATTCCTCGCCGCCAAGCGTGACGGGGCGGTCCTTGAACCAGAAATAGGCCGCCAGGTAGACCAGCACCGGCCCCAGTTCCAGCACCATCCTCAGCGTCGGGTTCAGCTCGCGTTTCGCCATCTCGTCCCCTTGCGCGGCGCTTCAGCCGCCGAATTCCACGATCACCGCGCCCAGCGCGATCAGCGCCATCAGCCCCATGCGCACCGGCCCGACCGTCTCCTTCAGGAACAGCCAGCCGATCAGCGCGGCAAAGATGGTCGACGTCTCGCGCAGGATCGCCGCCTCTCCCACCTTGTCCAGCCGCAGCGCCAGCATCACGCCCCCGAAGCTCACATAGGCGATCACCGCGGCGAGGAAACCCCGCATCAAGAGCGGCACCGGCGAGGGGCGATCCGTCATCCGCTGCCAGCGCCGCCAGGCGATGAAGGGAAAGGCCAGCCCATCCACCACGAAGAACCACACAAGGAACATGAACGGGTTTTCCACCGACCGGATTCCCCAGGCGTCATAGACGGTATAGACCGCCACGATCACGCCCGTCAGCGCCGCCAGCAGAAGCGCGCCCCACAGCACGTCGCGGTCCACGCTGGTCCGACTCAGGTTGAAGATGGCCAGCCCGAAGATCCCGCTCGACAACACCAGCACTCCTGCCCATTGCGACAGGGTAAATGCCTCGCCGAAGACCGCCCAGGCGCCCAGCACCGTGACCAGCGGCCCGGTGCCCCGCACCACCGGGTAGACCACCGTGTAGGCCGCCCGCTCATAGGCCATCGCCAGGATGTATTTATAGGCGAAATGGATGACGAAGACGCCGACCAGGAACAGCGCCATGCGCAGATCCGGCAGCGGAAAGAAGATCAGCGCCACGGGCAGCGCGAAGGTCGAGTAGAAGACGTCAATCGCGCCCCGCGTCAGCCAGGGGTCGAAGCGCCATTTCTGAAGCGCGCCGAACACCGCATGGGCCATGGCCGAGATCAGCGCCAGAACCATGGCCAGCCGCGCCCCCTCCGGCGTGCCGGAAAGGGCGACGATCATTTCCCCCATGCGGCGGCCCCCCGGCTCAGCGCGAAAGCCCGGTCAGCGCGGCGGCGAAATCCTCCGGATCGAAGGGGGCAAGATCGTCGATCTGCTCGCCCACCCCGATGGCGTGGATCGGCAGCCCGAAACGGTCGGCCAGCGCCACCAGCACGCCGCCCTTCGCGGTCCCGTCAAGCTTGGTCATCACCAGCCCCGTCACGTCGGCCACCTCGCGGAAGATGCGCACCTGCTCGAGCGCGTTCTGCCCGGTGGTCGCATCCAGCACCAGAAGCGTGTTGTGCGGCGCCTCCGGATCGCGCTTGCGGATCACGCGCACGATCTTGGCCAGCTCCTCCATCAGGTCCTTGCGGTTCTGCAGCCGCCCGGCGGTGTCGATCAGCAGCAGGTCCGCCCCCTCGGCCTCGGCCCGCGCCATCGCGTCATAGGCCAGACTCGCCGGATCCGAGCCCTGCGCCGCCGTCATCACCGGCACGCCGGCGCGGCTGCCCCAGATCTGCAACTGCTCGACCGCCGCCGCGCGGAAAGTGTCGCCGGCCGCGATCACCACCGATTTTCCCGCCGCGCGAAACTGGCTCGCAAGCTTGCCGATGGTGGTGGTCTTGCCCGAGCCGTTCACGCCCACGACCAGCACCACCTGCGGCTTTTTCGGATAGATCGGCAGGGGCCGCGCCACCGGCTCCAGGATCGCCGCGATCTCGGCGGCCAGAAGCCGCTTGATCTCGTCCACGCCCAGCCGCCGCCCGAACCGGCCCTCGGCCATGTTCGAAGCCACCTTCAGCGCCGTCTCCACCCCCATGTCGGACTGGATCAGCACCTCTTCCAGGCTTTCGAGCATGGCGTCGTCCAGCAGCCGCTGCGGCTCTGCGGTCTTGCCCGCCAGCCGCCCCAGAAGCCCGGGCTTCTCCGCCTCCGCCCCTGCCGCCGCTGGGGCCTCCTCGACGACCGCCTCCAGCCCCTCCCCGAGCTTCGAGGAGGATTTGAACAGCCGTTCCCTGAGCTTGCCGAAGAATGCCATGTTGGGCCGCCCTTTCGTCGCACCCCTCTCCCCTAGCGCGCCGCGGGCCGGGATGGAAGGGCCACGGCCCGCCTTCCACTTTCTTCAAATATCCCCGCCGGAGGCATCCGGCAGCGCCCCCCGCTCAGACCTCGCCGGGGAAGTGCCGCAACACCGAACGGATCGGGTTCGGCGCCGCCTGTCCCAGCCCGCAGATCGACGCGACCTCCATCACCGTGCACAGCTCCTCCAGCAGGCCCGCGTCCCAGCGCCCGGCCTGCATCAGCTGCACCGCCTTGGTGCAGCCCAGCCGGCAGGGGGTGCACTGCCCGCAGCTCTCCTCCTCGAAGAAGCGCAGCATGTTCAGCGCCGCGGCCCGCACATCGTCGCGGTCGGACAGCACCACCACGGCGGCCGACCCTATGAAGCTGCCCAGCGGCTGGAGCGTGTCGAAATCTAGCGGCACATCGTCGAGGGTCGCGGGCAACAGCCCCGAGGATGGCCCGCCGGGCTGGTAGGCGGCCAGGACATGCCCCTCGGCCATGCCGCCTGCCGCCTCGATCACGTCGCGGATGGTCGAACCGGCGGGCAGCGTGTAGACGCCCGGCCGCGCCACCCGCCCCGAGACCGAATAGCTGCGCAGCCCGCTGCGTCCGTTCTTCTCGACCGAGGACAGGATCCCGGGCCCCTCGCGGCAGATCCGCGCGACCCAGTGCAGCGTCTCGACATTGTGCACCAGCGTCGGCCGCCCGAAGATGCCCGCCTGCGCGACGTAAGGCGGCCTGTGGCGCGGCAGGCCGCGCTTGCCCTCGATCGATTCGATCATCGCGGATTCCTCGCCGCAGATATAGGCGCCCGCGCCGCGCCGCAGATCGATGAAACCCGGCTCCACGATGCCCGCGGCCTCAAGCGCGGCGATCTCGCGGCGCAGGATCTCCAGCACGCCCTGGTACTCGTCGCGCATGTAGAAATAGCACCGCGCCGCATCCACCGCCCAGGCGGCGATCAGCATGCCCTCAAGCACCAGGTGCGGCCGGGCTTCCAGGCAGAGCCGGTCCTTGAAGGTGCCGGGCTCGCCCTCGTCGCCGTTCACCGCCAGGTAGCGCGGCCCTTCGGCCTTTCGCACGAAGCCCCATTTCCGCCCCGCGGGAAAGCCCGCGCCGCCCAGCCCCCGCAGCCCCGAGGACAGCACCTCCGCCTCGACCGCCACGGGGTCGCCATCGGCGCGCAGGCCGAGAAGCGTCTCGTAGCCGCCCGCCGCGCGATAGGCGGCCAGGTCCTCGTAATCGGGCACCGCCGGGCCGGTATCGCCCGCCTCCAGCGCGGCCGCCACCTTTTCCACGCTCGCATGGCCGATCGCCCGGTGGCCCAGATGCAGCGCCGGCGCCTCGGCGCACATGCCGATGCAGGGCGCGCGCAGCACGCGCACATCGGCCGGATCCATCCCCTCCTCCAGCGCCTGCCGCAGCGCCGATGCCCCCGCCAGTTCGCAGGACAGGGACTCGCAGACCCGGATCGTCAGCCGGGGCGGCGGCGCCTCTCCTTCCTTCACCAGGTCGAAATGGGCGTAGAAGCTGGCGACCTCCCAGACCTCGGCCTGCGAGAGTTCCATCTCTTCGGCCAGCGCGCGCAGATGCGCCGCCGACAGGTGGCCATGGGCGTCCTGGATCAGGTGCAGATGCTCGATCAGCAGGTCGCGCCGCCGCGGCCGGTCGCCCAGCAGCTGGCGCAGCTCGGCCAGCGCGTCCTCGTCCAGCACGCGCCCCTTCGGATGCGGACGCCCCTTGCCGCGCCCCTGTTTCCAGACCCCCTTGCGTTCGTCCAGCGGTGCCATGCGTCTGCCCGTTCCCGATCCCGTTCTCCCGCAGGATACAGCCCCGTCCGCCTTGCGCCAGACCCGATCCGCCGGTTTTCGCCCGGCCCCCGCAACGCCCGGGCGCGGATCGGAAACCCGCGCCCGCGGCGCCGCGTCGCTTGACCCGCGCCCCGCGCCCGCCCCTATAGTGGCCCCAGACAGGAGCCCCCGATGCGCAGCGCAGCCCTTGCCCTTTTCCTTGCCCTCGCCGCGCCCCTTTCGGCGCAGGACGACCCCAGCCTTGCACCGATCCCGCCCGAGGAATGGCGCAGCATGGTCGAGGGGCGGACCGTCACCTACCTGATCGGCGAGGAAGTCTGGGCGCGCGAGACCTATGACCGCAGCGGCAACGGCGTCTCGATCCGGCTTGCCGACGGCACCTGCATGGACGGCGTGTGGGATTTCACCGACGGCGCCTATTGCTTCACCTGGTCGGGGGGCGAGTATTCCTGCTTCCTGCACCTGCGCGACGGGGCCGAGATCCTGATCGTGCCGATCCTCGACGGGGCCACCGGGGCGGTGCAGACGGTGGGCGGCATCACCGACAGCGGCCCCGGCTGCGGCCCGGACCTGATCGGCTAGGCATGCGCGCGGCTTTTCTCGGCCTCTGCCTTGCTGTGAACCCCGCGCTGGCACAGGTCGTGGACCCGGGCGCCTTCGAGCGGCTGAGCACCGGGCGCACCCTGTCCTTCGAGCAGCAGGGCCTGCCCTTCGGGGCCGAGCAGTACCTGCCCGGCCGCCGCGTCATATGGCAATTCGCCGATGGAAGCTGCGCGAACGGCATCTGGTTTCCCGACGGGCCGCATATCTGCTTTCTCTACGACACCGGCGGCCCGGCCCAGTGCTGGCTGTTCGAGCGGCGGGCCGGAAACTACTTCGCCCGCAGCGCGGGCCTGCCCCCGGGCGATCCGTCCGAGCTGCGCCTGAGCGGCGAGACGGACGGTCCGCTTGCCTGCGCGGCACCGGGCCTCGGCGTCTGATCAGAACAGGCTGCCCTGCCCGCCCTCGGGCTTGGCCGGGCCCCTTGGCGCGGGCCTGCCGCCGGGGCTGACCGCGACGCGGCCATCGGCGAACTCGATCTCCAGCGCGGGCAGGCCGCGCGCCGCCTCGGCCCGGCCGACCAGCGCGCCGCTGCCCGCATCGCGGACCACGGCAAAGCCGCGGCGCAGGGTTTCCATGTAGCCCAGCGATTGCAGCATCCGCTCAGCGCCGGCAAGCCGCTGTTGCCGCTCGCGCGCAAGCCGCTCCATCGCCGTATCGAGCGCGCGGGTGGCGCGGCCGAGCGCCGTCGCCCCCTCGCGCGCGGCCCGCGCGATGGGCCGCACATCCAGCCGCAGCCGCGCCAGTTCCGCGCGCGCCCGCTCTCCGCGCCGCTCCAGCGCGCGGGGCAGCCGGGCGGCCAGCGCCTCGACCCTGTTCTGGCGCAGCTCGATCCGCCCCGTCAGCAGTTGCGGCCCCAGCCGCCCGGTGCGGCCCGTCAGCGCCACCCGCTTCTTCTGCGCAAAGGTGTCGAGCGCCAGCGGCAGCCGCAGCCCGGCGGCATCCAGCCGCTGCCGCCGCTCGCCCAGCAGCGCATCGGGGCGCGGCAGCGCCCGGCCCAGATCGCGCAGCCGCTGGACCGAGCGTTGCAGCCGCTGCGCCTGCGCCCGCACCCGGCGTTCGTCGAGCCCGGCGAGTTGCGCCACCAGGTCGGCGCGCACCGGCACCGCCATCTCGGCCGCCGCCGTGGGCGTGGGCGCGCGCCTGTCGGCGGCGAAGTCGATCAGCGTGGTGTCGGTCTCGTGCCCCACCGCCGAAATCAGCGGGATCGCGCTTTCGGCGGCCGCGCGCACGACGATTTCCTCGTTGAAGCCCCACAGATCCTCGATCGAGCCGCCGCCGCGGGCGACGATCAGCAGGTCGGGCCGCGGGATCGCCCCCCCCGGCGTCAGCGCGTTGAAGCCCCGGATCGCCGCCGCCACCTCGGGGGCGCAACGCTCGCCCTGCACGGTGACGGGCCAGATCAGCACCTTGCGCGGAAAGCGGTCGCGCAGGCGGTGCAGGATATCTCGGATCACCGCCCCGGAGGGAGAGGTCACGACCCCGATCACCTCGGGCAGATAGGGAAGCGGGCGCTTGCGCTCGGCATCGAACAGCCCCTCGGCGGCCAGCTTCTGGCGCCGCTTCTCGAGCATCGCCATCAGCGCGCCCATGCCTGCGGGGGCGATGTCCTCGATCACCAGCTGGTATCGGCTCTGGCCCGGAAAGGTGGTCAGCCGCCCGGTCGCGATCACCTCCATGCCCTCCTCGGGCAGGGTGCGCAGCCGCTGCGCGGTGCCCTTCCAGATCACCGAAGCCAGCACCGAGCGGTCGTCCTTCAGGTCCAGGTACAGATGCCCCGACGAGGGGCGCGAGACGCGCCCCACCTCGCCGCGCACCCGGACATGGCCGAACGCGCCCTCGATGGTGCGTTTCACCGCGCCCGACAGTTCCGAGACGGTGAATTCGGGCGCGTTCGCGCCCTCCGCGGCATCGTCGAACAGATCGGACATCGGCCCCTCGCTTGCGGTTCCCGGGCGCTGACCTTAGAAGCTCGGCAGACCAAGGCCAAGGGGCCGGAAGCAGCGGGGGACCATGCGATGAACATTCTTCTCCTGGGCGGCGGCGGGCGCGAGCACGCGCTGGCATGGGCGATCGCGCAGAACCCCAAATGCGAGCGGCTCTTCGCAGCGCCGGGCAATGCCGGCATCGCGGAAGTGGCCACCTGCGTGGCGCTCGACGTGGAAGACGGCGCGGCCGTCGCCGCCTTCGCGCAGGAAAACGACATCGGCTTCGTGGTGATCGGCCCCGAGGCGCCGCTGGCGGCGGGCGTCGCCGACACCCTGCGCGCGGCGGGCATCCTGACCTTCGGCCCCTCGCAGGCGGCGGCCCGGCTCGAGGCGTCCAAGGCCTTCACCAAGGAGATCTGCGACGCCTGCGGCGCCCCCACCGCGGCCTGGGCCCGCTTCAGCGATGCCGACAAGGCCGAGGCGTATATCCGCGAAAAGGGCGCGCCCATCGTGATCAAGGCCGACGGGCTGGCCGCCGGAAAGGGCGTGGTGGTGGCCGAGGACCTGGTCACCGCGATCAATGCCACCCGCGAGATCCTGGGCGGGCTGCACGGCAGCGCCGGCGCCGAGGTGGTGATCGAGGAATTCATGCGCGGCGAGGAGGCGTCCTTCTTCGTGCTGACCGATGGCGAGAACGTGCTGCCGATCGGCACCGCACAGGACCACAAGCGCGCCCGTGACGGCGACCAGGGGCCGAACACCGGCGGCATGGGCGCCTATTCGCCCGCCCCGATCCTGACCCCGGAGGTGCAGGAAAAGGCGCTCGGGCAGATCATCCGCCCCACCCTGGCCGAGATGGCCCGCCGCGGCACCCCGTTCCAGGGCGTGCTTTACGCCGGGCTGATGATCGAGAACGGCCAGCCCCGGCTGGTGGAATACAATGTCCGCTTCGGCGATCCGGAATGCCAGGTGCTGATGATGCGGCTGGGGGCGCAGGCGCTCGACGCGTTGCTGGCCTGTGCCCGCGGCGATCTGGCCTCCACCCGGATGAACTGGGCCGAGGATCACGCGATCACCGTGGTGCTTGCCGCGCGCGGCTATCCCGGCGGCTACGAGAAGGGGACAGAGATCCGCGGGCTCGACAGTCTCGGGTCGGACCCGCTGCTGCGGGTGTTCCACGCCGGAACGAAGCTGAAGGACGGGCGCATCGTGGCCAATGGCGGGCGGGTTCTGAACGTCACCGCCCGGGGCGCCACCCTGCGCGAGGCGCGCGACCGCGCCTATGCGGCGATCCCCCGGATCGACTGGTCGGATGCGATGTACCGCACCGATATCGGCTGGCGCGCGCTGAAGGACTAGGCCCTCAGCCCAGCGCCTTGCCGAGTCGCGGCAGGTTCGCCCGTTTCAGAATGCCGCGCAGGGGCTGCGGCTGGCCGGACAGGGTCTCGGCCCGCGCCCGTGCCGCCTGGGCGATCCGCGCGACGGGGATCTCGCCCGCGTCATGCAACTCCAGCAACACGCTGTCGGGGCTGCGCAGCATCAGCCCGTGACGCGCAAGGGTGCGACCCGGAAAATCGCGCAGGTTCAGGGTCACGATCGCCTCGGCCCCGCCATGGATCGCGGCCGCCAGCACATGGATGTCGTTCGGATCGGGCAGCGAAAGGGCGGGGTCGTCGGGGGCCTCGATGCTGGCGTCGGGAAAACGGGTACGCAGGAGCGCGATCTCGGCCCGTGCCCGCGGCCCGTCGGCAAGCGCGCTGCGCTCGGCCGCACGCGCCCATTCCTCGAGGATGCGATCCGACCACAGCGGCGTGAAACCGCCCGCGGCGGCCGTCTCGATCAGGATATCCCGCAGCACCGTGGGGTAGAGCACGCAGGCGTCGAGCAGCAGCCTCATCCGTCCAGCCGCAGGAACAGCGCCTTGAGATAAGCGCTTTCGGCAAGGAACGGATGGACCGGATGATCCGGCCCCGCCTCTCCGGTGTGCAGGATCTGCGCGCTGCGCCCGGCCTTGCCCACGCCGCGCAGCGATGCGCCGCGAAAGGCCGCCAGATCGGCCGCGTGCGAGCAGGAACACAGCACCAGGAAGCCGCCCGGCTCGACCAGCCGCGACGCCAGGCGCGCCACCCGCTCATAGGCGCGCAGCCCGGCATCGAGCGCGGGCTTGGCCGGGGCGAAGGCGGGCGGGTCGCAGACCACGAGGCCGAAGCTTTCGCCCTCCGCCTCCAGCGCGGCCATGGTGTCGAAGGCATCGCCGCGGCGGGTCGCGAAACGGTCGGAAACGCCCGAGCGTGCCGCGCCTTCCTCGGCCAGTGCCAGCGCCGGGGCCGATGCATCGACCGCCAGCGCCGAGGTGGCGCCCCCCGCAAGCGCGGCCAGCGCGAAGCCGCCAACATGGGAGAACACGTCCAGCACCCGCCGCCCACGGCCCAGGCGGGCGGCAAAGGCGTGGTTCGGGCGCTGGTCGAAGAACAGCCCGGTCTTCTGCCCGCCCAGGATGTCGGCGCGGTAGACAGCCCCGTTCATCGGCACGTCGATCACGCCGTCGATCTGGCCCGCCAGCGGCCCGGAGACATCGTCGAGCCCCTCGAGCCCGCGCGCGCGGCCCGCGGCGTTCTTGTGGACGGTCGTCACGCCCGGCAGCGCCAGAAGTGCGGCAACGAAGCCCGGCAGCATCCGCTCGGCCCAGGCGGCGTTGGGCTGGATCACGCAGACCGCGCCGAAGCGGTCGATCACCACACCGGGCAGGCCGTCTGCCTCGGCATGGACCAGCCGGTAGAAGGGCGCGTCGAACAGCGCCTCGCGAAGGGCTGCGGCACGCGCGATCCGCGCCGCGATCCAGGCATCGTCGATCCGCGCGGACAGGTCCGGATCGAGCATCCGGAACCCGATCCTGGATCCTGCGTTGAAGGCGCCCTGCCCCAGCGCGTTGCGCTCGGCATCCTCGAGCACGACGATGCTGCCCGCGGGCACGGCCCGGCTGCGCCGGTCCAGCACAAGCGTGTCGGTAAAGGCCCAGGGCGCGCCGAAGCGCAGCGGCTGGGCGTTCTTGTTGGGGCGCAGGCGAATCCGCGGAAGATCAGGCTCTGTCATGGCGCCTCTCTAGCCGGGCGGCTGGCATAAAAAAAGGCTGTCCCCGAGGGGACAGCCCAGTCCAGGGAGGAAACTGGAAAATTCTCAGATATGCGCCTTGCGGGGCTGCTTCGCGAACAGCGCGGCAAGGCGGGCGCGGATCGCGGCACCGAAGGCGGCAAAGGCTTCGGCGCGCATGGCGTGGGCCCGGCGTTCGATCTCGGCGATCTCTTCGGGGGTCGGGTAGTGGAACTGTTCGGTCATCATCTCTGTGCTCCTGGTCTGGTCCCTGCGGCCCGTATCGAGGGGTCGCTGACCGTTGAGGCAGAGATAGGCGCAGCCGGCGCATATTGCAGCGCACAAATAATCACTTCCGCTATGCGCCTAGCGCATGACTGCGGGAAGGGGGCCAGTTTTCACGGGTCGCAGGTTCAGGTGCTTCAGGTAGCGCCGCTCAAGCGCGCGGAACACCATGACGAAGCCGAAGGTAAGCAGCATGTAAAGGGCCGCGGCCGTCAGGAACCCCTCGTAGGCGACGTAGAACTTGGCGTTCAGCGTGCGGCCCGCGCCCAGGATATCCTGGATCGTGATGATGCTCGCGACGACCGAGCCATGCAGCATGAACACGACCTCGTTACCATATTGCGGCAGCGCGCGGCGCAGCGCCGAGGGGATCAGCACCAGCCAGGTCACCTGCCGCTCGCTCAGGCCCAGGGCGCGCGCGGCTTCCAGTTCGCCCTCGGGGGTGGTCTCGACCGCGCCGCGGATGATCTCGGTCGCGTAGGCGCCCGAGTTCAGCGCGAAGGTGACGAGCGCACACCACCAGGCGCTGCGCAGATAGGGCCAGAGAAAGCTGTCGCGCACCGCCTCGAACTGCGAAAGGCCGTAATAGATCAGGTAGAGTTGCACCAGCAGCGGCGTGCCGCGGAACAGGTAGACATAAGCGTTGATCGCCGGCGACAGGTAGCGCACCCGCCGGGCCCGCGCGATCCCGCAGGGCAGCGCGATGGCAAAGCCGATGGCCAGCGCGAGAAGCGTCAGGACCAGCGTGGTCCAGACGCCCTGGGCGAAAAGCTGCCAGTTCTCGGCGATCAGGCCCAGGTTCATCCTGCCCGCCCCATCAGCGCGTAGCGGCGCTCCAGTCGCTCGAAGGTGGTGGTCGAGACCCAGGTGATGGCCAGGTACACCAGCAGCACGAAGGCGAAGAAGACGAAGGGCTCGCGCACCGACTTGCCCGCGTCATTGGCAAGCCCGACCAGATCGCCCAGCCCGATCACCGACACGACGGCGGTGGACTTGACCAGCACCTGCCAGACATTCGCATAGCCCGGCAGCGCGAAGCGGATCATCTGCGGCAGGGTCACAAGGCGCAGGATCTGCGCAGGTCTGAGGCCCAGCGCGCGCGCAGCCTCGGCCTGGCCGGGCGGCACGGTCAGATAGGCGCCGCGAAACGTCTCGGTCAGGTAGGCGCCGTAGATGAAACCGATGGCCAGCACGCCCGACAGGAAGGGCGACAACTCGATGTAGTCGAGGCCGAGGCGTCCTCCGATGTCGTTCAGCAGGCGCTGGCCGCCGAAATAGATGAGCAGGATCAGCACCAGATCCGGCACGCCGCGCACCAAGGTCGTGTAGGCGGTGACGCCGCCGCGGGCGATCCGCCCGCCCCCCATCCGCCCGGCCGCGGCGATCCCGCCCAGAAGGGTCGCCAGCGCGAGCGACAGCAGTGCCAGCGATATCGTCACCAGCGCACCGCGCAGCAGAAGCGGGATATAGGGCAGGAGCTGATCCATGAGCCGGGGTCCGGGCCGCGCCGGGCAGGCACGGCCCGATGCGGTATCAGCCGCTGTAAACGTCGAAGTCGAAGTACTTCTCGTTGATCTCCTGGTATTCGCCCGAGGCGCGCAGCGACCGGATCGCGGCCGAGAAGGCGTCGCGCAGGTCGGTATCCTGCTGGCGCACGCCGATGCCGGCGCCGCTGCCGTGGTACTTCTCGATCGCGAAGCTCGGCCCGAAGAAGGCGAATCCCTCGCCCGCCTCGGTGTTGATGAAACCATCCAGCGTGGCGATGCTGTCGGCCATGATCGCGTCGATGCGCCCGGCGACCAGGTCGAGATACGCCTCGTCCTGCGAGCCGTAGAGCGCCAGTTCCAGGTCAGGATACTCGCCTTCCATGAAGGCCTGGTGGATCGTGCCGCGCTGCACACCGACGATCTTGCCGTCCAGATCGCCCTCGGTCATGCCCTCGGCGCCCACGAAGCGGGCCGGGGTCTGGTAGTATTTCTCCGAGAAATCAATGACCTGCTTGCGCTCTTCGGTAATCGACATCGAGGCGATGATGGCATCGCACTTGCGCTCGAGCAGGGCGGGGATGATGCCGTCCCAGTCGGTCTTCACCAGCTCGCAGCTGCGACCCATCTCCTCGCACAGGGCGTTCGCCATGTCGATGTCGAAGCCTTCGACGGCGCCGGTCTCGGTGGTGTAGGAAAACGGCGGATAGGCACCTTCGACGCAGATGCGCAGATCCTGCGCCATAACGGCCGATGACATGCCGGCAAGCGCCACGAGGGTCGTCAGGGTGGTCTTCATGTATCCAATCTCCCGTTCGGATGATCCCGCACTTTTAGACGGCACCGCCTTTCGGTCAAGCATGGCGTCGGCGCGGATTCCCCTGCCAGACGGCGTATGGCACGCGTATGGCAGGCGTATGGCACTTTGCCTGCCCGCAGGGCAGCACGACATCTTTCGGTGGCCACGGGCTGCGAATCGGTCTTGCGGCCCGCGGCGACGGAAAGATCGCAGAACCGGAATATCCGGCCGGAACGCCCCTTGGCGGGCCTGTCGGGCCCGGGCGCCGCAAGGCCCGGCGCCGGCGCAGCCACCGCCCCGGATCCCACGGCGAAAGAAGGACAATTCCGCACTCCCGGGGTCCGCGTCCCGACTCGCGGCGCGGTTCTTCGCGCAAACAGTGCGTTTGTTAACCATTTCCTCAGTAAACCCACGGTAAGCGTCAGTTTTGGTGTATAATGGCGCTCGTAACGAGTGCAGCCTTCTGTTCGAGGGAAAGTAGCGATGAGCAGCATGGAGCGTGTGGTCGAGGATCTCGGCCGCATCTACGGTCGGTCGAAGGATTTCGTGGGCGAGTTCCTTTACGCGCCCTTCGGGATCGAAAGCACCGACGCGGTGAACGCCGCGACGCTGTATGTGGCGCTGGCGGTCCTGGCCATGGTGACGTGGCGGCTGGCCAGCCCCGCGCCGCGCCGGCGCAGCGGCCGGGCCCGGAGCAAGTTCGACGTAAGCCGGAACATCTGAGCCCCGCGCCACGGCCCGGCAGCACCGCGCCCGCCCCGACAGGCGGGCGCGACAGCCCCCTCTCGCGAGAAAGTCATCGGCGTGCATTCCCGTAGCCGGGGGGTGCGCGGATTTCCGCGTTGCAGCCGGCGCTGGCGCTGCGCTAGGGGTTCGGGGATGTGGACGCGGGGGCAGGCATGATCTTCTGGGCGGTCGCGGCGGGGCTGGGTCTGGCCACCGCCATGGTGCTTCTGCGCGCTGCCCTGCGCGCGCCGCAGGACGCCCGGGATGCGCGCAGCCTGCAGGTCTATCGCGACCAGCTGTCCGAGATCGACGGCGATCTTGCCCGTGGCGTGCTGACCGACGGCGAGGCGGCGGCGCTGCGCACCGAGATCTCGCGCCGGCTTCTGGCCGCCGCCGACAGTGCCGGGGATGTCGCGCGCACCGCGCCCTCGGGCCCGACCGGGGCGATGCTGGCGCTGGTGGCGGTCGTGGTTCTGGGCGGGGGCGCGGCGCTCTATCTGGCGATCGGCAGCGCGGGCGCGCCCGACATGCCGCTCGCCCAGCGGCTCGCGCAGAACGCCGCCGAATACGCGATGCGCCCCGGCCAGGCCGAGGCAGAGGCGATGATCGCCGAACAGGGCCAGACGCCGCGGCCGCGCGCCGATGTCGACCCCCAGCAACTCCAGCTTCTCGACCAGCTCAAGGCGGTGCTCGCCCAGCGCCCCGACGACCTGCGCGGACACGAGCTTCTGGCGCAGAACATGGCGCGGCTGGGCAACTGGACCGAGGCGGCGGCGGCCCAGGCCGAGGTGCTGCGCATCAAGGGCGCCGAGGCGACCGGCAGCGACCACGCCGCACGGGCCGAGTACATGATCCTTTCGGTGAACGGCTATGTCTCGCCGGAAGCCGAGGCCGCGCTGCGGCAGGCCCTGACCCTGGACCCGCGCGAGCCGCGGGGGCGCTATTACAGCGGCCTCAGCGCCGCCCAGGCCGGCCGCTTCGACCTGGCCTATGACATCTGGGTTCGCCTGCTGAACGAAAGCCGCCCCGAGGCGCCCTGGGTCTCCGCCATCGCCAGCCAGATCCGCGACGTGGCGCTGGCCGCGGGCCGCCCGGTGCCCGACATCCCCGGCGCCGCCACCGGCCCCACGGCCGAGGACATGGCGGGGGCCGCGGACATGGCCCCGGAAGAGCGCGCGCAGATGATCCGCAGCATGGTCGCGGGCCTGTCGGACCGGCTTGCGACCGAGGGCGGGCCGGCCGAGGACTGGGCGCGGCTGATCCGCGCCTATGGCGTGCTGGGCGAGACGGCGCAGGCCAGCCGCATCTGGACCGAGGCGCAGCAGGTCTTCGCCGATGCCCCCGCCGAGCTGTCGATCATCCGCCAGGCCGCGCGCGACGCCGAGGTGGCGCAATGATCACGGGCGATGCGGCGGAATTCCGGGCGGCGATCCCCCGGGACGCGCCGATCCTGGGGCTCGACCTGGGGGAAAAGACCATCGGCGTGGCGATCTCGGACCGCAGGCTGGGGATCGCGACGCCGCTGCTGACGATCCGGCGCCGCAAGTTCACCCAGGACGCCACAGCCCTCGAGGCGATCATGGCCGAACGGGGCGCGGCCGGGCTGGTGCTGGGCCTGCCGCTCAACATGGACGGCTCGGAAGGGCCGCGCGCGCAGTCCACCCGCGCCTTCGCGCGCAACCTGATGGCCCGCCGGCCGGTGCCGGTGATCCTGTGGGACGAGCGGCTGACCACCGTCGCGGCGGAACGCGCGCTGCTGGAGGCCGACGCCTCGCGAAGGCGGCGGGCCGAGGTGATCGACCATGTGGCCGCCGGGCTGATCCTGCAGGGCTTTCTCGACCGGCTGGCGCATCTGGCACGCGAGGGCGAGGCATGAGCGACGACATCTGGCGCCGCCCCGAGATCGAAAGCCCCTGCGTGAAGATCTGCGTGATCCACCCCGACACGCGGCTCTGCGTCGGCTGCCGCCGGACGGGCGACGAGATCGCCGCCTGGTCGCGGCTGACGCCCGAGGAACGCCGCGCGATCATGGCCGACCTTCCCTCCCGCCCCGAGGGGCCGGGCCGCCGCGGCGGAAGCAGGGCCCGCCGGCAGGGCTGATCCCCCCGCCTTCCACTTTCTTCAAATATCCCCGCCGGAGGCATCCGGCGACAGCCATCAGGCGGCGCGGTCCTGCATCGCGCCCAGCGCCGCCTCCACCAGTTCCGGTCCCGCCGTCTTCAGGTGTTGCCCGTCCGAGATCACCCGCCGCCAGGCGCGCGCGCCCGGCCGCCCGGCAAAGGCGCCCAGCATGTGGCGGGTGACGCGGTGGATCGGCGTGCCGCGGGCGCGTTCCGCCTCGATCACCGGCAGCATGGCGCGCACGGCGTCCTCGGCGGTGACGTCCGGGCGGCTGTCGCCGAAGATGCGCCGGTCGGCGGGCCCCAGGATGTCGGCGGGCTGGTGATAGGCCGCGCGCCCGATCATCACCCCGTCGAGCCCCGCCGCCAGGCGCGCCTGCGCCGCGTCGAGGCTGGTGATCCCGCCATTGATCGACAGGTGCAGCTGCGGGAAGCGGTCCTTCATCGCATGGACGAGCGGGTAGTCGAGGGGCGGGATCTCGCGGTTCTGCTTGGGGTCGAGCCCCTCGAGCCAGGCCTTGCGGGCATGGATGGCGACGCGCCGGACGCCCGCGCGGGCGATGGCCGCAAGGAAGTCGGGCAGCACGATGTGGGGGTCCTGCTCGTCCACGCCGATGCGGCACTTGACGGTGATCTCCACGCCTTCGGCCGCCTCGATCATGGCCGCGACGATGCGCGCGACCAGGTCCGGCTCGCGCATGAGGACGGCGCCGAAACAGCCCGACTGCACCCGGTCCGAGGGGCAGCCGACGTTGAGGTTGATCTCGCAGAAGCCGCGGTCGCGGGCGATGCGCACCGCGGCGGCCAGTTCGCCCGGGTCCGACCCGCCCAGTTGCAGCGCCAGCGGGTATTCGCGCGGGTCATGGTCCAGCAACCACTCCGCCCCGCCCCGCACCAGCGCCGCTGCCGTGACCATCTCCGTATAGAGCAGCGCATGGCGGCTGAACTGGCGGTGGAACAACCGGCAATACCGGTCGGTCCAGTCCATCATCGGGGCCACGGACAATCTGGCGTTCTGGTTCATCTGCATTCTTGCATCTTCAAACTGTTGGCGGCGGATGCGGCTCGCGCCGGGATACGCCCCGATATCCCCGAATTTGCCCCACCACCACGTCTGATTGCACGGACGGGGCATGCAGGAAAACGGCCTTCCATCGACCCGCGCGGCCCTGCCCTGCGCGATACCGGTCCGGAACGGACGAAGGGGCGGCGCATGCGCGCGTTCCTTTCCCGCCTGGGGACCATGAGCGATCTCATCGGCCTTCCTATAGCCGATATGTGCGGGACAGGGAAACCGCCCCCGACACGCTCAGGCGCGATCGGCCCGGGCGGCAAAGCATCCGCGCGTGGCGAAATGCAGATGCGCATAGGCCACGTCGGGGTTCCGGAACGCCAGATCGAGCGCCTGCGCCAGATCCCTGCCATCCACCACGTCCGCGTCGATCATCATGTCGCCGGCATCGAAGAGCCGCAGGGAAATGAGCCGGATCAGCAGCATCCGGGGGATTTCGCCTTCCCCAAGAGACGCGCTCGACGCGCCCTTCCTGACATAGATGGCGTGGCTTGCCCGATAGGGCGTGGGGGCGGGCTGATGCTCGTGGTTCAGCAGGAAGACGGTTTCCCCCACCTCGGCATCCACAAGGCTGATCCGGCACGGCGCGCCAGGCTTGGAGGCGACCGTCAGCCTGTGGATGTTCCGGCGCCGAAGCGCGTCGTCGGACATCGAGAAGATCCCTGCGAAGGGGCCTGCATCAAGGGACCGGATCCGGAACGTCATGGCAATTCTCCGTTCTGCGTGAGCCCCGGGAATACCGCTTCACGGCGGGACGTGACGACCCGGATCCTGCGCTTTCGGCCTGCCTGGCACGACCGGATCGGACGCCCCCACGGGGCGCTTCCGGTGCGCTTGGGGGATGCCCGCGTGGCCGCAGTTCATTCGCGGGGCAGGCCCGGTTCCTGCCGTTCACGCATCTGGACGCGCCGGATCGAGGGGCGGGCGGCGCAACGGCCGACCCAATCCACAAGGACCGGGTTGTCCGGCAGCATTTCCGGGAACCACAGGAAGGGGCTGCTGCACAGGATGTCGGCCGCGCTGAACCGATCGCCCAGCAGGTAGGGGCCATGTTCCAGCGCCCCTGTCAGGCGCAGGATCATGGCGTCGAAATCGCGCAGCGTCGCCGTCAGCGCCGGGTGGGAAAGCTGCGCCCAGTGCAGGATGATCACCGGCTCCATCACGCCCTGGTAGTAGAAGAGCCAGGAGAGATAGGCGCCGCGCCCCGCCTCGCCGTGCCGGGGGCCGAGCCGCGCCTTCGGGTGGCTGTCGGTGAGGTGGAGCATGATGGCGCCGCGCTCGTGGATGCGTTCGTCACCGTCGACCAGGTAGGGCACCTTGCCGTCGGGGTGGGGATTGCGCGGATCGGGTCCGCCGGTTCCGTCCTGACGCGGGATGGTGACTTCGCATATGTCGATATCCGCGCCGAGTTCGTCGATCAGGGCAAGCACGGAAGACGAGCGGCTGCGGGGGGCGTGGTAGAGGGTGGCCATGGGTTTCTCCTTTCGGTTCCGATGTCGACAGCGTAGCCTTTCCATGCTGACAGAAAGAGGCAGCAAGGCTGATGGCGCGACCTGACAGGCTGATGCGGCTGATGACGGCTTTCAGGCGGCTGCCCGCCCCCGTCACGGGCCAGCGTCTGGCGGAAGAGACCGGCGTCTCGCTTCGCCAGCTTTATCGCGACATCGCCACGCTGCGCGCCGGCGGTGCGCTGATCGACGGAGAGGCGGGCGTGGGCTACACGCTGACCGAGGATCCGGCCCTGCCACCGCAAAGCTTCTCGAGGATCGAGATCGAGGCGCTGATGCTCGCGCTTTCGGGGCTGGAGCAGATCGGGGACCAGACGCTTGCACAGGCTGGCCGTGACGCGGCGGCCCGCATCATCGCGACGCTGCCCGACAGGCAGGCGCGCCAGGCGATGCACACGGTGATGCGCAGCTGGCGGCCCGCGGACAAGCGTCCGCCGATCGCGGTGGACATGGACCTGCTGCGCGCCGCCTGCTGGGAGGAATTCAGCCTGCACATCCGCTACCGCGACCTGCAGGACCGCCCGAGCGATCGCGAGATCTGGCCGCTGGGCCTGTCCTACGGGGCCGATGCGCTGATACTGCTGGGGTTCTGCCGGTTGCGGGGGGATTACCGGACCTTCCATGTCCCGCGGATCGTCTCGGCCGCGCCGGGCGCGTCCTTTCGGCCGCAACGCGTCGCGCTTCTGCGGGCCTATATCAGGCAGCGCCGCTGGCGGCCGGATGGATGAGGCGCCGGGCGATCCTGCGCCCGCCGCCCTGCCCGCACGCGTGGAAATCGATCATCCGCCCGACACCGGCACAGGCGCGAAGCCACTGCGGGTGACGCGGGCGACCGGAACCGCCCAGCGGGCCGATCACGTTCCGGCAGCGCGCGCCACGAAGTCCCCGAAGGCGCGGTCGCCGCTTGTCGAGAAGGTCACGATCCGCGTGGCCTGATCGCTGGTCGCCCAGCCGAGATCCCTGATCTTCTGGAATACAGCCCGGCCGAGGCTGCCGGAAAGGTGCGAGCGACGTTCGCTCCAGTCGAGGCATTCCCGGCACAGGGGCGCGCGGCCGCGCGACAGCGCGTCGACATCTATCCCGAACCCGCGCATCAGCGATTTGCCCGCCTCGCTCAGGACCGGCGTCCGGTCGGTCACGAGAACATGCCCACCGCCGATCAGGGCCTCGTAGAGAGCTGTTCCCATCTCTCCCGCAAGGTGGTTGTAGCAAACGCGAGCGCGCCGCAGGGCAAGGTTGCGCGGCCCGGGACGGCTGCGCAGATGCCCGGACCGGGCCGCAAGGCCCATCAACCCCTCAAGCACCCGGGCGACCTCTTCGTTCTTCAGGGCAAAGTACCTGTGCCTGCCCTGTTTGCGCAGCGCCAGCAATCCGCCCTGTTGAAGCCTGACCAGATGCGCGCTTGCGGTCTGGGGCGTCACGCCCGCCTCGGCCGCCAGTTCCCCCGCCGTCAGGGCCGACCCCGTCATCAGGGCCGACAGCATGTTGGCCCGCGCCGGATCCCCGATCAGGGCGGCCAGCCTTGCTATGTCGGGTCCGTCCTTCATGGCAGCCCCTCCATCATTCGGCCTTGAGCGAAACATTCCCACCACATACCGCGCTATACCATGTCCGTCAAAGAAGGAACCGCACCATGCTGACCTGCATCATCCGCTACCAGATCGACCCGACCCGGAAGTCACGGTTCGAGGAATACGCCCGCAACTGGGGCCAGGCGATCCCGCGCTGCGGCGCCGACCTGATCGGCTACTACGCGCCGCACGAGGGGTCATCGACCCTGGCCTATGGCATCTACAACATCGAGAGCCTGGCCGCCTATGAAGCCTATCGCGCCCGGCTTGCCGCAGACCCCCTGGGCCGGGAGAATTACGAGCTTGCGATGCGCGAGAAATTCCTGCTGCGCGAGGACCGGACATGGCTGAAGCTTGCCTCCGGTCCGCATGGAGATGGCAGATGATCGCCGTCATCTTCGAGGTGGAGCCCGCCGAGGGGCGCAAGCAGGACTACCTGGACATCGCGGCCGCCATGCGCCCGCTGGTGGATCAGGTGGAGGGGTTCATCTCGGTCGAGCGGTTCCAGAGCCTGACCAACCCGGGCAAGATCCTGTCGCTTTCCTTCTTCGAGGACGAGGCGGCGATCGAGCGCTGGCGTGCGCTGGCCGCCCACCGCAATGCCCAGGCGAGCGGCCGGTCGCACATCTTTCGCGACTACCGCCTGCGGATCGCGGCCGTGGTGCGGGACTACGGCATGTTCGAGCGCGCCGAGGCACCGGAGGACAGCAGGAAGGCGCATGACCGGCGCGAAGGATAGCGGCCCCGGGAACGGACCCCCGCGGCAGTCGGGCGGGGCCGCCGCGCAGGCGTGCCCCCGCCCGGCGCGATCTGGCGGGCGGGCGGTGCGGGGACAGGGGCTGGATAGACATACCGTCCAGTTGGTATGTTATGGTCATGCCCAAACCGACCAGACAGAACCCGGAACGCGGAACGGCACGGACAAGACTTCTGGAGGCCGCCCGCGACGTCATCCGAAGCCGCGGCTTTGCGGCCACGACGATCGACGACCTGTGCACGGCGGCGGGCGTGACCAAGGGCGCCTTCTTCCATCATTTCGACAGCAAGGAGGCGCTTGGCGTCGCCGCGGCGGTCCACTGGGCGGAAACGACAGCGGCGTTCTTCGCGGCGGCCCCCTATCACGACCACGAGGATCCGCTGGACCGGGTGCTCGGATATGTCGACTTCCGCAAGCAGATCATCGCGGGCGACCTGGCGGAATTCACCTGCCTCGTGGGCACCATGACGCAGGAGGTGTATGGCTCACATCCGGCGATCCGGGACGCCTGCGCGGCCAGCATCTTCGGCCACGCCGCCACGCTGGAGCCGGACATCGAGGCGGCCATGCGGGCACGGGGGATCGCGGCGGACTGGACGGCGGCCAGCCTGGCCGCGCACACGCAGGCCGTGCTTCAGGGGGCATTCATCCTGGCCAAGGCCACGGGCGACAGCGCCATCGCCCGCGACAGCGTCGATCATCTGGGACGCTACATCGAGATGCTTTTCGCGACCGGCGGCGGACGCGAGGTGCTAGAATGAACGCCCGGGACCGGGGGAAGGATGTTCCACATCCCCGGCCTCTGCCGCCGGCCCCGAATGCGGGCCGGCCTTTCCGAAGCCGTCGCAGTCACAAGAAACCGGACCGTCGAGCACACCACGCATCCCACCCGAACGGAGATGACCGACATGGAACCGACGCTTTATCTTTTCTTCCGGGGCAACTGCCTCGAGGCGATGAGCCACTATGCCGAAACGCTCGGCGGAGAGATCACCGGGGTGTTCCGGAACGGCGATGCGCCCGATCCCGAAAGCCGCATGCCCGGCGGCGATGACATGATCATGAACATGCACATGAAGCTGGGCAACGCAGCGATCATGGCCTCGGACAACACCGACGAGATGTACGACAAGCCGCGCGGCTTCCGCATATCGATCGCGCCGACGTCGCGCGCCGAGTTCGACCGCATCTACGACGCGCTGGCCGGCGACGCCGAGAGCGTGGAGATGGCGCCCGACAAGACCTTCTGGGCAGAGCGTTTCGCGATGTTCACCGACCGCTACGGCACGCCCTGGATGCTGAACTACGAGGGCGCGCAGGCTTCCGCCTGACGTGCAGGTCGTGATGCGCGCCTTCGATGCGCCGATGACGACCGGAAGGGGCCTCGCGGCGAGAGAAGCCGCGGCAAACGGGAGCTGATCCCGGGAAAGGGAGGAACGGATGTCGTATGTAGACGGTTTCGTGCTGGCGGTCCCGACCGCGAACAGGGAAAAGTTCGTCGCACATGCAAGTCTGGCGGACAGCGTGTTCATCGAGCTGGGCGCCACGCGGGTGCTGGAATGCTGGGGCGACGATGTGCATGCCGGCAAGATCACCGATTTCCGCAAGGCGGTTCGGGCCGCCGAGGACGAGACGGTGGTGTTCTCGTGGATCGAGTGGCCCGACAAGGCCACGCGCGATGCGGCGATGGCCAGGATGACCGCATGGATGGACGGGTCCGAGGACGCCGACCCGCGGATGGATCCCGAAAGGAACCCGATGCCCTTCGATGGCAAGCGGCTGATCTTCGGCGGGTTCGCGCCGGTCGTCGAGGTGACGGATCCGGCGCAATCGAGGGAGGGCTGAGCATGCCGAACAGGATCACCCTGCATCGCGTCATCGCCGCCGGGCCGCAAAAGGTCTATCGCGCCTTTGTCGAACCCGATGCGGTGGCAAGCTGGCTGCCGCCCTTCGGCTTCACCTGCACGGTGCACGAGCTGGACGCGCGGGAAGGCGGCAGACACCGCATGTCGTTTCGCAACTTCACCACCGGCGACAGCCATTCCTTCGGCGGCACCTATCTCGAACTCGTGCCGGGGGAGCGGATTGTCTACACCGATGCGTTCGACGATCCGAACCTGCCCGGAGAGATGCGGGTCACGGTCACGCTGAAGGCGGTTTCGGTCGGCACCGAGATGACCGTTCTCCAGGAGAACGTGCCGGACGTGATCCCGCCGGAGGCGTGCTACCTGGGCTGGCAGGAAAGCCTGCGGAAGCTGGCCCGGCTGGTCGAACCGGACATCGCCGGTTAGGCGCGCGGGCCGGGGGCCGCGGTCCCCGGCCCGGCTGATGCGGCACCATGGCGTTGCCCGGTCCGGCCGGAACGTCGGGGCGAAGCGATGGCCGGCGGACCGGCCCTGGGCGGGTCGCGTCGCGAAATCCCGGATCCGGGGCGCCAGCGCGAAGGCGAGATCAACGCCGTCCTTCAGCGCAGCGCCGGCCGACGGGCCCGGGATACCGTCATCCTCCGGCATCCCCGGAACACGGGTTCGCGGCACGGCGCCCCGGCAAGGCCCGTGCCGCGCGGCCATGTCTGCTGGCAACGGGGACCGGTCCGGGCGCCCGCTGACGCCTTGCGTCAGGCGTTGCCCGCAAGCCGCGTGACCATCCGTTCCAGAACCCCCACGGCCGCCGCGATGTCGCGGGCCGAGGCATGTTCGTCGGGGCGATGGCTGACACCGCCGCGGCAGCGCACGAACAGCATCGACACCGGGCAGAGATCGGCCATGGCCGATGCGTCGTGCGTCGCGCCGGAAGGGATGGTCAAGGGCGCGATGCCGCAGTCCCGGATCGCCGCTTCCAGTGCCGCGGTCAGGCCGGGATCGCAGTCCGTCGCGCGCTGGTCATAGGTGCGCAGGGCCGACATGTCGCAGGCGTCCCGGGCAATGGAGTCGCGCATCAGGCGCAGGATCTGCGTCTCGAACTCCGCGCGGGCCGCGTCGGTTTCCGACCGGATCTCGAGCGTGAAACGCACCTCGGCCGGGATCGCGTTGACGGCGCCGGGTCCGACCGAGATCGTTCCGACCGTGGCACGGACCGGGGCCGCCGATGCCGCGTCGCTGACAAGCGCTATGGCCCGCCCCGCCGCCACCAGCGCGTCCTGCCGGCCGGCCATGGGCACGGTGCCGGCATGCCCGGTCGCGCCGCGGACGGTCACGTCGAAGCGGGATATCCCGCAGATCGCGCTGACTGCCGCAACGGGCAGGTCCTGTGTCTCGAGCACCGGGCCCTGTTCGATATGCGCCTCGAGGTACCCGACGACGCCGGCCGGATCGAGCGCGATCCCGAGCGTGCGGTCGACATCGACGCCGAAAGCCGCCATCGCGTCGCGCATGGTCACGCCCCCCGCGTCGGTCATCCCGAGCGCGCCCGGATCGAGCGTGCCGGCCAGCGCCCGCGGGCCGACCAGGGCGGTGGGAAAGCGCACCCCCTCCTCGTCGGCGAAGGCGAGTACCCTCAGCGCGAAGGGGAAAGCGGCGATCCGGTCGCGCAGCGCCTCGGCCACCAGGCAGCCCACGGCGATCCCCATGATGCCGTCGAACCGCCCGCCCGACGGCACGCTGTCCTGATGCGAGCCGATCAGCAGCCAGGGCTTGCCATCGGGGTTCGGGCTGGCGCCCACCAGCGTGCCGGCGGCATCGAGCGATACGTCCAGCCCGGCATCCTGCATCCAGTCGGTGATCTGCCCGAGCGCCGCGCGATGTTCCGCGGTCCAGGGCAGGCGGGTGACGCCTGTCGTGGTTGCCGACGCCGCGGCGATCGCCTGAAGCCGCGCGCGGACCTTGTCTGCGTGGGTCATATTGTCCTTGTATTTATCATGATAAATAGGTTTCCTGTGTCGCGGACCACCGCCCGCCGAGGAGATCGAGACACCCCGCATGGCCGAGAACCCGCCGCAAGATCCGGGCGCCCGCTCCCGCCGCTCCCGACCGCTTCATGTCGCCGATGCCATCAAGGACTGGGTCGTGGAACGCGGCCTTCAGCCGGGCGACCGGCTTCCCGGCGAGGCCGAGCTGATCGACCGCTTCGGCATGGCGAAGGGCACGATCCGCGAGGCGATGCGCCTGTTGCAGGCCCAGGGCCTGATCGAGACCAAGACGGGGCCGGGCGGCGGCAGCTTCGTGGGCGAGGTGACGCGCGAGCGGGCGAGCGCGCTTCTGGGGAACTATTTCTATTTCCGGCACGTCACCATCGACGACATCTACCAGGTCAGGATCGCCCTGGAGCCGCTGCTTGCCGGCAGCCTTGCCGGGCGGCTGTCCGATGCGCAGCTTGGCGAGCTGGAGGCGATCATGGAAGCCTATGCCGAGCCGGCCGCCGATGCCGAGGAGGAACGCCGCCAGCATGTCGCCTCGCTTCGGTTTCACGCAAGGCTGTCGGATTTCGGCGGCAACGCGCTTCTGGGTTTCTTCATCGGCTTCATGGCGCAGATCCTGACCGATCTGACCGTCTACAAGCGGCTTTACACGACGCCGAACCACGACCTGTGGGAGAAGGGTCGCCAGCATCAGATCGACCTGATCGCAGCCCTTCGCAGCGGCGACAGCGCGCGGGCGAAGGCGGTGATGCGAAGCCATATGGAGATGGCCCGGGATCTGATGGAGGCGCAGCAGGCCGAGGTGCTGAAGCGGTTCATCGCGGAATAGTCACGTCTGGAAGGGGGCCGCGCGATGCGGATCCCGCAAGGTCGGAACATGCGCGGCCCAGCGCGCGTAATCCCCGGTCGTGGCGCGCCGGTGAAGCGCCTTCAGCGCCGCGAGCGGCGTTTCGGACCAGTCGATCCTGAGGGTCAGCGGCGGCCGGTCCCGGCCGATGACAAGCAGTGCCGCCGACAGCAGCCCCCGCGCATCGCCGCCGGCGGAGGCCGCGGCGTCGAGCGCCCGCAGCAGACGCTCGTCCAGCGTGCCGTCGGCGGCCATGAACCCCTCGAGGCACGCGTCCAGCACGCGTTCGGATGCAAGCAGGTTGCCCGTCACCACGACATGGGGCGCGAAACGGGCGCCGGCCGTGGCGATGCTGTTCGCCCCGGTAAAGGCGCCGGTCCCGCCGCTTGGATCCAGCGCGGAGAGTTGCCGTTCGTCCCGCCCGGCATCCGCCTCGACGATGCGCCGGACGGCGCTGTCGGCGGGTTCGCCGCCGCGTATCAGGGCCAGGACATCGTTGCCCCACATCGTGCTGGGCAGAGACCCCTGCGAGGCGGACAGCCCCGATTCGGGGTCGCCCCGCAGGACCCAGCCCCCGACACACAGGCTTCCGGTGGTTGCAGCCGCGCCGTAAGTGCCGGTTTTTTCGTCAAAAGCCAGTATCGAAATCGTCATCGCGGTCTCCAAGCGGGGTCAGGCTTGAATTTATCATGAAAATTTGGCCTCATGCAATTTATCATGATAAATTGAGCGAGACACAGCAGGGAAAGGATCACGAAATGTCGCTTCTTCACGTCACCCGCCGGGGCCTGATGGCCGCCGGCACGGCGCTTGCCCTGAGCTGGGGCGCGGCTGGCGGCGCCCAGGCCCAGACCCCGCCCGGCGTCCTGATCGTGGGCCAGATCGCAGAGCCCAAGGCGCTCGATCCCGCCGCCGTCACCGCGGTCAACGACTTCCGCATCCTGATGAACGTCTATGACGGCCTGGTGCGCTACAAGGACGGCACGCTGGAGGTGGAGCCAGCCCTCGCGACCGCCTGGGAGATCAGCGAGGACGGCACCGAATACACCTTCACGCTGCGCGAGGGCGTGAAGTTCCATGACGGGTCGGACTTCAACGCCGAAGCGGTGAAGTTCAACTTCGAGCGGATGCTGAACGAGGATCACCCCTACCACGACACCGGCCCGTTCCCGCTGGCCTTCTTCTTCTCGGCCGTGCAGTCGGTCGAGGCGGTGGATGACCTGACGGTGAAGTTCACGCTGGACGCGCCCTATGCGCCGTTCCTGTCGAACCTCGCCTATCCCACGGGGCTGATCGTCTCTCCGGCCGCGGTGGCGGAGCATGGCGCGGATTTCGGTCGCAATCCTTCGGGCACGGGGGCCTTTACCTTTGCCGAATGGCGCTCGAACGAGGCCGTGGTGATCGAGGCCAATCCCGATTACTGGGACGGCGCACCCGAACTTCAGGCGGTCGTGTTCCGCCCGATCACCGATGCCAACACCCGCACCGCCGAGATGCTGGCGGGCGGCATCGACCTGATGGTCGAGGTGCCGCCGGTGGCGCTGTCGGAATTCCGGGGCGACGCCTATACGGTGCACGAACAGGCCGGCCCGCATGTCTGGTTCCTGATCCTGAACACCAAGGAAGGCCCCTTCGCCGACAAGCGGGTGCGGCAGGCGGCCAACTACGCCGTCAACAAGGAGGCGCTGGTCAACGAGGTGCTGGAGGGCACCGCCGAGGTGGCCGCCGGTCCGACCCCGCCCGCCTTTGCCTGGGCCTACAATCCCGACCTGGAGCCTTATCCCCATAATCCGGAAAAGGCGCGCGAACTGATCGCCGAGGCCGGGGCCGAGGGGGCCGAACTGACCTTCTACGTCACCGAGGGCGGCTCGGGGATGCTCGATCCGGTCGCGATGGGCACCGCGATCCAGGCCGACCTGGAGGCGGTGGGCTTCGACGTGACCATCGAGACCTATGAGTGGAACACCTTCCTTGGCGAGGTGAACCCGGGTCTTGAGGGCAAGGCCGACATGGCCGAGATGGCCTGGATGACGAACGACCCCGACACCCTGCCCTTCCTTGCGCTGCGCACGGCGGCATGGCCGGACCAGGGCGGCTTCAACTCGGGCTATTATTCGAACCCGCGGGTGGACGAGCTGCTGGAGGCGGCCCGCGTCGCCACCGACCAGGACGAGCGCGCGCGGCTCTACCGCGAGATGCAGGCGATCGTGCAGGAAGACGCGCCCTGGGTCTTCGTCGCCAACTGGAAGCAGAACGCGGTGACGAGCGACCGGGTCGAGAACTTCTCGCTTCAGCCGTCCTTCTTCCTGCTGCTCGACGAGGTGGTGAAGAACTGAGCCCACGCGTCCCGGACCCGATCCGGGACCGCTCCCGGGGCCCGCCACGAGGCCCCGGGTCAAGCCCGGGGCGCCTCGGCGCCCGTTCCCGACCGCCCGGAGACCGAATGACCGGCTACATCCTGAAACGACTTCTCTCGGCGATCCCGGTCCTGGTCGGGATCACCGTCATCGTGTTCCTGATCATGGCGCTGATCCCGGGCGACCCGGCGACCGCGATCCTGGGAAGCTATGCCACGCCCGAGAATGTCGAGAAGCTGAACCGTGACCTGGGCCTCGACAAGTCCCTGGTGCAGCAGTACTTCATCTGGCTAGGCAACATGCTTCAGGGCGATTTCGGCACCTCCTTCGCGCTGAACCGCCCCGTTCTGGACGAGGTTCTGGAACGCTTCAACGCCACCCTGGTGCTGGCCGGCACCGCCTTCGTGATCTGCGCGATCCTCGGCGTGATGGCGGGCGTCGTGTCGGCCGCCAACCAGTACGGCTTGGCCGACAAGGCGATCACCTTCGCCGTGCTTCTGGGCATCTCGATCCCGTCCTTCTTCCTGGGCATGATGATGATCCTGTTCTTCGCGGTGAACCTGCGGCTCTTTCCCGTCTCGGGGATGTGGCCGATCTACGGCGAGCGCACCCTTGGCGTGCTGCTGAGCCATCTTGCCATGCCCGCCATCGCGCTGGCCGTCGTCGCCACCGGCGTGATCGCGCGGCTCTCGCGCTCGGCGATGCTCGAGGTGCTGCGGCAGGACTTCATCCGCACCGCCCGCGCCAAGGGCGTGCACGAGCGCGGCGTGATATGGCGGCACGCGCTCAAGGCGGCGATGGTCTCGATCATCCCGGTGCTGGGCATCCAGGCGGGCTTCGTGCTGTCCGGCGCCGTCTATATCGAGATCGTGTTCCAGTGGCCCGGCGTGGGCCGGATGCTGGTCGATGCGATCCTGAAGCGCGACATCCTTCTGGTGCAGGGCGGCGTCGTGCTGGTCGCGGCCTGCTATGTCCTTTTCAACATCGCGGTCGATGTCGCCCAGAGCCTGCTCGATCCGAGGATCAAGACGTGACCGCCTTCCTGAGGCTTCTCGCCCGCAACCGGCTGGCGCTGGCCGGCGGCGTCGTCCTGTCGGTCGTCGTCCTGCTGGCCCTGCTGACACCGATCCTGCCGCTGGCGGAGCCCGACGTCACCAACACGTCGAACCGCTTCCGCCCCCCCTTCAGCGAGGGGGCGCTTCTGGGAACGGATCATCTGGGACGCGACCTGCTGTCCCGGCTGATGTGGGGGACGCGGCTGTCGCTGGCCGTCGGCTTCGCGGCCGCGATCATCGCCGCCACCATCGGCGCGGCCATCGGGATCGTCGCGGGCTATTACGGCGGGCGCACCGACAACATCATCATGCGCGGCGTCGACATGCTTATGGCGTTTCCCTACATCCTGCTGGCGCTTGCGATCGTGGCAGCCCTGGGCCCCGGCCTGTTCAACGCGCTGATCGCGGTGGCGGCGGTCAACGTGCCGTTCTTCGCCCGCAACATCCGCGGCATCACCGTCAGCATCGCAAACAAGGAATTCGTCGATGCCGCGCGCCTTGCGGGCCTGTCGAACCGCCAGATCATCCTGTCCGAGATCCTGCCCAACGTGATCCCGGTGATCGTGATCGCCATGTCGACCACGATCGGCTGGATGATCCTCGAGACGGCGGGCCTGTCCTTCCTCGGCCTCGGCTCGCAACCGCCGCAGGCGGACCTGGGCTCGATGCTGGGCGAGGCGCGTTCGGCGCTGATCACGAACCCGCACACCTCCATCGTGCCCGGGCTGATGATCCTGCTGATCGTCATGTCGATCAACCTGCTGGGCGACGGGGTGCGCGACGCGCTCGACCCGCGGCTGAAATCCGGCGCGCTGTCGCGCCCCATGGCCGCGACCCGGGTGGATCGCCGGGCGACGCCGCCCGCCCCCACCGGCAAGGGCCTGCTGGAGGTCGGCGGCCTCGAGACCCAGTTCCACGTCAAGAACCGCGTCTATCGCGCGGTGGGCGGCGTCGATCTGCATGTCGAGAAGGGCGAGTGCCTTGGCATCATCGGCGAAAGCGGCTCGGGCAAGTCGGTCACGGCGCTGTCGATCATGGGGCTGGTCGCCTCTCCGCCGGGGGTCATCACCGGGGGTGCGGCGCATTACGATGGCGAGGACCTGATCGGCGCGCCCTATCGCCGGCTGCGCGACATGCGCGGGCGCAATGTCGCCTATATCTTCCAGGATCCGCTGGCCACGCTGCACCCGCTCTACCGCGTGGGCGACCAGCTGATCGAGGCGATCCGCGCGCATCGCCCGATCGGCCGGGACGAGGGGCGGGCGAAGGCGATCGACCTGCTGAAGGCGGTGCGGATCCCGAACGCGGAAAAGCGCATCACCGACTACCCGCACGAGATGTCGGGCGGGATGCGGCAGCGGGTGGGCATCGCCATGGCGCTTGCGAACGACCCCGACATCATCATCGCCGACGAACCGACCACGGCGCTTGATGTGACCGTGCAGGCGCAGGTGCTGACGATCCTCGACGATCTGCGCCGTTCGCGGGGTCTTGCCATCGTCTTCATCACCCATGACTTCGGCGTGGTGGCGCAGCTTTGCGACCGGGTGGCGGTGATGTATGCGGGCCGCATCGTGGAAGAGGGCGTCACCGGCGACATTCTCCGGGCGCCCCGGCATCCCTATACCGCCCGCCTGATGGCCTGTGTGCCGGAACTGGGCGCCGGCAAGCGCCGGCTCGAGGCCATTCCCGGCCTTCCGCCGGCGGTCGACAGGCTGCCCGCGGGCTGCGCCTTTGCGGATCGCTGCGACAGGGCCAGGGAAGAATGCCGCAAGGGCGACATCCCCCTTGCCCGCGACGGCACCCACGCGGTCCGCTGCCTGTATCCCGTGGACACGAGGGAGGCCGCGGAATGACCGACGCCCTGAAACTGACCGATCTGTCCAAGACCTTTCCGGTGGGGCGCTCGCTTCTCGGCTACCCAACCGGCTCGGTCCGCGCCGTGCACCCGCTGACGCTGAGTGTCCGGCAGGGCGAGACCCTGGGCATCGTGGGCGAGTCGGGCTGCGGGAAATCCACCCTCGCCCGGATGCTGGTGGGGCTTCTCGAGCCCACCACCGGCACCATAGAGATCGAGGGCGCGGCCCTCGACAACGCCGACCCCGCGGCCTTCGGCAAGCGCATCCAGTACGTCTTCCAGGACCCGATCTCCTCGCTCAATCCGCGCAAGACCATCCGGCAGATCCTGGAGGCGCCGCTCAGGCGGCTGCACCGCATGCCCGCCGACAAGCGGCGCGGGCGCATCCTGGAAATCCTCGACAGCGTGAACCTGCGCGAGGAGTTCCTCGACCGCTATCCGCACGAGTTCTCAGGCGGGCAGGCGCAGCGCATCGGCATCGCCCGCGCGCTGGCCGCCCAGGCCCGCATCCTGATCCTGGACGAGCCGGTCTCGGCGCTGGACGTTTCGGTCCAGGCGCAGGTGCTGAACCTGCTGGCCGACCTGCGCGCGAAGTTCGACCTGACCTACCTGTTCATCAGCCACGATCTTGCGGTGGTGGAGGCGGTCAGCGACAGGATCGCGGTGCTCTATTTCGGCGCGGTCGTCGAGATCGGCCCGGCCGAGGAAATATTTGCGGCACCCCGCCATCCCTACACGAAGCTGCTTGCCGACAGCGCCCCCGTGGTCGGCCGCGCGCTGACGCCCCCCGAGGCCGAGGGCACCGAACTGCCCGACCCGCTGAACCCGCCGCCGGGCTGCGCCTTTGCCGCCCGTTGCCCGCGCGCGACCGACCTGTGCCGATCGACCCGCCCGACCCTGTCGCCCATCACCGAACGCACCGAGGCAGCCTGCTTCCACCCGCTTCCGGGGTGAGCAGGCAGCCCGCCGGCACAGGTCTTCCCCTGCCATGTCCAGCGGCGCCGTGATCGGAAGTTGCGCTTCCTCGGGATCATTTCCAGGCGGCGTGCTCGACAAGGGACGCTCGATCTTGGCCCTTGCTGAGTCTCAACACAGCGCGTCTTGAGAGCATTGCCGAAGCCAACGACCACAGAATGCACCGCACGCCGACAACCAAACATTCTTAAAATAATGGTGCCCGGGGGCGGATTTGAACCACCGACACGCGGATTTTAAAGACCCGTTTTAATTTTAAGCTTTTGATTTTAAATGATTTAACTTGGTCAAATTGGGGTGTGCGAAAAACTGTTCGATGGAGGAGCGCTGCGCAGGCGGGAAAATAATTTCCCCGACACAGTAAACCAGAACACTGTTAAAATATAGTTTTTTTGAATTCTTGTGTTGAAACATCAGTACTACATTACCTTGTAGAACTCTGCTCGACACTTCGCACAGTCGGGGCGCCACAGTCGCCCAGCGCCCCAACTGTAGCTTATGGCCTAGACCTCTTCTTCCTCAACGCCAGCAAAGGCCGTGAAAGATGCGAACATAGCCGGTGGGCCAACGTACTGCTCGAATAGCACGCCGTCGCGGACGGAGAGCGCCGCCTGAATATCTTGTAGCGTAGCGAACTCGTACTCTCCATCTTCATCTTTTCGGGAAATCTCGATGAGATCTTCATCGCGCTCGATTTCAAAGCCTTTGGCACGCAGCTGCGCTTCGGCCCGATCCGACAGATGTAGCCACCCTTCACTATGGCCCATGAAAAGCGTGTGAACGCACGGCGTGGCCTCGCCTCCATCCCGGAGTGTGCCTTCTGGGTTCCGCGTCTCTCCGGAGAGGCTCGACTGGCTCAGGCAGCATAAGCCGAGGGGAGCCACAATTGCGGCCTTTCTCGACGCCATCATTGATAACCATGCACGAAGAACATCAGACACCACAGATCAAGCGGCCGACTTTCAACCTCGACCGCTTCCAGAAGCCGACCAGTCGCGCCAGGAACGGCAAGGAGGCGCTGATTGAGGAGATTGTGTCTCACTGCCGATGTAGGAGCGAGAAAGAGCGCACAGCTTTGGCGAAACGCATCGCTATCGCAACCAACACGTTTGGCTGGAACGAGACCGACTTGCACGCGCTCCTTGCGAAGCACCGCGACCCGAAGGTTAGGAACTATGGGGCGCTGGTGAATTGGTCTATACGGATAAAGAGCTCTACATAGACGGAGGCATAAATGGACGACAAAGACTTTGAAATAGCCAAATCTATGAACGAAAAATTAGTAGAGACGTCCAACGGTCTATTGAAGAGTATGCTACTCGTTCACTGTGGTGCACTTGTTGTGATGATTGGGTTCATTAGTAGCATCATCACATCGGGTCAGCTTGAGCTAAGCGGGGCACTAGAAAGCCTGACCCATCCACTGATCTGGTTCTGTATGGGAATCCTCGTCACCCTCGGATCGATGGGACTAGCGTACCTTACCAATTTCGCTCTGGTCGGTGACCTATTCAGCAGGGGAGCAGGATTAGATAAGCACTCCGGCCGTTGGCACACGATGTACCTCGTAATGTACATCAGCGCTCTGATTGGAAGTTGCGCGTCTTTGGGAATCTTTCTGGGCGGCGTGCTCGACGTAAGAAGCTCGATCTTAGCCCTGGCTGCGTTTCAACACAGCGCTCCTTGAAAGCATTCTGAGAGACAAGAACGAGACAACGCCCCAAGCGCCGACGAGGTAACATATTGAAAATAATGGTGCCAGGGGGCGGATTTGAACCACCGACACGCGGATTTTCAATTGGACTCGCGATCCGCGCAGGATGTCTCAAAGACGCTCTAGCAGTCACATGAGCGATTGAAAACCTTGATGTTTGAGCTTGGCAGATCGTCTCGGTCCGCCTCGCGCCGGAACATTGAAGCACGCTGCTCCTGCTACCCCAACTATACCCGAGGAAGCCGAAGACCACACGGGTATCTCGATTCAGCGTTGGCTGATCCAAAACCCTCCAAACCCTCTAGGGTTATCCCTGACGCGCCTCATCCGCCCGTATTATCATGGGCTTATGAAACGCAAGCTCACCACCAAGTTCATCGAAGGTCAAGGGCAGCAGTAGCGCGCAGCCTTGCCACAGGGGGCCGGTATGCATGGCGGCCTCCTGTGGCAAGGTTACGAACTAGAGAGCAATTTTTATATTCTGCTACCCCTTGAATAAGGGCCTTCTCGGACTATATCTCCAAAGCGGACATATTCCGTCCGCTTCCCAACCTTGTTTGATTGTATGAACGATCGCCGCATTATCTGCGGCGTTTTGCGTTGGGTCTTCATAAATATTCTCAAGAAAGAAAGGAGGGACGCGATTTGTGTATACGGATTATTTTTAATCAGCAGCTGATCATTGAGCTGCGTATTTCAAAAACATTGATCAAGCTGCTATTGCTGCTCATTCTCTAAGCTGAATTCGGTCAGAGCCAGATTTCCCTGGCTCTGGCCACTCACGCGTCGAGGGAGACCCAAACGCTAGACAGACGGCAAACCAGCGACGTAGGCTACCTGGGTGTAATTGCAGACAAACAGGTAGACGATGCGATATTTTCAGGTCTTGGCGCTGCTTGCGTCAAGCGTGGCGGTCTCAACCATCGCCAATGCACAGATGGCTCCCCTCTCTGGCTCCACCTATAACTTTGATCGCAACGAGAGCGTTGGTTTTCAATGTGTCTCAAAGGACGCTGACACTATCACCTGTTATTTTAGTAAGCGTTGGGTTGAGCCGCAGCTATCAAATGAGGACGCTGAAGCCGAGCGATCTGACCTTCTTGATCAATACTCTGATCCTTCGGAATTGGCTATACGATCACAGGCTGTGTGCAACGAGGTTGCATTCATCGAAAGCGCAGCTAACAACATCAATACTGAAAAGTTTGAGGCGTTGCACGAAGATGATGCTGAGAGAATACTCAGCGCGTATCGCAACTTCTGCAATGAACCAACCCAGAACGCGTTTGCGGCAGTTATAGACGCAAGTCTGGGCATTGAACAACGCACTTGCCGGATGCAGGTTGGCGTATGGGATCGAGAGTTTAAGAAAGTTGACGAGAAAACCTGGGTGCATTCCAGCTACGCAGTTACAACTACAAACAGCTGCAATATGATTAAGGTTGAACGACTTGAAACAGATATCGGTGGAATGCTTTGGAGTTATGTGGAGCGGGTAATTCCTGCAAACCCCAACTCCACCACTGAAAATGGACAGCTTTGCTCTCAGACCCATCCTGACAGTGAGACTATATACACTTGGGACGGAAACCGCCTGCCGATCAATTGCGATTATGTAGAGTTCTTCTAAGGCAAGCCGCATGTTTTATTTGAATTTTTTTTGACAAATACATATTTTATATTATATTTACACTAGCTGCATTGTTAGCCACCCATCACATCAACGCAATAAACGCTGCACTAAGCAGCGTGTTTTTTGGTGGGCGATTGAGGATAAACAATTGAAGGTAAAGCTAACAGTAAAGAAAGCACTTACATACGCATTGAAATATGCTTTTACGCGTTTTTGCTGCTGATAATAGCTAAGATGCTTTTAGGGGCATAAACGAAAAGATGGCGGCGCCGCTTTGGCGGCACTGCACTGCTTGGTGCTATAATGAGCGCATTACTATATATGCATCTATTTCCCATGCCAGTTTTTTACAAAGTCAACGCATTTTCAAAAGCGATGGGCGACAAGGATCACGAGTTCGGCGTGGATCAGCTCGCCATTGCTCTCACCAACACCGCTCCAGCGGCAGCCGCAGCGGTGATCGGCGACATCACCGAGATCGACTTACACCTTTTGCTCACCTCGAAACGTACCTATGATGACCTGCACAGCATTGCAGGAGGATGGATAGAGAACAGGCTAAATATAAAACGGGTACGTTTTTGGCGCAAGTCAAGAAGTGCATGTTTTCATGACCAGCTTGGCAATTACTACTCCTATACTACATCCATCTCACACCGAATTCGTGTGTTGGCGTTGTCCGCCGAAAACAAAGATGGAAGGCAAAGTTCGAAAACACATACAGCTAACTATCCGTTTTAATTTTTCCTTCGCGGCCCCTATATGCTTTTCGGCGCTCGACAAACGCGATGTCGCCCTCGCTGCGAACATTGATCAGGGCAGAGCGAACCCAAATGCGCTTTCCACTGGCGAGCATTCGCTCATGAGCACGTCTCAAATGGGGTATCGGACTGGCATGCGTTCCACCGTGGTCGCTACTGAGTGGCGTAGATCGAAGGGCGGTGATGTACTCAGCGGCATCAACTTCATAACGAGCGGGTATAGGGGGCTTGCCCTGCCTCTTACGCCTAGCGTTTATCACCGAAGGCGCACTCTTGAAGTCGATGCTACATCCACGAGTGTTCAGTATCGCAATAGCGAGCGGGTACAGCGACGATGCGACACGATCCGTCACGTCTGACTGCCATTTGCTCGCCCCCAAGAGCTTTATGTTTGTGCCGTTGGCAGTGTGCTCAAATAGAAAGTCGTTCATCCGTCGGAGACCTCTTGGCATCACAAAGAAGTCCCTAACAAACACCGTTCCATCGTCTTGCGGCCAAACGGCCCCAAGCAGCGTCATGGGTACTGCGATCCCGTCTTGTTTGAAGGTCGAAAGGTCGAAGAGGAACGCCCATGGATGAGTGTCGAAGGGTTGGCCAACATGATCCTTCAGCCCCTCCACCACGTTATTCACGCGACCATGAAGATCATCGTCGTTTTCGAACTGGCCGAGAGCGAAGATACGGCCTTCGTCAATCACGCCCTGCGGGATCGCGCCTTGTCTGGAAAGACTGGAAAGATTTTCAAGAACACGCTGTAGATTCATGTGACTTTTGTAGATTTGGTGCGGTGTTGAAGGATAGGGCGGAGATAAACTGGACACTCGAAAACGCGCTGGTCACAGGCGCCTAGAAACACTGCTGGGCGAGCTCTGTGTTCAAGCTACTGTGTTCTACGTGCTGTGGCCAACACATCGATTCCAAACAATGGGTTCAACACAGCTTTTCAGCCCGTTGAGCGCCCGTTCACCGCACGATGGGTATATCTTTGTATTTGAAGTCAAATGTGGTGCCCGCGGCGATTTTGAACCACCGGCACGCGGTTCTTCAATTGGGCTCGCGACCCGTGCGTGATATCTCAACACCCCTCTAGCAGTCACATGAACGCGTGAAAGCCCTGATCTTAGGGTTTTCGCAGTTCACCTAGCGCGAGGAAGAATTAAACACACCCCTCCTGCAACCCCCATGATACCAAACGGCGCTGATGACCACACAGTTGTCCCAATCCGGCGCACACCGCTCTAAAACACTATACTGCGTCTAGGGTTATCCCTGACGCGCCTCATCCGCCCATATTATCATGGGCTTATGAAACGCAAGCTCACCACCAAGTTCATCGAAGGCCAGAGGCCCGACCCATTGAAGCGCCTCGATTTCCGTGACGAGTTGATGCCAGGTCTCGTTCTGCGCATCTGCACGTCCGGCACCAAAACGTTCTGCCTGCACAAGCGTATCAACGGGAAGATGCGGCGACTGACCATTGGACGGTTCCCCGTCGTGTTGCTGGCCGATGCGCGTGAACGAGTGCGGCAGGTGCTCTACCAGATCGAGACGGGACGGTTCGAGGACCGCACGGGCGTCGAGGTCGAGGCTAAACCGACGCTCGGTGACGTGATCCCCGACTACATCGACAAACACGCCAAGGTTCACAACCGCGACTGGAAGAACAAGGCACGGCTGATTGCTAAGTTCACCACGCTGCACGGCAAGCGGGTCGACGAGATCAAGCGCGCCGATGTCGTGAAAGCCTGCGACGTGATCTACAAATCCGCGCCCGTCAGCGCGAACCGCGCGCTGGCTCACCTGAAGCATGTCATGAACTGGTGCGTCGAGCGTGGGATCATCGACGCGTCCCCTATCGCAGGGATGAAGCCCCTCACCAAGGAGCGGTCGCGCGAACGCGTGCTGACCGACGACGAGCTGGGCGCGCTGTGGACGGCTTGCGATGCCGAAGGCTATCCTTTCGGGGATTGCATGAAGCTGCTGATCCTCAGCGGCCAGAGACGTGCCGAGGTCGCCGAGTTGCGGTGGTCCGAACTCGACCTCGATAGGCGCTTGTGGGTCCTCCCTTCGCAGCGTGCCAAGAACGGCAGGCAGCACACCGTCCCGATCACGGACGCGATGCTGGACGTCCTGCGCAGGGTGCCGAGGTTCCTCGGGTCGGACTACGTGTTCACGACCACCGGCAAATCGCCCATCTCGGGGTTCGGTCGCCTGAAAGACCGGCTCGACAAGGCACTACCCGAAGGGACGGAACCGTGGATCATTCACGACCTGCGCCGCACGATGTCCACCAACATGGCGATGCTGGGCGTCCCGCAGCCCGTGACAGAGGCGCTGTTGAACCACAAGACGGGTGTGGTCTCGGGCGTGGCCGCTATCTACAATGTCTATTCATACGCGGACGAGAAGCGCGAGGCGCTTGCGCTTTGGAATAGGCATGTCGAAAAAGTCACCAGATCAGCCGTACTATCTGAAATACCGCGACTTGGGTTGGTTAGATCGACCACTACCACAAGCGCCTGAGTTCTTCCCGCAAAAAGCAGTTGACCGGTTGTGTCGCATTGCTGGGGCGGATGATGAAACCGACCGTACTCGCCTAGCTGATGAACTTCGCACCATCGCTGATGTCTTCTGGGTCGCGGCAATGTCCAGCCCTCTCGGCGCCCAAGGGGGGCCAGCGTCACAGACACCAGACGAAAGAAAGCGAAAGATCACGAGTTCAGTTCTGCGCCCTGCCGAGAAGTTGATCGAAGCACTTTCCGATGAGAACCTGACACTACTCTCTGAATGGCCTGATGAACTGCCGTCAACCCCTCCGAATCGAGATACCCTCATTGATGAATTGATCAAAATCAGGAACCGCACCCGCGATCTTTTCGAGGTGTTGGATGATCGAAAACGAAAAGGCTCGGCGATTTCGCAAGAGTTCAAGATCGATTTGGCAAACGCGCTAGCAGAAGTGTTTGAACGATATTTTCCAAACGCGCAGCCGTCACGCGGTGGCTATGATCGAACACAGAATCCAAGCAGCGAGTATCAGGCTTTTCTTACGACCTGTGCAAAGGAAGTATTCGGCGACGATTTCAAGTTTTCGGGGAACGTCTTGGACGAAGTCGCCAAGTTGCGCGGCAACCGATAAACCTACGCACCGAACGCGCAGCCTTGGCTACACCTCTGATATCGCAGGATTTCAATCTATCATATGTTGTCCACACATGGGGCCGGCCTCTTTGTCAAACTGACGAAAGGGAAAACCATGAAGGACGAAATACACCTGCGAACCCTCGCTTCCCGCGCTGACCTCAAGCGCCTTGGTATCAACGTGAGCAACACGACCCTGCTACGCTGGGAGGCCCGTGGGCGCTTCCCTCGGCGTATCAGGATGGCCGGGACAAGCGTTGCGTGGTTCCTGTCCAAAATCGAGGAGTGGCTCTCTGAACGCGCCGCCGAGCGCGCCCGCACACATTATGCAGACGCGGGGTGAACCAGCCATGAAGATCAACATGAAAAGGGGCTATTGCCCAAAATGCCTGGAAGACCTGGGCGTGCTGAACAGCCCGAAGCACCTTAGGGTGCTCGAAGCCCAAGGCAAATTTCCTCGCCGGATCGGACCTCTAATGTGGGACGCGGACGAGGTTGACGACTGGTTTGAGCAGATCACCGGCAGCCGGCCACGAAGGCCCTCCAGCGACCACTGACAACATCATCGGTGGGGCGACAAGCGCCCTGCCACCTTCCCAGACTCTCCGAAAGGACAGAACATGCCTTCCAGCGTGAAAGCACAACGTCGCCCGCTTTTCGGGCACCCCTATGAGTTCAAGGACTACGACGACGATTTCGCCATCCACCAGAGCATGGTGGGCTTTCTGCACGATATTTGGAAAGGCGCGCCGAAGGACAGTTTCCTTTTCGTCGCCACGTCCGAACCTCGTGGCGAACGCTGGCGTGAACATGCGATCAGCGCCGACAAGATGATTGTGGGACTGAACAGGTTTCTCCGGGCGCACTCGCGCTGGGATTACAACCTCTATTTTTGCCCGAACCCGTTTTCACTCGCGCGGCGGAAGAGGGCGTTTGCCCTGCCATCCCGGTTGGGCTAGTGCGACATGGATGACAGCGATCCCGACGCCTACCGACCACAGCCCAACCACGTGTGGGAGACGTCGCCCAATCGCTTCCAAGCACTTTGGCTCTGGGATGCGCGGCACGATATCCGCGAGGCTGAGGCGTTTTCCCGTGCGCTGGCTGCGCGGCACGGTGGGGATACCGGCTGGTCGATCACGAAGATGATGCGCGTCCCCGGTTCCATCAATCACAAGCCCAAGTACGACGAGCCAGTCGTTCGGCTGGTTTCGCGTAACTGGCGAAAGACGCCTAAGCGCCCGGAGCCTTTGCCAGACATCCAACGGGCCGAACCCGAAGCGCTGGCCATGAACCCGCACGCACATGACCGCCTCGCCGTACTGCGCAAGTACCGATCTAAGCTGGACACCTCGACGCGCCACCTGATCCGGCACAACCGCGTTATGGCACCGGATCGGTCCAGCAGGATCTTCGCGATGGTCGCTGGCCTCTACGAGGCAGGCGCAACACTCGACGAGATTGCCAGTGTGATCTGGTCTAGTCCGTACTTCCGCGACAAATATGGTGACGACCAGAACGCGCTGGAGGCCGAGGTATCGCGCATCATCGCGAGAGTGGGGACAACGCGATGACTTCCAAGAAGAAGGAACTGTTTGTCGATCTGGACACCATCGATCCGAAAGAGGTTGACTGGCTCTGGGAACCATTCATCCCGTTCAGCATGATTACTATCATGGAAGGCGATCCCGGCGTCGGAAAATCCTTCCTTGCCATGCAACTCGCCGTTCAGGTCAGCATCGGTGGCGAACTGCCCGAGGGGCAGAAGCTAGGGCGGGGTCGGGTGCTTTACCTCAGCGCCGAGGACGATGCGGCGTACACCATCAGGCCGCGCATCGATGCGATGGGGGGTGATCCTTCCCGTATCCGTGTGCAGGGCGATTTCCTATCCCTCGACGAAGACGGGCTGAAAGCCCTCATGCGCGAGGTGAGGCGCACGCCACCCGATTTACTGATTCTCGCCCCCCTGTTCGCCTACGTCCCCAGTGGCCAGGACATGTATAAGCCGAACGTAATCCGGCAGCTGCTGTCCTTCCTGAAGGACATTGCCGAAGCTGGCGAGACAGCCGTCCTGATCGTCCGCCACCTAACTAAGGCTAAGCATGACAAGGCCATCTATCGGGGTGGTGGGTCGATGGACGTGATCGGCGCGGCGCGGTCGGCGTTTCTGGTGTGCGAACATCCGAACGACAGTTCCACCAAGCTTGTCGTTCATATCAAGCACAACATTGCCGTTCGGGGGCAGACTCAGAGCTACGAAATCTACTCCGAGGACGGGGGCATGGCGACGTTGAATTGGCTAGGGCCATCGGACATCACCATTGATGACCTGATATCGTCCGAGGGTGGCACTCCCCGAATGTCCGCGCTCGACGAGGCGATCGAGTTCCTGCGCATGTTCCTCAAGAACGGGCCAGAGCCGACGACTAAGGTCGAGAAGGAGGCTGCCGCTCGCGACATTTCCAAGAAGACGCTGGAACGCGCCCGGCGATCCTTGGGCGTCGTGTCTAAGAAGAAAGGTAAAATCTGGGACCTGTCGCTGCCAGACGAAGTGTGACCACAGGTGGGATATAAAGTGCGCCAAGAACGCCAACAGCGCCATCGTGTTTGTTGGCGAACTTCGGCTCCCTCAACATCGCCATGAACACGTGTGACGGCCTTGGCGTTCTTGACGTTCTTGAAATCGGCTAGGGGCTAAAAACCTCGGCAGTATGTATGACCCGTTGTCCGTCCACAGGGCGCGCGCCCCAAAAAAACACCACCCCCTATCCCACTGTGATTGCCCCATCAGTGCGCCGCCGTGAGGATAGGCGGGACGCTCCAGACCGACCCGATGACTATCTATCAGTCTGTCGGGTGCAAGCCGGACCCAAATTGCCGAGTCATTACATGCTGTCCGAATCCGCGCTGGGTTTCGGCATCGCGCGCCGGGTTCCACTCGGGTGGCAAACTGCTAGGGCGGACGCCCTCGCGCGCCTCATTGGACGCGGCCCCTGCGATGTCAGTCGCCGCAGGGCGATGGCGAGGCTGGACAAAGGCAGCCTCGACAAGAAGCTTCCTTATGTCAGGTCACGGACGCGGGCGCACGGGAAGGGGCATCGCTCGCGCCAATACCCTGCTGGCTTGCTGTAACGCCTGCGCAACAGGTCCGCATGCCATCCCTAGTCAGGGTGCCTCCTGTTACAGCGAACTCACCACCAACCGGAGGCCACCCTAGCCGCACAGGCCACAGATTGGGCGCAGGAGGGGTGGCAGCAGGGCGGACACCTTCAGCGCGCCTAAAATGCCGGGACTGCCGCCTGCGGTCCGCTCCGGCGCTCTGCAGGCACCTGCGCACTGGCATGGTAGTCTCCTCCGCACCCAGAGGCGGGCCACAGCGCGTCAGCCGGGATTACGGCGGGATCACCATGCGCGCGGAGCGCCCCGGCCCTCCTGGCTCAACACAACGCTGCCGCGCACGCGTGTCACTCTCGACCCTCGGGGTTATTTGCAGGCCCGGTCAGACGCGAGCCAGCGCGCGCCGCATATCGCTCAACGTCGACTTAAACGGGTGCTCTGACATGCTCAAGTTGAGGGGCAAGGGCGGCCCATTCCTGATCAGCGTTTCTTCAAGCGACCACGGCACGTCATGATGTGCGACGGAAATCCCCGCGTGCTTGGCGATCCATTCTGACAGCTTGTCCTCGTGGTGGCGGTCCATGCGAACGCGGTTCCGCGCGTCGCGCCAGAACTCAAGTTCAAGCTCCTGTTCCAGCAGTGCCGCCAGCGACAGGCGCAGGGTCGAGCTGCGCACGGTGCCGCGCAGGTGGTTCCTCCAGAGACGGCTCTTCACGGGTGTTGGCGCACCTCGCCGCACAAGCCGATCCTTCGGCGGTGCGATGCCGATGTACAGCAGGTACTTGCCCTCGCGCATGATGCACCCACTTCTCGGCACAATTGGCAGGCAATGGTCGAACCACCACCCATAGAGTCCGTGCGAAATCGACTGCCGGTCGATGAAGTCCAATACATGATCGGGGGGCAAGAGGGTTTCAGGCGATAGCACGGCGGCCGCGTCATCATATAGACTATGAGTCAACCACGAGGGCGCATGTCCCCTTGCCTCTTGCTGCATTGCTAAACATCACCGGTGACCTCGGCCTCCCGTCAGCCTAAGTCGATTATGACTCATAGTCTATGGCTGTGATCGAGACTGCCATGCGCCATGCCGCGCATGTCTGTCCAGTCGCGCGTTTCGAGAAATATCCAGAGGATCAGGAGGGAGAAGGACCTTTCGCAGGAAGAGGTCGCCCATCGCACGGATATTCACCAGACATACCTGAGCGGCGTCGAGACCGGGAAGCGCAACCCGTCGATCTTGGTGGTCGAGCGCATCGCCAAGGCCCTCGGCGTGGACGTCTCGGAAATCTTCAAGCCGAACTAGGGTTATCCCTGACACGCTCTGGCCTTGCGTCTTATCGATCTGCATCAGAAACTTAGGAGATCGACATGACCGATATCGTGACGCTCAAGGCCATCTGCGACGAACTCAAGATCGACCCGCGCGAGGCACGTGAACGCCTGCGCACCGCCGCCGGCGACGCCAAGGCGAACCCTGAACTGGCGAAGGTGCGGAAGCCGCGCGCACCGTGGCAGTGGGTGAAGGGGTCCGCTGCACATAATGACGCAAGAAAATTCTTGAAGAGTTGAAGCAAGCTTCACGCAACATTAAGCTCGGTTCTTAGGCGGCTTGAAAGAGTTGCCTAATTTCTTTTGCTGAAGCCGAAGGTATATCAAGTGCATCAACGTTTTGACGCCGCACCCATAGCCGCGCCTCCTCTTGAGACATGTCAACCCGTCGAGCTATTCTTTGAAGTTTCGTCGAAGTAAAGCGCGACAGCCCCAGTCCGATGAAGCTCATCATTGATACCGAACTCGCACCCATCTCGAGGTACAGAGGAATCGCAGGTATCGATTTAACACTATCTTCATAGCCATGTTTGCGTAATGCAAACTCGAGCACCGCGTTATAGCAGGAGAACAGTCTAACGTACTTGAATCTAACGTCATTCTCAATTTCAGTTAGCGTCTTCCTGATAACTGTTGCAGTGTTGGATTTAATACCGTGATCTTGATTAAATTTGAGATTGGCATCAATAATCATGGGTAGAGGATCCCCGCGCATCCAGCGCCGAATAAGCTGGGTGAAGTACTTTGCTGATTTGTCTTTCTTAGGTAGTTTCAAAATCTCCTGATGACACCGTTGCAACACTGCAATGTAGCTATGATATGCGTTTGGGTCTCGGGGGTGTTTGGGGATCACATAGTCGGGCCCCTTGGATTTGAGGCTTTTTTCCAATCTATCCAGTAAGGATTGCTGCCTATAAATAGAAACTGTGGGCGCAGAAGAAATCGTTTTCTCGTCCAAGTCTACTGCGTCGAGCGCTTGCGCAATTGAAGCTTGTAGTTCGATCCTTGTTTGGTTGCCTTCATCAAGCCCAGCTCTGGACAGTGTATCACCTAGCCGACCTTTCATTTGGTCCTGTACAAGCTTCACGAATGTATTTTCATACTCATCCTGCACTCGCGGGTCGGGCACTCGATCTCTGTCTCTGATATACTCGATCAAACCATCAGCTTGACTGGCTAAGTGCGAGAGGAGTGTTGGTTCGACTTCTCGATCACTAGATCCCGATAAGGGATCAGCCTCCCACGATCCGTAATCAATTAGGAATATGTTGCCAGAGAACTCTTTTCCCAATCGGCCGGCACGTCCTGCGAGATTCCAAAAATCAACAGAAGATATTGGATCATCGCCTTTTCGCGGATTATGAAGGAAGAGATTTCGAGCAGGTAAGTTCACACCCTGAAGCAAGGTACTGGTAGTCACAAGATAGTTCAAAGTCCCTTCGCTGAAGGCATCTTCAATGGCTTTGCGTACCAAGGAGGGAAGTCGGCCATAGTGGTATCCAACGCCTTGTAGTACGAACGACGCCAATTGGAAATCTGGATGAACTGCTTCCTTTACAAACTTCGATAGCTCTTCTTGGGCAGCGGTCGGTACTCTCCCCTCCACATCACTCAATCCAAAAGCTATTTCCTCACATTCACTTGGGCCATACGCATAAAAGAGGCTTTGCCCTTTTCCGCCCAAACGCAGCCCCAAATTCACAAGCTTTGACTTGTGATCTTGTAATGGCTGATCGCACCCAACCGTACCAAGTTCGATGGGCTGTCCATCATTCCAAAAAGACACCTTGGCGCTGTATTGATCAGTATTGCCTGTATCCAAGAAAAAGATGTTCTGGGCGACCGATGGCTCATCGGTCGAAACTGGGACGGCTTCTCGAGCAAACCCATGAGCAAGCTTTTCTGGAGCAGAAAGGTTGGGGCCAGCGAATACTAACTGGCATTTGTCAAAACGCCTCAAGCTCTCTTCGATGACAGCAGAAAGCAAAACCCCACGTGGTCCATCGCCAAGGTTCTGCGCTTCATCGACCACGAGGAGTTCGGGAGAGAGGTTTGGATGAGCCGACAACAAAAGCTGCATTCGCTCTTGCGTAACGACAAACACAGCCTTCGCGGGCAACTTCCCTTCCGGTGGGATAGGTGTCGTAATCAACTCGACGTCAAGGCCTGAACTTGTTAGCCATGAGGAAACATCCTCGGAGACCTGAGTAATCAAAGCTCGCGAAGGAACCAAGATAGACGCATACGATATTTGTTCTTCTTCAAATTGCTTTCTAGCGTAAGACTGCAAGACAAACGACTTGCCTGCTGATGTCGGAGCAGAAATACCGATAGTGCGTTGGGAACTTAGCTTGTTCCATAGGCCGAACTGAAAATCTGTCAGTGAGAGATCTTGAGCACCCAGCGTCACGCTGTTGCGCTGTCGGCGGGCCGAGTTCTCCGCAATTGTTCTTTGGGGTAACGCGAATTCACTGACGTCGTAACGCCGCTTCGCGAACTCCATTGCCGGGAAGTTCCCAAGACGACCCAATGCCAACAACAGGGCATATACCGAACCTGGGTGTGTCTCCGATGCATACTCTGATATTCCAGTAGCAATCTCATATGAGCGTTTGCGCAGCTCAGACCGCTCCGAACACGCGAGCGTCAGAGCGCTGGATGTTAAACGACTAAGCATTAAATTGCGCTCTGCATCTTCACCGGCGGCGCTGTAAAACCCAAACATATCTGAGAAAACAAGGTTCCTTAGATTACTCGTATCGTTGTGAAATTTTGGGTTGGACCAAATCCGTTCAGCTAGCTCTTCAATCATTGGGCCAACCTATTCTAGTCTGAAATTTGTCTCGAAACCCTTGAGCCGAGGGGACAGGAACAAGAAAGAACTCAAATCGAATGTCTCCCATTTCACGATCTTTAAGTTTCTTGGGTAGAGACTTTATGAAATCGCTGACGGCCTTGTTTACAGCTTCGGTAAATGCATGCTCACTATTATCGGATGGAAAATCAAAAACTAACAGACAAGCAAAGACGGTAATACATTGATTGTAGTCTTCACTGTAGGGATCGAGATAGTTGATGAAGGCTTGCTTCGCCTCTTCGGTTGCAGTGTTGAAATCAGAGAAACTTGACACAACTTTAACTTCGAAATCTTGACCGCCCTCATCAATGAACTCTTTGATCGATTTCATCGCGCTACTAAAGGCGTTTCCTAGAGAGTTATGCGCTTTGGACTCTCCCCAATAAAGAAGGAGCTTTTTCGTTTCATTGTCGAATTTTGCATGAATTCCGTCAGTTCCGTGCACTGGCATGTTGTTGTTGGTCTTAAGGTACATTTTCGATACGATCTGCGGCGCCCCAAGTAGCCACTCGACCAAAACGAAAAGTAGGATTTCTCCAGCCTCTCCTGACCTGTGACTACCTTTCTTTGCCTTTATAAAGAGACTGCGAGCACGCTCGTGTAATTGCGTCGAAATCTGATTGACCAAGACTGTATCATTATCAGCCAGTGCTTGTTTCATTCTGTCGTGAGCGGGTGCGATCTCTGACCGTGGCAAGCAGAACGAGACAATTTGATGGTACAAGATCTCAAGGAATTCGTCGAATGTCTGTTTTCCATCCCTGAATGCAATGTAACTACAGCGAACGTCGATGCGGTCACCGAGTTCATCGGTGTCATAACTCAAGTGTCGTATTCGACTTGATAGGCTTTCAAAATTACTTAATAAACTTTCAAGTTGTTCTGCTATTAACATTGCCGCCCGCCGGAACTCGCCTGAACTGAGGCGCGCTACGCTCATGGTTGAATTTTTTATCAACAATTCAACACTTTCGCTCAGCAATCAAGAGGGATAGACTCTAGCTTCGCCGCAGGCCCCCCTTCTGTTACCTCCTTGTTCAACGCAGCACCCAAACGACACCCCGGCATGTGATGGAGAAATGCCCAAACACCAAGACGGCTCATAATGCATTGTAAAATAAGAGATTTAGTGGTGCCCGGTGGCGGATTTGAACCACCGACACGCGGATTTTCAAGCCTAGACGCAGGGGATGGTCACCGCTCCCGCATGCTACCCCAGTGATACCCAAGACTATTACTGTCTTTGCGTCCTCGACGAGAAATTCCGCTAAGATGCGGAAAAAATTATGTAAAATGGTGCCCGGGGGCGGATTTGAACCACCGACACGCGGATTTTCAATCCGCTGCTCTACCCCTGAGCTACCCGGGCACGGGTGAGGGTCTGCCCCTCGGGTGCGGATCGTTTATGCCAAGGCGCGGGGGCTGTCCAGTGGGGTCGGGGCAAAAAATGCAGCCCGGCGCTCAGTGCTTCTTCGGGTCGGCGGGGGGCTCGGGCGCGTCGCTGGACAGGCCTTCCTCCTCGGCCGGGATGCGGTAGCTTTCGGTCATCCAGCGCCCCAGGTCGATATCGGCGCAGCGCTTCGAGCAGAACGGGCGGAAGGCGCGTTCGGTGGGCTTGTCACAGATCGGGCAGCGCATCTTTCAGAACCTTTGCGAGCGGGTGGCGGTCGCGCTTGCGTTGCATTTCCATATGGCCCAGCGGGGTCCAGCCGGCCAGAAGCATCTCGCCGGCATCCTCGCGCATGGCACGGTTGAGCACCTGCTCGAGCTGCGGGCGCTCGCGCTTGGAGAACGGTGCCGGATCGACGGTGATCTGCCCCGCGAGCCCGCGCAGCCGCAAGGCGCGCGGAAGCGCGCGCAGCGCCGCGACATTGGCCTTGAGGCCGGCGGCGGGCGACGTGTCGGCGCCGGTGTTCACGTCGATGGCCACCAGCGCGCGGGTGGGCTCCACGGTCATCCAGGCACCGCCGCCCAGCGGTATCTCGGGCGACAGGACGGCGCGCAGGGCGTCCCATATGCCGCCCCGCTCGAAGGCGCCGGGCGCGTCGTCCACCAGTTCGGGCGCGGGATCCGCCCAGTCGCGCCAGGCCGCCAGATGCGCGTCGGGCGCATCGAGCAGAAGTTCCGGCGCGCCGGTGGCATCGGCCAGCATCGCCTCGGCCAGCGCGCGCAACTCGGCGATTTCGCCTTCGATGTCGGCATTCTCAGCGGCCCCGGCGGCCGAGCGCAGGATCAGGCCGAAATCGGGGTCGGCGCCCGCCATCGCCGCCTGCCCCGCGGACTGGAGCCGGGCGCGCGCGCCCTCGTCCCGCACGGCGCGGGACACGTTGATGCCGGGGCTGCCGGGGGTCAGGATCGCGTTGCGGCCCTTGAAAAGCAGGCGTCGCGACACCGGGGGCGCCTTGGCGCTTTCCGACACCGCGCCGACCTGCACCAGCACGGCCGCGCCGGGGGAAAGGCCCTTCGTCTCGCGCAGGAAGCCGGTGAGCCCGTCGCCCAGATCGACCATTGCGCCGCCCATGCCCTTCATCGGCCGGCCCATCCGGGCGCGAAATATGGCGCCGGGCTGGGCCGGGCCCCAGGCGTCGGGCGGGTCGGCGAGGATATCCTCGATCTGGCCGTCCACCGTCAGCGCGGCAAGCCGGCGCCCGTCGGGCAATGTGTCGAGCCAGACCGCCCTGCCCTTCATGCGGACCTTCCCGGGGCGATGCCCACGGAATTCAGCAGCGCCAGCGTCTCGGTCAGGGGCAGGCCCACGACATTGCTGTAGCTGCCGCCGATCCAGGGGACGAAGGCGCCGGCGATGCCCTGGATGCCGTAGCCGCCCGCCTTGCCCTGCCATTCGCCGGACTCGAGGTAGAACGCGATCTCCTGGGCCGACAGGCGCTTGAGCTTGACGGCGGTGGCCACCACCCGCAGCCGGGTCGCGCCGCCTGCGCGAAGTGCCACGCCCGTGTGCACCATGTGGCGGCGCCCCGACAGCAGGGTGAGGAAGGCGCGCGCCTCCGTCTCATCGGCTGGCTTGCCAAGGATGCGGCGGCCGACCGACACGACGGTATCGGCGGCCAGCACGGCACTGTCCGGCAGATCGCCAAGCGCCGCCGCCTTTTCCCCGGCCAGCCGCGCGGCATAGGGCCGGGGCAGTTCGCGGGGGGCAGGCGTCTCGTCGATATCGGCGGGGCGGATCTCGTCTGGGATCACGCCGACCTGCGCAAGCAACTCGCGGCGGCGCGGGCTGGCCGAGGCAAGGATCAGGCGCATGATGCCGCCCCCTGCCGGGGCCGGTCGGAACCGGAACGGGGCAACACCAGGATTACTTGAAGCGGTAGTTGATCCGACCCTTGGTCAGATCGTAGGGGGTCATTTCGACCTGAACCCGGTCGCCCGCCAGCACGCGGATGCGGTTCTTGCGCATCTTGCCCGCGGTGTGGGCGATGATCTCATGGCCGTTTTCGAGCTCCACCCTGAATGTCGCATTCGGCAGTAGCTCGGTAACGACACCCGGGAATTCGAGAAGCTCTTCCTTTGCCATGCTCTCTCCGATGTCTGTTTCCGATGGCGGGAAACCGGATCGGTCCCTCGCGCGGCGGAAAATGGGCCTTTGCGGCGCGAAATTCAAGTGGAAACGCCCGGGTGCGCGCGGCCTCGGTGCCGCAGGGCGTGGCTCAGGCCGCGTTTCCGCTGGGGAAACGCTCGCGGATGCGGGTAAGGATCTGGTCGCGGGCCTGCCGATAGGCGGAAAGCTTCTGCTCGCGCGTCTCGCCCAGGCCGGTGGGATCCATGATCGGCCAGTATTCCACGTCGATCGCATTGGTGCGGGTGTATTCCTGCGCATGGCGCAGCGAGGCGGGCGAAAGCGCGACGATCAGATCGTATTGCCCGATCTGGTCGCCCCATTCCTCCATCTCCTCGAAGGATCGGGTGCGGTGCTGGGTCAGTTCCACCCCGATCTCGGAACAGACCGCGACCGAGAAGCCGTCCACCTCCTGCTCGTGGCGCACGCCCGCGGACTGGACATAGATCCGCTGTCCGTGAAGTTTCTTCATGATCCCCTCGGCCATCGGCGAGCGGACGGAATTGTAGTCGCAGCAGAACAGGACCGACGAGGGGTGTCCTTCCGCCATCCGCTAGCCCTTGAAGTGCAGCACGCAGATCAGGGTGAACAGGCGGCGGGCGGTGTCGTGGTCGGTGACGACCTTGCCCTCCAGCCGCTCGGCAAGGATGCGCGCGCCTTCGTTGTGGATGCCCCGCCGGCCCATGTCGATCGCCTCGATCTGGGCGGGCGGCAGGCGCTTGACGGCGTCGAAATAGGCCTCGCAGATCTGGAAATAGTCGCGCACCACCTGCCGGAAGGGCGAGAGCGAAAGGTGAAAGGCGGCAACCGGCGCGCCATCCTCGGCCGCCACGGCAAAGACCAGCCTGCGGTCCTGGATCGACAGGTCGAGCCGGAAGGGCCCGCGCGGTTCGGGCTGGCCGTCGCGGGCGGGGATGCGGAACTGGTTGTCCTCGAGCAGGTCGAAGATTGCGACGCGGCGTTCCTGCTCGATCTCGGGCGTGGGGGCCGGCAGCCCGCTGTCGTCAAGGCTGACATCGATCAGCCTGTCCGGCCCGCTCATGCTGCGCCCTCGTTCAGCCGGTCGAGCCGGGCGCGCACCGACAGGCCATGCGCCTCGAGGCTTTCGGATTTCGCCAGCGTCTCGGCGGCGGGGCCGATGGCGGCAAGGCTGGCGGGGCTCATGCGCGCAAGCGTGGTGCGCTTCATGAAGTCGAGCACCGAAAGCCCGGAGGAGAACCGCGCCGAGCGCGAGGTCGGCAGCACATGGTTCGGGCCGCCGACATAATCGCCGATGGCTTCCGGCGTCCAGGCCCCGATGAAGATGGCGCCCGCATGACGGATGCGCGCGGCCAACCCGTCGGCATCCGCGACGCACAGTTCAAGATGCTCGGGCGCGATCCGGTCCGACAGCGTCGCCGCCTCTTCCAGGTCGCGGGTCACGATCACGGCACCATGGTCGCGCCAGCTTGCCCCCGCGATGGCGCGCCGCTCCAGCGTCTCGAGCCGCTTTTCCACCGCTGCGGCCACGGCGCGGCCGAACCCGGCATCGTCGGTGATCAGGATGGACTGGGCGCTTTCGTCATGCTCGGCCTGGCTCAGCAGGTCCACCGCGATCCAGTCGGGATCGTTGTCGCGGTCCGCGATCACCAGGATTTCCGACGGGCCGGCGATCATGTCGATGCCCACCCGGCCAAAGACCTGGCGCTTGGCCTCGGCCACATAGGCGTTGCCGGGGCCGGTGATCTTGTCCACCTTCGCGATGGTTTCGGTGCCCAGCGCCAGCGCCGCCACGGCCTGCGCGCCGCCGATGCGGTAGATCGACTCGACCCCGGCCGTGCGCGCGGCATAAAGCACCAGCGGGTTCACCTGCCCGCCGGGGGTGGGGGCGCAGATCACCAGCCGCTCGACCCCTGCCACCTGGGCGGGGATGGCGTTCATCAGCACCGAGGAGGGATAGGAGGCAAGCCCGCCCGGCACATAGAGCCCCGCCGCCTCTACCGGGGTCCAGCGCCAGCCCAGCGTCGCGCCGCTGGGGTCGGTCCAGCTTTCATCATGGGGCACCTGCCGTTCGTGATAGGCGCGGATGCGCGCGGCGGCCAGATCGAGCGCGTCACGCTCTTGCGGCGGAACGGTGGCGATGGCGGCGTCGATCTCGGCCCGGGGGATCGCCAGCGTCTCGGGCGTGAGTTCCAGGCGGTCGAACCTGGCGGTCAGCTCGATCACGGCCCTGTCGCCGCGCCTTGCCACGTCGGCGATGATGCCCGCCACCACGGCGCCGACATCGGCCTCCTCGTCGCGCTTCGCGGTCAGGAAGGCCGCGAAGGCAGCGTCGAAATCGGCATCTGTGGTGGAAAGGAAAACCGGCATGTTCTGTCCTCGGACCCGTGTCGCAGGGCCGTGATATAACCTTGGCGCGGCCCGGCTCAACCGCGCAATCGCATCAGTCGTGGCGCGGGGCCTTGCGGCTGGGGGCAGCGTAGGGCCGCGTCACGTCGTGCAGCGTCACATCGAGGCATTCGACGGCGACGGCGATTTCCCCGTCGCCGGCCAGGATCAGGCGCAGCGTTCCGGTGCCATCCTCGCCGGGGGTGAAGTCCAGCGACAGGATCGACAGGACCAGGTCCTTCTCGCGCGGATCGACGCCGCTGGCCGACACCTTCAGCGCGCCGTCGATCACCAGCATCGCGCGCGCGCGCTCATAGGGGCGGCCCGCGCGCTCAGCCGCCTCGCGGTCCTCCCAGCGGAAGCGGTTGACAAGGGCTGCCAGCCGGCGGCGCTTCGCCATCCAGGATATGTCGGCGGCGGACAGGACCGCATCCTGCAGAAGCGCCGAGATCACCGTCAGATCCTGGGCGCTTTCGGCGCGCAGGCGGACCGGCCCTTCGCCGCCGTCCTCGAAACGCGCGTCGCCGCTCATCCATGCACCCTTTCGATCCGCGCCCCGCAGGCGCCCAGCTTGTCCTCTACCCTCTCATAGCCGCGATCGAGGTGGTAGACCCGCGCGACCCGTGTCTCGCCCTCGGCGGCAAGGCCTGCAAGGATCAGCGACACCGACGCGCGCAGGTCGGTCGCCATGACCGGGGCACCCCGCAGCTTGGAGACGCCCGTCACGGTCGCCGTGCCGCCATGCACGTCAATCTGCGCGCCCATGCGCAGCAGTTCCGGCGCGTGCATGAAGCGGTTCTCGAAGATCGTCTCCTCCAGCTTCGACACGCCGTCGGCCAGCGTCAGAAGCGCCATCATCTGCGCCTGGAGGTCGGTGGGAAATCCGGGGAAGGGCTGGGTCGTCACGTCCACCGGGCGCAGGCTGCCATTGGTGCGGCTTACCCGCAGGCCGCGGTCGGTGTCCGCGATCTCGATGCCGGTTTCCTGCAACTTGTCGGCGAAGGCCGCCACCAGCTCGCGGCTGCCGGGGCCCGAAAGAAGCTCGACGCTGCCGCCGGCGATGGCCGGGGCCAGCATGTAGGTGCCCAGTTCGATCCGGTCGGCAACCACGCGGTAGGTGGCGCCGTGCAGCGCCTCGCGCCCCTCGATGGTGATTTCCGACGTGCCCTCGCCCTCGATCCGGGCGCCCATCGCGCGCAGGCATCGCGCCAGGTCCACGATCTCGGGCTCGCGCGCGGCGTTCACCAGCACGGTGGTCCCCCTGGCCAGCGTCGCCGCCATCAGCGCGTTTTCCGTGGCGCCCACCGAGACGAGCGGGAACACGACCCGCGCGCCCCTCAGCCCGCCCGCCGGCGCCTCGGCATGGACATAGCCGTCGCGCAGCTCGATCGTGGCGCCCATCGCCTCGAGCGCGCGCAGGTGCAGATCGACGGGCCGCGCGCCGATCGCGCAGCCACCGGGCAGCGAGACGACCGCCCTGCCCTCGCGCGCCAGAATCGGACCCAGAACCAGGATCGAGGCGCGCATCTTGCGCACGATCTCGTAATGCGCAGTGTGGTTGGTGATCCGCTCGGCGCCGATGGCCAGCACGCGGGCATCCTGCAACGCCGCCACCTCGCAGCCCAGCGACTCGAGCAGCGCCGACATGGTGCGGATGTCCGACAGCCGCGGCGTGTTGGTCAGCGTCAGCGGGTCGGAACTCAGCAGCGCCGCCGGCATCAGCGCAAGGCAGGCGTTCTTCGCCCCCGAGATGGCGATTTCCCCCTCAAGCGGCCGGCCGCCGGTCACCACGATGCTGTCCATCTCTGCCCCCAGGGCCCGGGCGGGCCGCTATTCCTCGGTTTCCGGCTCGTCCGGCTGATCCGCCGCGCCCCGCCAGCGCCCCTGCGCCTTGCGACGCCTGAGATTCGCGCGCAAGGCCGCGGCCAGCCGCTCCGCCTTTTCGGCGGCCCGGCGCGCCTTTTCGCTGTCGGGTTCCGGCGTCTTTTCCATCCTGATCCCGGTTTAGGCGAGGCCCGCCCCAAGGTCCAGACCAAGCCGCGCGGGACCCCGCCCGGGATCGGCATTTTTGAGTTGCACTCGGTTCCAGATGCTCTAAAAGCCCGCACACGAAACGGGCCGACGCGCCCCATCGCTGCCGTAGCTCAGGGGTAGAGCACTCCCTTGGTAAGGGAGAGGTCGAGAGTTCAAATCTCTCCGGCAGCACCATCTCGCTTTTTTCACCCGAAATTCCCGCTAAGTATTTGAACGGAAACGATAATTCTGGTGTTCCATACACCCCGTTTTGCCCATACGTGAGAGGCTTCGAAAAGACCAATCTGAGCACCGTCTGACGCAGTGTGAAATCTCCTTTTTTGTACATATTCCAAGGGTTTGCTAGAAAGTTCAGGGCGAGTTCAATACAATCCTCCAGCCGTCCCTTCGGCGGCACGGTTGTTTCCACTCGTTCGGCAAGCACGATCTTCTGCCGCTCCAGCTTCTCGATACGGGCTTCAGGCCGTGGCTCTGTCAGGGGATCGACCCCATCCAGAGCCAGCAGAACGTATCGCCGTTCAATCACTCGCGGGAGACTTCGCTCTCCCTGCACCCATCGATCCTTTCAGGAGGATCAGGGACTATCGCGCCCCTTGAAACCCACTCGCACCGTCTGGCCGTTGCATCACCAATCAGGGAAGCGTTCCTGCTCCCCCGATACCCCCATGAGGACTTCATCCAGACCAAGGCAAGGGAGCTTTCGCGCTGCCCTTCCTTGGAACCATCCCATCGACCAAAGAGCCTTCGAGCCCCTTGGAACCCTGACCGGGAGGGCGACATCGCTCTCCCTACCTGAACCACCCATCGACTCGGGGACACTCCGCCCCGAGACCCTCGACCAACCTCGCGCTGGTTGGAAGGCGTTAACCAGAAGCAGGTATCCTCTGTGACTAGCCGCCTTAAGGATGCTGTTTACGGCTTCTACGCCACATGCAGGGTTGCCATTCAAGGCGGCTACCAGATATCGTTGGCATCACAGCCAGCCCAGAAGTTTCGCCGTCCCCCGAACGCGGCCTCCCATAGCATCGAGACCTATTCCCATGGCACCAAAACAAGCTCTCGCCTTCCTCAACCCCGACGGGAGCAGTGGCGGCACCGTCCATCGGCTTGAGCGCGATGCAAAGGCAGAGATCGCCTGCGAACACAATCTGAAGTTCATGCGTCGTCTGCCTGACGAGTCTATGAGCCTGATCGTGACCTCACCGCCCTATAACATTGGGAAGGCTTACGAAAAGCGAACCTCGCAGGAGAAGTATGTCGAGGATCAGGCAGCGTGTATCGCGGAAGCCGTGCGTCTGCTTGCGCCAAACGGTTCTATCTGCTGGCAGGTTGGCAACCACGTTGACTCAGGCGAGATATTCCCGCTAGACATCCTGCTCTACCCGCTCTTCAAGCACCACGGCCTGCAACTTCGCAATCGGATTGTCTGGACGTTCGGTCATGGGCTGCATTGCCAGAAGCGCTTTTCAGGTAGGCATGAAACGATTCTATGGTTCACCAAATCTGAGGACTACACGTTCAACTTAGATCCCGTCCGCATCCCCTCGAAATATCCGAATAAAAAGCACTTCAAAGGTCCGAACAAGGGCGAGCTTTCCAGCAATCCTCTTGGCAAGAACCCTTCCGATGTTTGGGATATTCCCAACGTCAAATCCAATCACGTTGAAAAAACCGACCATCCCTGCCAGTTCCCTATCGGCTTGGTGGAGAGATTGGTGCTGGCTTTGACGAACGAAGGCGAGAGCGTCCTCGATCCTTATCTCGGGGTTGGATCTTCAGCGATTGCAGCGTTGAAGCACGGAAGACATGCTTACGGCTGCGATCTCGATAGAGCCTATGTCGATATTGCATGGGATCGCATTCACCAGCTCCGTGCAGGTACGCTCCGCACCCGCCCGATGAACAAACCCGTCTATGACCCCAATGCTTAGTAGGATCCATGAAGCTCGCATATACCTACGAAGATCATCACAGCGCGGGTGCCGAATGGGATCGGTTTGAGCTTAAGGAATGGCTCACGGACGTTTTTGAAGCGCCCGCAGTCAAGATCGCGCCGCGATGCACGCCCGATATTCGAAAGCATGTCGAAACTGAGTTCCTGAAAGAAGGGTGGGCGCTGAACGTCAACCTTGACCAGGCGCACGGCCTGAGCGTCTTCGCCATGCAAGACGATCTCGCGTTCCAGCTTCAAACGGGCAACATGAGCCGTGCACCCTACGATCTCCTGAAGCTCCAATACCTATTTCAAAGTCAGAAGATCGAAGCCGCAGGCCTAGCCCTGCCAACAAGAGAAGCCGCAAAGACCATTGGCGACAATATCGCCAACGCCGAGCGCGTCATCAAAGAGCTTGAGCTATTTGACCGTGTAATCACCGTGCCCATCCTCGTGGTCGCGTTCGAGTAAGAAGGGGGACGCCAGTGACGTACAAAATCAATCTGACACCCCGAGCCGAACGCGAGGCTATGATCGCCAAGCGGCGAGAGTCTTCGGATGAATTCGGCGAAACCATATATGATTTTCGCAGCGACAAGTTCACGCCCAAGGTCATCTCCTTGCCGATAGATGTCCCCGTCTATCGGATGGAAAACTGTCGCACGTTCAGCGCGCAGCAAACCGAGATCGCCCGCGAAGGACTGGCCAAGGACTTCTTCGAGAAGGGTCAGGAGCTGACCACTGCTCAGCAGGCGCAGCACGAAATCCTGGCGCGGCTCGCTAAGCAGGGCACAGACTCTGTAACCCCGATAATCTCGGTTCTCGAAAAGGACGGTCAGCGCGAGACGATCCTCATCACCAGCACAGGTGTTGTCGTCAACGGCAACCGACGACTTGCTGCTATGCGCGAGCTTATGACGCGCAAGGATGGATCAGTCGATGATCGTTTCACCAACATCAAGTGCGCCGTTCTGCCGCCAGACGTTACGCGAGACGAAATCGATGACATCGAAGCCGATCTGCAGGCACGGCCACAGACGAAGCTCGATTATGACTGGATTGGCGATGCCAGGCTGATCCGCCGCCAAGTCGGCAAGAACCGATCCACCAAGGAGGTCGCCGACCGCCTTCGTCGTAGCAAGACCGACATCGAGAACGTGCTCCAGGCTCTCGATGAAGCCGACCTGTATCTTAGCGAGTGGGTCAAGAAGCCTGGCGAATACGATCTGCTTCAGGATGGACAGCAGATCTTTGGCGATCTCCCCAAGGCTATCGCCAAGAAGGACGCGAACCTTCAGAACGCCAGTCGCGCGATTGCATGGTCTCTCTACGAGAACCGAGACAGGATTAGCGGGCGGGTTTACCGCTTTAATGCGGCGTTCGGCAAACTGGCACCCCAAGTGCTGGAAATCATGGAAGATCAGCTTGAGCTGCCTGCCGATGACGATGAGGTTCAGATCGATGATGACGACTTCGCCATCGATATCGACAATGACGGCGATAGCAAAGACTACACGCCCATCATAGAGGTGCTGCGGGACGAAGATACTCGCGATGAGGCGATCACCACTCTGATCGAAGCCTGCGAGACCGCCATTGAGCTGGACAAAGGTCAGAAGAACGAAGAAGCCGCGCTCAAGGCGCTGGCGCAGGTCAACTCCAAGATCACGGGCATCGACATCAGTTCCGCGGGAACGCCGACTTTGCCAGCCATCCTCAAGCAGATTGGATCGATCCGCAAAGGTCTCGACAAGATCGAGGCCGCGATCCAAGCGCGCCAAGACGGTGTTGCTGCCGATGATGACGGGGAGGAGTAAGCCTGCGTGAGCGATACCCCGACAGCAGTAACCGTTCGATATAACCCAGATCACACAGGTACTTTCACAGTGCCTGACGACGCGCTGGAAACCCCCATCTGGTCGCGCCTGAAGCTGGCGATCCGCACGAAGAAGCTCGATCACACCGTTGTAGGCGGCGCGATCAACCTGTCTTGGCCAGATACGCTTGGCGTGGTGCGGGAGCTTGGCAGCAAGGCCAACCAGATAAGCCTCAATTTCCGCTTCAGACCCGAGGGCGAGGCGGAAGGCAAGTTGCGCGCCTTCGCTGCGCAGATACGCAAGACCCGCGAGCTGCGCAGCCAGATCACCGAAGTCCTCACCACGGATGAGATTGAAGCGCGGCTCAAAGACACGGGCTTCACCAAGCGGGAGCTCCGCGACTTCCAGCTCCGCGACCTTTCTCATCTTCTCGCACTCAGCAACGGCGCAAACTTTTCCGTTCCTGGCGCTGGAAAGACCACGGTGACATTCGCGCTGCATATGCTGACGCGGCAACCTGGACATCACTTCATAGTGGTCGCGCCGAAGGCGGCCTTCCAGGCGTGGATGGACATTGTTGACGAGTGCATGGTCGCAGATGCACCCAACGGCGGCTCTGAGCCTTTCACTCTCTTGGTCGGTTCCGAGGAAGAAACCCGAAAGGCGCTTCGGTCGGGGGCGACGCGGTTCATCATCTCCTATGACATGGTGATCCGTCAGCAGGGTTTGCTGGCTTCGCACTTTGCCACGACGCCGACCCACCTTGTGCTTGATGAAGCCCACCGCATGAAGGCGGGCTGGCAGTCTCAGCGCGGCGCGTTCTTTCTTCGAACGGCAGATGACCCCATACGGCGCGATATCCTTACGGGAACGCCAATGCCGCAGGCGGCGTCAGATATGGAGTCGCAACTCGATTTTCTATGGCCTGGACACGGTTACGGCCTCGAAATCTCGCACGGGAAATCTCCGCGTGAGGTTCTCGGTAATCTCTATGTCCGCACGACCAAGACCGAGTTAGGCCTTCCGCCTGCTGAGCGCCACTTCATCGATGTCAGCATGGATTCGGGGCAACTCGCTCTCTACTCCGTTGTGCGCAATGAATTCCTTCGCAACTATTCGAAGCAGATATCGCGCGGCATGGGTGACGCGCAGTTCCTGAAAGCACGGCGATCGGTCATGCGCCTGCTTCAGCTCTCCGTCAATCCAACCCTTGCGCTCAGCGCTATGGCCAATGATGACGTTAAGGTGGACTCCGCCATTGTCGATCAGGTGCTCGACGAAGGCCACTCCGCGAAGATGCGGGCTGTCATGGATCATGCCTATGCACTGGCGAGGGACGGCAAGAAGTGTGTGATCTGGACGATCTTCACCGACACGATCCACAGCTTCGTCTCGGCGCTTGCCGACCTGAATCCCGTCTACGTCCACGGCGGAGTTCCGTCAGGCCTGCCCAATGATCCTGAAACCAGAGAGGGACGGATTCGGCGCTTCCACGAAGACCCAGGATGCTTTGTCCTCGTGGCAAATCCTGCCGCAGCGGGTGAGGGCATAAGCCTCCACACCGTCTGCCACAATGCGATCTACGCCGACCGCAGCTACGTCTCGACCCATTACCTTCAGTCCATCGACCGCATTCACCGCCTCGGTCTGGCACCCGACGAAGAAACCCACATTCACATCTATCGTTCCAAGGCTCCGCCCGTCATCGGCAGCATCGACATGTCGGTCAGTCGCCGCCTTGTTGAGAAGATCCGCAACATGCAGCAGCTCCTGGACGATCCTGATCTCCACGAGATCGCCTTTGACGAAGAAGAGGCCGCCGATCCGCTCGACTATGATGTCGAGCTCAAAGACATCATCGATCTCATCGCAGAGATGGAGGGCACAGCACCGGACGTTCCGCCGGAGGTCGAATGACCGGCGCGATCTCTACCGAACGTGTCTTCTCGCTGCCGTGCTTTGAAGGACTTCGCCTGTTCCGCAAGTATCGGACAAGTCATCCAGACCTGCCCCTCTCCGATCTGCTTACGCTGATCGAAAGCGTCGAAGCGGACGCTCACAGCCTGGATATGGAGGCATCGGTCTATTTGTCCGAGCTGGTCGAAAAGGACTGCCCACTTGACGGACACGTCTTTTATCAGACCTGCATCAAGGGTGTCTTGCTCAAGCACCAGCCGATCTGGGCAAAACTCATGCGGCAGGGTCGTCAGAGGTTTGTGAAGAAGCTCGACCGCAACGATCAAGACATCTTCGCCGCCGCTGGCCTGATGGAGAACCCGACCCCGCTCCATGTCGTGACATGGTGGGATTCGGTCTCAGGCTATGCGCGCCTGGTCACAGATCACGAAAAGATGGAGCAGGGTCGCGCGGCTGAATTACTGACACTCGAATATGAACGTGAACGGCTCAAGGCACTCGGGATAGACATCGAACCCGATTGGCCTGGCTTCGATGACAACTTCGCAGGCTATGACGTGCTGTCTTACGATCATGGCCCGCACGGCGTCCGGAACAAGCTGATCGAGGTGAAATCTACTACAGCCTCACCGCTGCGCTTCATCGTGACCCGCAATGAATGGGACAAAGCCGAAAGGGCGGGCGATGCCTATCATTTCCACATCTGGGATATGAACCAGACGCCGCCTGTTCTCATCGAACGGACCGTAGCCGAGGTCGCACCGCACATACCTACGGACGGCGGCAAAGGCAAGTGGACAAACGCGCAAGTACCTGTTCTAACACATTAATGAAGCGCAAGACGGCCCGTCTTCTACTACATGGGGCGGCCACTTAGCGCCAAGGGACCAAACGATCTGTGAACAGTCTTTGCTAGTATCCACGTGCCTGTTGCGATGTGTCCATTCGAGACCAGAGATCTATGGGCGCCTATGGCCCTCAAGGAGCTTCTACCTTACACTAACCCACTAAATCCTGACTGGGGAACTAAATGGCGAAGAAGCAAGCAAGACAAAGCGAAAAGAAGAGTGGTGGGTTGGAGGAGGCGCTTTCTATAGAAGCTCTTCCCATCACGCAAGGAGCGCATACGTTCTACGTCTTTGTTCTTGATGCGAAAACGCTATGGTCATTCGTTTCGATCAGTCGTCGACATGACGAAAAGGACGAAGGCTATCAAAGGGTCCTTTCAAATTCACGAGTAGATTCCGCCGTCAAGTTCATCGAATCTGGAGAACCCATCCCAAACAGCATACTGTTGGCGCTCGAAGGTGCTACCTACAACACAGAAACCAAGAAATTGGTCATCCCACCAGGTGAAGACGTGGGTTGGGTAATCGATGGTCAGCATAGGCTTGCAGCAGCTCATATGGCAGCAGAACAGGGCAAGGACATCGAGCTCTGTGTTGTTGCCTTTGTCGATGTAGATATCCAGTTTCAAATATCTCAGTTCATAACCATCAATCGTGAAGCAAAGGGCGTGCCCACGTCTCTACTTTATGATCTGTTAAAGCACCTTCCAGGAGAACGAAAGCCTGCTGAAATTGCCAACGAAAGAGCGGCAGAAATTGCGAATGTTCTTCGCAAGAGAGAGAATTCCCCATTTCGGGATAGGATTGTTGTTACATCGTCCCCTCGGCGCGGCTCACAGCTCTCGATTACAAATTTCGTGCGAAAATTAGCGCCATTAGTTCACCCTGAGCGCGGATCCCTGCGGGTTTGGACGCTGCAAGAACAAGTTGGCATAATTGATAACTATTATTCCGGACTCAAGGATGCATTTCCTGACCAATGGGCGCTCTCAGAGAATGTCTTTTTTCAGACTATTGGCTTTGGCGCGATGATGAACATTTTTGAAGAAGTGTTCGCATCTGTCTTTGCTTCCAAGGGAAGATTTCGGCGCTCTGATGTTGCGGAGGAATTTGCCAAGATCGCAAGCTTCGACTTTAAACAGTGGTCGTCTTATGGCTCTGGAAACAAAGCCGAAATGGAGGCCGCCCAAGACCTTCGCTTAGACCTGAGTCGTGCGAAAGCTGGGGATCAGAGCTCGCCCAGCATCGATCTTGGTTAATGGTCTCGTAAATGAAGACGTGGGATTCTGCTTGGTCAAAGATTCGAAAGCGACGCATGGATGTTTGGCGAGAATTACGCCTAGACCTTCCGTTTGAATACGATCACTTGGATCCTGACGCATATTTTTCGAGCTTCCTAGTGGAAAATCCTCCGGACGATCCTGATATTGTCCTGGAACGTGTTGATCGAGATCGACTTTGGGCCAGCGAGATTGTTATAACAAGCCAAAAGTACTTTCATGTGCTTCGCCTTACTTCGCAACGCGCAGCCGATGGGCATATTACGTGGGCCGCGACGGATGCGCATCATGCTGTATTACTTGGCGTGAGATGCTTTCTTTCCACCTTGGGTGTTTGCATCTGTCAGGGGAAACACAGAGCTCATCTGGTTGATTTGCGCCCAGAGAGGGGTAGTCCTCAAGATGAAAAAGCTTTCAAAAAGGCGTATCGAAATGCACCAAACCCAGTTCGTGTTTTGACGCCTGACACTCACGAGATGGGTCAAAAGCAGATATTTGATCTCTTTACTCGACTTCTTAGGACGGTAATTCCAAGTGACGAGTGCGCGAAGCTGATCCAGGACATTACGGCGCTCAAGCTGGGTGCGCACAAGAGCGAAAGAAACAGACTTCTCTACCATAGTCACTATTGGCACTGGCCCGAGGATATAAATTGGCCAGCAATTGATTTGGGTATCCGAGATGATAGAGGTCTAGGCGCGGAAGGTCTGACCAAAGATTTTTTTGTGCTATCGCTCGTCGCGAAACTCGTGGAAAACAATGTGCGGCCTGTGAGCGAGTATCTTCAGATTAAAGATACATTCTTCGAGCCCCTATATCATGATCAACGCTGCACGCCTGACGTTCTTTCGTGCATACCTGTTGGGTGAAATTTTGCGTTTCTTCACAGTGATAAATTGAGTGCGCGAGTAGGTCGTAGTAGGTGAAATCCAAGAGACCAAGGCGCACCGCTTCGCGGACGGGCTATCGTGCATCGAGCCTGTAGTCTCGACCAAAGGCTTCCATCCCTTGCGCTGATCTGATGCCAGCCCTGGCGGGCTGACTTTCCCTTCTTTGTTTGGGGTCTGCGACCCCCTTCGCCGTCAAGACCAAGCCCTTCGGGCGCAGTCAGCGGTCTCCCCGTCTTTCCGTGCTTCGCGTGTGCAGGACGGGTGATCCCCCACCGCTGTCTGCGGTCGGTGACGGTCTCCCCCCTCTCTTCGCCAGAGGGGCAGTTCGGTTGCATGCGCAACCAAACAAAGGAGAAAAGGAAATGAAACAAGACGTTTACCAGAAAGTCACAGACAAGATCATCGCCGATCTGGAGCAGGGCGAACTCACATGGCTGAAGCCGTGGAGCGCTGGCAACATGGACGGGCGAGTCCTCAAACCCCTGCGCCATAACGGCCTCGCCTATAGCGGCATCAATGTCCTGATGCTGTGGGGCGCGGCGATGGAAGCAGGCTATTGCTCCCCGTACTGGATGACCTACCGGCAAGCCCAAGAGCTGGGCGCACACGTCAGGAAGGGCGAGCGAGGCAACTCTGTCGTTTACGCCAACACCATCACCAAGCCCGTGTTTGCCGCCCTAGCGAGCTGGTTCAGATTGGCAGACAGGCGCGACTGGCCGAGCGCGCCCATGACGCAGCCAAGGGCTTCTTTATCTTGCACGGGGCTATTGCCGCGCCGCTTGCGCGGCGCAGCATCATCGCCGAACAGCCGCTCGCGGATATACGCCGCAAGCGCTTGATCGCCCCGTTCGGCATCCAGCCGCGCCCGTTCCTCATAGGTCAGGCGCAACGAGAAGGGCGGCGGATACTTAGGCTTCTCCGCCTCATCCTTGGCTATCTTATTGAAATTTCGGTCTAAGATACTCATGCTCGCACCTCAGACTCGAAGAGTCTAAACGTGCGAGATGGCGTTCCCACTCCTCAAGTGCGGTAATGAGGGATTTCAAGTTCTCTCCCTCCAGGCGCACCATTCCCCGGTCACATCGCGAGTTCGCAGCGGTCCCCTGCACGGACCGGCCACGCGGGTCGATTGCCCGGTTTCCGCCCCGGGCAAGCGGCGGATCACTCCACCCAGCGCCAGGGGCGGTTCAGGCTGGCCAGCGCTTCGTCCACGTCGGCGTCGCTTGCCTCTCCCTCGCGGCTGAGGGCGGCGACAAGGCCGAGCTTGCGGTCCTCGACCACCGCCGCCACCGAGACAGGCAGCCCCGCCCGCCTGAGCGTGTCGCCATAGACCCGCGCGATGGCCTGCTTGCGCAGCTCGGGCTTGTGCACCTTGCCCACCGCGGTCTTGGGCAGTTCGGCCACGATCTCGACCTGGCGGGGCTGGGCGGCGCGTTCGCCGATATTGTCGCGGGCATGGGCCAGCAGGTCCTTGTCGGTGACGGCCGCGCCCTCGTGCAGCTCGACATAGGCCACGGGCACCTCGCCAGAGCTTGCGTCGGGCTGGCCCACCGCGCCCACGAAACGCACGTCCGGGTGCGCCATCAGCGCGTTCTCGATCACCGCCGGGTCGATGTTGTGGCCACCGCGGATGATGATGTCCTTGGCGCGGCCCGTGATCCAGATGTAGCCGTCGGCGTCGATCCGGCCCAGATCGCCGGTCCGCAGATGCGTTCCGCCGGCGAACAGGCCGCGGTTGCGGTCAGGGTCGGTATAGGCCGCCCCCGCCTCGACCCCCGGACCCGCCACGCAGATCTCTCCGGCCTCGTCCACGGCGCAGTCGCGCAGGATGGTGCCGTCCTCGTCGCAGATGCAGATGCGGATGTCGGTATGCGGGAAGGGAAAGCCCACAGAGCCGATGCGCCGCTCGCCATGCGGCGGGTTGATGGCGACAAGGCAGGTCGCCTCGGTCAGGCCGTAGCCCTCGCAGATGCGCAGGTCCACCGCCGCCTCGAAGCGGCGGAAAAGCTCGGGCGGCAGCGCGGCCGAGCCGCAGATCGCGAATCGCAGGGTGGAGATGTCGGCATCCACGGGGCGGTTCATCAGGGCCGCCGCCGCCGTCGGCACCATCACCATGAAGGTGACGCGGTACCGCTCGACGAGTTTCCAGAAGTTCTTGAGCACTCCCGCGCCGCGGAATCCCTGCGGCGTGGGCAGCACGAAATGCGCCCCCGACATCAGGCAGCTCATCAGCACCGGATAGGCGGCCAGCACATGGAACATCGGCAGCGGGCATATGAGCACGTCGCGCTCGTTGAACATGTAGGTGGCGCCGCACCAGCCGTTGTAGAGAATGCCCGAGGCGCGGTGCTGCACGATCTTGGGCTCTCCGGTGGTGCCGCCGGTGTGGAAATAGGCGCAGACCCGGTCATCCAGCGGTTCGGCAAAGGCCAGCTCCGACGCCCGCTCGCCGCGCAGCGAGGCGCGGAACTCGACCACGTTCGCCTTGTGCGTGCGGCGATGGCGCGGCCGGATGAAGGGCACGATCCAGGATTCCGGGAAGCCCAGGTGCCGCGCGAGGTCGATCTCCAGCACCACCTCGACATTGGGGGCATGGGCGATGGCGCGGCCGACCTTTTCGTTCAGGTCGGTCTTGGGAAAGGGCGCGAGCGTGACAACCGCCCTGGCGCCCGTCTCGTGCAGGATGCCTGCGATCTGCCGCTCGTCCAGAAGCGGGTTGATCGGGTTGACGATGCCGGCGGTGGCCCCCGCCAGCAGCGTCACCACCGCGTCGGTGCAGTTCGGCAGCACATAGGCGATCACGTCCGTATCGCCGATGCCCAGGCGGCGGAACAGGTTGGCCGCCCGCGTCACCTGCTCGCGCAGTTCCCGCCAGGTCAGCGTCTCGGCCTTGTCCCTGGGGCCGGATTTCAGCTGGAAGCTCAGCGCGGGCCGGTCGGGAAAGCGATCGGCCGTCTGCGACAGCATCTCGTAGAGGGATCGGGCGGTCCAGCATTCGGCCAGCGGCTGGCTGGTCTCTATCGCGCGCACGTCGGCGCGGGTCGCAACCTCGATCACCCTTGTTCCCCTCCCTCAGCGGTCTTGTGCCGGGCATCTGGCCCTGGGGAGAGGATGGTCAAGACCGGCGCCGGGCGCAAGGCTCAGGCGGCGGCGCCTTCGGTGAATTGCAGCCGCGCCAGCTGCGCGTAAAGCCCGCCCTGTGCGACCAGCGCATCGTGCGTGCCCTCGGCCACGATGCGCCCGCCTTCCATCACGATGATGCGGTCGGCCTTCTTCACGGTGGCCAGCCTGTGCGCGATGATGAGCGTGGTGCGCCCGCGCGCCAGCCCCTCGACCGCCTCCTGGACCAGCCGCTCGCTTTGCGCATCGAGCGCCGAAGTCGCCTCGTCCAGCAGCAGCACGGGCGCGTCGCGCAGGATGGCGCGGGCGATGGCGATGCGCTGCTTCTGGCCGCCCGACAGCATCACGCCCCGCTCGCCCACATAGGTGTCGTAGCCATCGGGCAGCGCGGCAAGGAAGTCGTGCGCGGCGGCGGCGCGGGCGGCCTGTTCCACCTGGGCGTCGGTGGCGTCGGGCCTGCCGAAGCGGATGTTCTCGCGCGCGGTGGTGGCGAAGATCACCGGTTCCTGCGGGACCAGCGCGAAATGGCGGCGCAGCTCTTCGCGCGGCAGGTCGCGGATCGGCACGCCGTCCAGCGTGATCCGCCCGGTATCGGGGTCGAAGAAGCGCATCAGCAGCTGGAACACGGTCGTCTTGCCCGCCCCGGAAGGGCCGACCAGCGCAACCGTCTCGCCGGGCCGGACATGAAGCGCGAAATCACCGAGCGCGGGCACCTCGGGCCGGGCGGGGTAGTTGAAACCCACGGCATCGAAGCGCACTTCGCCCCGCACCGGGCGCGGCAGGGTGGCGGGACGGGCCGGATCCTCGATCCCGTCGCGCAGGTGCAGCAACTCGACCAGCCGCTCGGTCGCGCCGGCTGCGCGCTGCAACTCGCCCCAGATCTCGGACAGGCCCGCGACGGCGCCGGCGACCATGACGGAATAGATCACGAACTGCACCAGCTCGCCCGGGGTCATGCCGCCCGCGCGCACGTCGCGCGCCCCGATCCAGAGCACGCCCACCACCCCGGTGAACATCAGGAAGATGACCAGCGCCGTCATCACCGACCGGGTGCCGATGCGCCTGCGGGCGGCATCGAAGGCGGCTTCGGTCAGCGCGTCGAAGCGGGCGCGGCTGACGCCCTCGTGGGTGTAGGCCTGCACGGTCTGCGCGGCGAGCAGCGTCTCGGAGGCGTGGCCCGAGCTTTCGGCGATGCGGTCCTGGCTCTCGCGGCTGAGCTTGCGCAGGCGGCGGCCGAGGAAGATCACCGGCAGCACCACCAGCGGCACCAGCATCAGGACCAGCCCCGCCAGCTTGGGCGAGGTGATGAACATGAACACCAGCCCCCCCATGAAGGTAAGCGAGGTGCGCAGCGCGATCGAGATGGACGACCCCACCACCGACTGCACCAGCGTCGTGTCGGTGGTCATGCGGCTGAGAACCTCGCCGGTCAGGACCCGCTCGAAGAAGGCGGGGCTCATGCCGATGACGCGGCGATAGACGGCAAGGCGGATGTCGGCCACCACCCGCTCGCCCAGCCGGGTGACAAGGTAGAAGCGCAGCGCCGAGCCGATGGCCAGAAGCGTCGCGATGCCGACGGCGGCGGCGAAATAGGCGTCCATCAGCGCCACGTCGCCCGAGGAGAATTCGTCCACCACGCGGCGCACCGCAAGCGGCAGGATCAGCGACAGGAAGGCGGTCACGATCAGCGCGAAAAGCGAGGCCGCGATCAGCGCCTTGTAGGGCAGCAGGAACGGCATCAGCCCGCCCAGCGCGCCCAGGCGGCGCGATGTCGGCCGATCCTCCAGCAGCCCTCTTGCCATTGCAGACCCTTTCCCTTGTCCGATCGTCCCTTTCCTATGCGGCAGGCCCGGGACTGACAAGCCATGCGGATTCGCCCCCACCAGGCCGCGATCGCCGCGCCGCAAGGGCCGGCACTGGCCGGAAACCGGCGAAACTGCCTTGTTTTCGCGCAGTTGAGAAATCGCTGGACAGCGGCGCAACCAATCCCGTATTGGTCAAACCAATAACAGGGGCGCGACAAATGGCCTGACCGCGGAGAACCGTGGCGGGACCGGCGCCCGAAAGGGAGGACGGCCGCCATGCACGAGGATGCCGGCGCACTGACCCAGCTGCGGGCCTGGCTTGCGCAGCGCGACCTGGGCGACAACGCACGCCTGCCCCCCGAACGTGAGCTTTGCACCATCCTGGGCGTATCCCGCGGCGACCTGCGCAAGGCGCTCAAGGTGCTGGAAGACGAGGGGCTGCTGTGGCGGCAGGTCGGCAAGGGCACCTTCACCGGGATCCGCCCGGCCGAGGAAACCACGACGATCTCGGGCCTCGCCCACCGCTCCAGCCCGGCCGAGGTGATGCGCGCGCGCCTCAGCTTCGAGCCGATGCTGGCCTTCGAGGCGGCGCTGAACGCCACGCCCGAGGATATCGCCGAGCTCGAGCGCTGCATGGAGGCGGCGCGGTCCGCGACCTCGTGGCGGCATTACGAGACCGCCGACAACCGCATGCACCGCACCATCGCCGAAGCCGCGGGCAACGCCGTGCTGCTGGCGCTGTTCGATCAGCTGAACGCGGTGCGGCGCGCGGTGGTCTGGTCGCGCGGGCGCACCGGATCGGACCGCCCGCCCCCCGACCACCATAGCCATTCCGAGCATCGCCGCATCCTCGAAGCGGTGGTGGCCCGCGATCCGCAGGCCGCGCAGGCGGCGATGCATGACCACCTGCGCAGCGTCGAGGCAGGGCTGCTGCGCGGCCAGATGGAAGCCGCCGAATGACCGAACTCACCCTGTCCCTTGCAACCTGGGATCATGACCGGGCCATGCCGCTGCATGACGGGCGGATCAGCGTGCCCGGCGTGCGTTTCGAAAGCCATGTGCTGCCCACCGGCAAGCTGTTCCCGCTGGCCGTGCAGGAGGCGCGGTTCGACATCACCGAGCTGTCGGTTTCGAGCTATGCGCTGCAGGTCTCGCGCGGGACATCGGCCTATACGGCGGTGCCGGCTTTTCTCAGCAGGGCCTTTCGCCACAACGGTTTTTTCGCGCGCAAGGGGTCCGGGATCGAGACGCCGGCGGATTTCGCCGGGCGCCGGATCGGGGTGCCGGAATACCAGATGACGGCGGCGCTGTGGATGCGCGGGATCATGGCCGACGAATACGGCGTGAACCCCGCCAGCGTGCATTGGCGCACCGGCGCGCTGGACGAAGGCGTGCGGCACGAGCGGCTGGAGCTGGACCTGCCCGAGGGCATGGTGGTCGAGCCGATCCGCGACGGACAGACGCTGCAGGAGCTGCTTCTGGCGGGCGAGATCGACGGGCTTCTGGCACCCAAGCCGCCGCGGGCCTTCGTGGACGGGGATGACCGGATCATCCGGCTTTTCCCCGATTACGAACGGGCCGAGCAGGACTATTACCGGCGCAGCGGGTTCTTTCCGATCATGCACCTGGTGGCGATCCGCAAGACCCTGGCCGAGGAACACCCCTGGCTGCCGAAGGCGATCTACGAGGGCTTCGTGGCGGCGCGGGACATGGCTGTTTCGCGTCTGGAAAGCGTATGGCAGGGGTCTGCCAACCGCCTGACACTTCCCTGGCTCGGCGCGTCGATGGAACGGACCATCGCGACCATGGGGCAGGACTACTGGAGCTATGGCTACCGCGCCAACCGCGACGAGCTGGACGCGATCTGCCGCTACTCCTCGGACCAGTACCTGGCCGCGCGCCGGGTGACGCCGGAAGAGCTGATCCACCCTTCGGTGCGGGAGAGCTGAGGGGATGACGGCCGACCTTTTCCATGCGGGACTGGGCTGGCCGATCGCGACGGCGCTGATCGCGCTGAGTTTCGTCACGTCCTTCATCACCGCGGCCTTCGGGATCGGCGGCGGGATCATCATGCTGGCGACGCTGGCCTCGCTGCTGCCCGGCCCGGCGATCATCCCGGTGCACGGGCTGGTGCAGCTGGGCGCGAATGGCGGGCGGGCCGTGATGCTGTTCCGGCATCTCTACAAGCCGGTGCTGGTGCCCTTCATCGTGGGAACCGGGATAGGCGTGGCGCTGGCCGGGTCGGTCGTGGTCAACCTGCCGGCGGCCTGGATCCAGATCGGGGTGGGCGGCTTCATCCTGTGGTCGGTGTTCTCGACCCCGCCCGGCTTCCTGCGCCGCTCGGCCGGGCTGGCCGGGTTCGTGTCGAGCGCGCTGTCGATGTTCTTCGGCGGCACCGGGCCGTTCGTCGCCGCCTTTCTCAAGGCGCAGGGGCTGGGCCGGATGGCGCAGGTGGCGACGCATTCGACGCTGATGAGCACGCAGCACCTGCTCAAGACCGTGACCTTCGCGATCCTGGGCTTCGCCTTTTCGCAATGGGTCGGGCTGGTGGCGCTTCTGGTGGTGATAGGCTTCCTGGGCACGCTTGCCGGGGGCAAGGTGCTCGCCCGGATCGACGAGAGACGCTTTCGCCTGGTGCTGAGCGGGATCCTGATCCTGCTCGCGCTGCGGCTGATCTATGCCGGCGCTTCGCAGCTTTACGCAGGAGGTGCCGCACCGGCCTGAGGAACGGGGCTGGACGAACCCCGGCGGGACACTGCGCAGACCCGCGGGGAACAAAAAGAAGCTGCGCGACAAAACCAAAACCAAAAGGGAGACTCCGATGATCCGGAACAGACTGATAACTCGCCGCTCGCTCTTGCAGACCGGGGCAGCACTTTCCGCAACCACGCTGGCAGCACCCGGGATCCTGCGGGCCCAGGACCAGTACCCCGCGCGCAACATCCAGATCGTGGTGCCCACGGCCGAGGGCGGCGGCGCCGACCGCAACTTCCGCGCCTTCACCCAGATCTGGCAGAAATACCTGAACACCGGCTTCGAGCCGAGCTACTATCCCGGCGCCTCGGGGCGGGTCGGCTACGAGGTGTTCATGGGCCGCCACGATGCCGACGCCTACAGCCTGATCTTCGGCAACATGGGGCCCGAGGTGCTGAACTGGGCGATGCAGATGCCCGACTTCAGCCTGGACGACTATTTCTACTGGGGCCGGGTGGACGTCGATCCCTGCGTCGTCTTCGTGGGCGCGGAAAGCCCGTTCCAGACCATCGACGACATCGTCGAGGAGGGCAAGAAGCGCCAGCTGACCGTGGGCACCAGCCGCATGGCGCATCCGGCGTCCATCGGGATCCTGTCGATCGGCGATGCGACGGGCGCGCAGTTCAACCTGATCCCGCTGGCCGGCGGCAAGGGCACCGTCGCGGGCGCCGTCACCGGCGAGGTCGACTTCTCGGTGCTGACTTCGGGTTCGGTGATCGCGGCCGGGGACGCGGTGCGCACGTTGTGCGTGATGGGCACGAACCGGGTCGGCGAGCGGCTCAACAACGCGCCCGAGATGAACGCGCATTTCAACCTGGACCTGCCCGAGATGCTGTCCTCGCGCGCCTTCGCCATCCACCGCAAGGCGGCCGAGGACTTCCCCGAGCGCTATGCCATCCTGCAGGAGACCTTCAAGCAGTCCTTCGAAGACCCGGAACTGGCGGTGGTCTACGAAGAGAGCGGCGGCGCGCCGGAGTACCTGAGCTATGGCGGGCCCGAGGAATGCGGCGAATTCGCCGCGGCGATGCTGGAACTGGGCGGCAAGTACAAGTCGCTCCTGTCGGGCGCCTGAGGCGCCCCACTGGGCCCGCGCGCATGTCGCGCGGGCCATTTCGCACATCCGCCCGACCCCTCATCCCTGCCCGGAGATCCCTGAGAAATGGCGCAAGAACCATCCCGACCGGAACGACAGCTTGGCGGTGAACTCATCATTCCCGTCCTCGCGGTCGCCTTCACGCTTTACTATTTCACGACGATCTGGAATTCGCCCTGGACCGCGCAGGTCAGCGCCTTCCTGATCGGCGGCATCCTTCTCTTCTGCTGCGCGCTGTTCGTCCTGCGCTCCGCGATCCTGCTGAAGAAGCGCGAGGCATCGCTGGGCATCAGCCGGCTCTTCAACCGCGAGGACATCGCCAGCGGGCGGCTGTGGCTTCTGCTGCTGACCATCGCCTATTGCGTGCTGATCGATCTGGGCGGCTTCACGCTGACGACGTTCTTCTTCCTGTTCCTGTCGATGGCGGTGCTGGCAAAGGGCGAGCGTCTGGGACTGATCGCGGCGCTATCGGCGACGATGGCGCTGGGCGGCTGGGCGTTGTTCATCTGGGCCTTTGACACGCGCTTCCCGCGCGGCCCCTTCGAGAACCTGATGCAGGGGATCATTTGACATGGACGGAACCGGTTCGATCCTGCTTTCGGTCCTTTGGGACACGCTCGGCTACTGGTGGGTGATCGTCCCCTCGATCCTTCTGGGGCTCGTTGTGGGCGGCATTCCCGGCTTCTCGGCCGCGAACACCATCATCATCCTTCTGCCGCTGACACTGTCGATGGACCTGGAGATGGGGCTGATCTTCATGATCTCGCTCTATTGCGCGGCGCGGATGGGCGCGGGGATCCCCGCGATCCTGGTGAACATTCCCGGCACGGCGGGGGCGGCCGCCACGCCGCTTGACGGCTATCCGATGTCCCAGCAGGGGCGCGGGCAGCAGGCGCTGGCGATTTCCTTCGTGGCCTCGGTGATGGGCGGGCTGCTGACCACGCTGATCGCGATTGCCGCCATGCCGATCCTGGCGCGGGTCGGCTTCTACATGCATTCGGTCGAGATGATCGTGGTGATGCTGTTCGGCATCTCGCTCATTGCCTCGATCGCGGCTCAGGACCTGCTGAAGGGGCTGATCGCGGGCTTCTTCGGGCTGATGATCGGGGCGATCGGCACCGACACGGTCTATGCCACGCCGCGCGGCACCTTCGGGCTGCTGGAGCTTTACGACGGCGTGCCGCTGATCCCGGCGCTGGTCGGCCTGTTCGCGGTGTCGGAGGCCTTCATCATCATCGAGAAGCGCCTGATCCTGACCGAGGAAGGCGCCGCCGCCATGGCCAAGCCAAGCTGGGCGGCCAGTTTCGAGGGGGTGGCGATCACCCTCAAGCGCTGGTGGCATGTCGTCTGGACCAGCATCCTGGGGCTGGTGATCGGGGTGATCCCCGGGGCGGGCGCCTCGATCGCGAGTTTCGTGGCCTACCAGCAGTCGCGCACCTTCTCCAAGACGCCCGAGAAATACGGCACCGGCCACCCCGAGGGGCTGATCGCGCCGGAGGCCGCCAACAACGGCGTCACCTCGGGGACGCTGGTGCCGCTTCTGGTGCTGGGCATTCCCGGGGGCGCCACGGCGGCGATCATGCTGGTGGTGATGCAGTATCACGGCGTCAGCTTCGGCCCGTCGCTGTTCCAGCGCAACCCGGACGTCGCCTATGGCATGTTCATCGCCATGGCCGTGGCCTATGTGATGATGGCCTTCACCATCATCCCGCTCAGCCGCTACATGAGCCGGGTCACCACGATCCCGACGATCTACCTGGCGCCGCTCATCATCTCGTTCACGCTGGTCGGCGCCTTCGTGCCGCGCGAATACATGTTCGACATGTATCTGGGCCTGGGCTTCGGCGTGCTGGGCTACATCGCGCGCAAGACCGGCTACCATGTGGCCGCCATCCTGATCGGCGTCATCCTCGGCCCGCTGCTGGAGACCTATTTCCTGCGCGCGCTCAAGATCGCCAACGGAGACATCATGGTGCTGTTCTCCTCCAATATCGGCAACGTGCTGTGGGTGCTTCTGGTGCTCTCGCTGGCGCTGCCGGTGGTCCTGGACATGAAGCGCCGCAAGCAAGGGGTTATCGTCTGATGAAACAGGAAATCGAGTTCCAGATGGCGCGCAACATCCGCCGGATCGCGCGGATGGACATTCCCGGGGGCGGGCAGGTCGTGGTGCAGGGGCAGTATGCCTATGTCGGCCACATGAAGCCGCCGCACGGCACGTCGGTCATCGACGTGTCGGACCCCGCGAACCCCAGGGTGGTCGCCCATATCGATCCGCCCGCATGGTCGCACACCCACAAGGTGCGGGTCGCGGGCAAGCTGATGGTCACCAACGTGGAGCAGGACCGCCGGCACTTCCTGCGCAAGGGCGCCAGGATCGAGGGGATCCGCGCCGAGCTTGGCGCGGGGGCAAGCGATGCCGACGTGGCCGCGAAGCTTGGCGTGAAGCCCGAGGATATCCCGGTCCTGGAAGAGGCGCATGCCCGCGGCTACGACAATGGCGGCTTCCGGGTGTGGGACATCTCGGACCCGACGGCGCCGAAGCTTCTGTCCTACGTCAAGACCCACGGCTTCGGGGTGCACCGTTTCGACATGGACGAGAACTACGCCTACATCTCGACCGAGATGGAGGGCTATGTCGGCAACATCCTTGTCGTCTATGACCTGTCGGACCCCACCAACCCCACCGAAGTGTCGCGCTGGCACATGAAGGGCCAGCATGTCGGGGGGGGCGAGACGCCCACCTGGACCGGCTATGGCCGCCGCCTGCACCACGCCATGCGCTGCGGCGACGAGTTCTGGGCCGCGGTGATGCATGCCGGCGTGCGGGTGCTGGACGCAAGCGACATCCGCAACCTGCGCGAGGTGGGCACCTACGAATGGCCCCCCGCGATCCCCGAGCCCACCCATACCGTGATGCCCTTCGAGAAGCTGATCGACGGGCGGCGCTACGCGCTGGCGGTGGACGAGGAGCATGACCACCTGCCGGGCCGGCTGCACGGCTTCCTGTGGGTGATGGACGTCACCGACCTGTCGAACATGGTGCCGGTGGCGGCCTGGGACCTGTCGGAACGCGCAAGCCCCTGGGCGGGGCAGAAGGGCGTGCGCTTCGGCGCGCACCAGTTCCGCGAGAAGCTGGACAGCCACCTGGTCTATCTGACCTGGTTCGCCGGCGGGCTGCGGGTGCTCGACGTGTCGAACCCCAAGCTGCCGGTGGAGGTCGCGCATTTCATCCCCGGCCCCGGCCCGGACGGAAGCCCGCCGCAATCGAACGACGTGACGCTCGACGATCGCGGGCTGATCTATGTGATCGACCGGACCGGCGGCCTCGACATCCTGGAGATGACGGTTTGAGCGGCGACGACCTGCTGCCGCCCAGCGTCGATCCCACCAAGGCGGCGCTGGGCATCAGGCGGGTCAGCGCCCGCAACGAGGGGGGCACGCGCAGCGTCATCATGGTGCGCGACCACATCCTTGTGACCGACGAGAAGGAAACCAACACCGGGCCGACACCGCTGGAGATGACGCTCTCGTCGCTGCTGGGTTGCGAGGGGGTCATCATCAACCGCTGCGCCGAGGCGATGCGCTTTGCCTACACCGCCGTGGACCTGTCGGCCGATGGCGAGGTGGACCAGCGCGGCTCGCGCGGGGTGCAGGGGGTGCGGCCCTATTTCAACTGGGTGAAAATGCGCATCCGCGTCCACACCGAGGAGTCGGAAGAGCGGTTCCAGCGCCTGATCCGCAACGTGGAATACCGCTGCCCGGTGATGAACCTGTTCCGCGCGGCGGGGGTGGAGATGGACGTGAGATGGGAAAGGGTTCAGCCGTGAAGCTGAAGATCAACGGCCGCGAGCACGAGATCGACGCCGATCCCGACACGCCGCTGGCCTATGTCCTGCGTGAGGATCTTGGGCTCAAGGGCACCAAGATCGGCTGCGGGCTGGAACAGTGCGGCGCCTGCGCGGTGCTGGTGGACGGGCGGGTGGAACTGAGCTGCACCAGTCCCGCTGCAAGCTTCGAGGGGCGCGAGATCGTGACGGTCGAGGGGCTGGCCGACACGGATACCGGCGCCCGCGTGCAGCGCGCCTTCGTCGCGGCGGGGGCGGCGCAGTGCGGCTACTGCACCTCGGGGCTGGTGGTGGCGGTGACGGCGCTGCTGGACGGCGGCGGCAAGCCCGACCGTGCCCGGACCGCGGCCGCGCTGACCCCGCATCTGTGCCGCTGCGGATCGCACCCGCGGGTGTTCGCCGCCGTGGAAATGGCGGCGGAGGGCGAGGCATGAGCACGGAATACCCGCTGATCCGCGACTGGCTGCGGCTGGAGGATGGCCGGCTCTGGGTGCGCGCGGGCAAGGTGGATATCGGGCAGCGCATCTCGACCGCGCTGGTGCGGATCGCCGCCGAAGAGCTTTGCCTTTCGCCCGCGCTGATCGAGGTGGCACCCGTCAGCACCGCCGACAGCCCGGACCAGGGCATCACCTCCGGCTCGACTTCCGTGCAGGAAGGGGGCGGCGCGATCCGGCTGGCCGCCGCCAGCCTGCGCGCGGCGGTGCTGCGACTGGCCGCCGCGCGGCTGGAGACGGCGCCGGATGCGCTGCGGCTGGAGGACGACTACGTCATCCGCCCCGGCACCAATGCAAAGATCGCGCTGCTGGACCTGGTGGCGGCGCTGGACCCGGACACGCCGCTCGACCCCGACGCCCGGCCCCTGCCGGCGGCGCTGCGCCGCCCCCTGCCCGCCCTGCCGCCGCGCGGGCTGGCGGAGATGGTGACCGGCGCCTACCGCTTCCTGCACGACCTGGACCTGCCGGGCATGCTGCATGCCCGCACCCTGCGCCCGCCCCATGCGCGGGCGCGGCTGCGCGGGCTGGACGCGGGCGTGGTGGAAAGCCTGGAACACAAGGGCTTCACCGTGCTGCGCGACGGCAGTTTCCTGGCCATTGCCGGCGCGTCGGAATGGCAGGTGATCCGCGCCGCCCGGCGGCTTGCGGCGGCCTGCGACTGGGATGCCGGCGCGGGCCTGCCCGAGGGCGATTTCCGCGACCTGCTGCGCAGCCGGCCCGCGACCCGGATCACGGTGGCGGAGGGGGGCATGCCGGATACGGCGGCGGCCCTGCCCGCGCCCCTGGATGCGCCGCAGATCGCGGCCAGCTTCAGCCGGCCCTATCAGCTGCATGCGGCGCTTGCCCCTTCGGCGGCGCTGGCAGAGTGGCGCGACGGGCGGCTCCATGTTCACAGCCACAGCCAGGGCATCTGGACCCTGCGCGACGCGCTGGCCGACAGTTTCCGCCTGACCCCCGCCGAGGTGGTGGTGACCCACACCCCCGGGCCCGGCTGCTATGGCCATAACGGGGCCGATGACGCGGCGCTCGATGCGGCGCTGGTGGCGCAGGCGGTGCCCGGGCGGCCGGTGCTGCTGAAATGGACCCGCGAGGAGGAACACGCCTGGGAACCCGTCGCGCCCGCAACGGTGCTGGAGGTGGCGGCTGCGCTGGACGAGGGGGGCCGGATCGCGGGTTTCGCGGCCGAGGCGATGAGCGACACCCATCGCGGCAGGCCCCGCCCCGGCCCGAACCGCTCGGGCCCGGCGCGGCTTCTGTCGAACCGGTTCCGCGACGACGCGCCGCCGCCGTTCCAGGCGACGCCCAATATCGGGAAACATGCGGGCATCCACCGCAACCTGGACCCGATCTACCGTTTCGCCGACAAGCGGCTGGTCAAGCGGCTGGTGCCCGACATGCCGCTGCGCAGTTCGGCCATGCGCTGCCTGGGCGCGGTCATCAACGTGCTGGCGATCGAGGCGGTGATGGACGAGGCGGCGGAACGCGCGGGCCGCGACCCCATCGCCTATCGGCTGGAGCATCTGGACGACCCGCGCGCCATCGCGGTGCTGAGGCGGCTCGATGCGCTGGCCAAGGCCGACCCGGTGGCCGAGGGCTTCGCGCGCGGCATCGCCTATGCGCAGTACAAGAACCAGATGACGCGCGTGGGGCTTTACGTCGATCTCGAGCTGACGGACGCGGCCGAGGTGCGGCTGGGCCGCGTGGTCATGGTGGCAGATGCGGGCCGCGTGGTGGACCCCGACGGGCTGGCGGCGCAGCTGGAAGGCGGGGTGATCCAGGCGGCAAGCTGGACGCTGTACGAGGAACAGCGCTGGGACCGCGACGGCGTGCTGGGGCGCGACTGGGACAGCTATCCGGTGCTGCGCTTCGACAACGTGCCGCAGTTCGAGACGCATCTGGTCGGGTCGGACGAGACGCCCTCGGTCGGCGCGGGAGAGGCGTCTCCGGGGCCTGCGGCGGCGGCCATCGCCAACGCCATCGCGGCGGCGACCGGGCTGCGGCTGCGCGACATGCCCTTCACGCCAGACGCGATAAGGCGGGCCGCGATGGAGGCGTGATCCGGCACGTTGCGCGGCCCCGCGCCCGCGCTAGGTTTACAGGCATCACATCCAGACAGGGGGATTTTCACCATGCCGGACGGCACCACCTCCAACAGCGCGCGGCGCAGCGTCGTCGTGCAGGGCTTCACCAACAGCGTGCTCGACCCCGAGTCGCCGATGCTGGGCCCGGTCGAGAATGGCGGCACCATCATCGCCAACACAGCGCCGGGCTGCTGGGGGCCGATGATCACCCCCGCCCTGCGCGGCGGGCACGAGGTGACGCGCCCCGTTTATGTCGAGGGGGCGGAACCGGGCGACGCGGTCGCCATCCGCATCCGCGACATCACCGTGACCTCGATCGCCACCGCCTCGGGGCATGACAGCTCTCCCGAAGGGTTCTGCCTGGGCGATCCCTATGTCGCCGCGCGCTGCCCGCATTGCGACACGGTCTGGCCCGAAACCCATGTCGAGGGGATCGGCCAGGACGCCGTGCGCTGCGACGCCTGCGGCAACCCCGTGAAGCCCTTCGAGATCGTGCACGGCTACACGGTCGTCTTCGACGAGACGCGCCATGTCGGCGTGACCATGTCGAAGAAGGCGGCCGAGCGGATCGCGCACGAGGCAAAGCACTTCGCCGCGCTGCCGGACGACTCGAAGCAGCATTCGATCCTGACCTATGCGCCCTCGGACATGGCGGGTGTCATGGTGCGGATGCGGCCCTTCCTGGGCCAGCTCGGCACCTGCCCGTCGCGCGCGATGCCCGACAGCCACAACGCGGGCGATTTCGGCGCCTTCCTCGTGGGCGCGCCGCATCCCTATGCGATGACCGCCGAGGACCTGGCGGAACACAAGACCGACGGCCACATGGACATCGACGCGGTGCGCCCCGGCGCGATCCTGGTCGCCCCGGTCAAGGTCAAGGGCGCGGGCGTCTACATGGGCGACATGCACGCGGCCCAGGGCGACGGCGAGATCGCGGGCCACACGATGGACGTGGCGGGTTCGGTCACGCTCCAGGTCGAGGTGCTGAAGGACTGGCCCATCGACGGCCCGGTGCTGTTCCCGCTGCCCGAGGACCTGCCGCCGCTGGCGCGCCCCTTCACCGCGAGCGAGCGGGCAAAGGCGGCGCGGCTGGCGCAGGAATGGGGCGTGGGCGAACTGGAGGCCTCGGCGCCGATTTCGGTGATCGGGACGGCGGCCAACATGAACGCCGCGATCGACAACGGGCTTGCCCGCGCCGCGGCACTTCTGGGCATGAGCGTGGCCGAGGTGCGCAACCGCGCCACCATCAACGGCGCCATCGAGATCGGCCGCGCGCCGGGGGTGATCCAGGTCACCTTCCTTGCGCCGCTCTCGAAGCTCGATGCGGTGGGCCTGGGCGGCTACGCCCGCGAGCAGTACGACCTGTAAGGCAGGACGATCTTGAGGACAGGACCGGCGCCGGCGGGAACCACCGCCGGCGCCCCATCAACAGAGGGGCAGGAAAGAATGAGCGATCTGGCATCCATCGCGCGCGGCGGCGTGCTGCGCGCGACGGTCAACACCGGCAACCGCGCACTTGTGCAACCGGTGGAGGGCGGCTTCACGGGCATCAGCCCGGCGCTTGGCCGCAGGCTGGCCGAGGAGATCGGCGCGCGGCTGGAGCAGGTGGTCTATTCCGGCGCCGGCAAGGTGTTCGACGACGCGCTGAACGACAGGTGGGATGTGGGCTTTCTCGCCATCGACGCGATGCGGGCCAAGTCGATCAGCTTCACCCGGCCCTATCACACCATCGAGGCGACCTATGCCGTGCGGGTGGGCAGCGGCATCGAGACGCCCGAGGATGCCGACCGGGCGGGCCTGACGGTCCTGACCTCCACCGGGTCGGCCTATGACATGTGGCTGACGGCCAATCTGAAGGCGGCGCGGCTGGAACGCTCGGGCACGCCGGGCGAGAGTTTCGAGGAGTTCCGCGGCGGGCGCGGCGATGCGGTCGCGGGCGTGCGCGCCTCGCTCGAGCGGCATTTCGCGGGCGATCGCGGCTACATGGTGCTGACCGGCACGGTCGCGAAAGTGGAACAGGCGATGGTCCTGCCGGGGCCCGACAACCCGGCGATCAAGGCGCTCGACGATTTCGTCGCGCGCGCCATCGCGGACGGCTTCGTCGCCACGCATCTCTAGCGCCGGGCCCGGGGGCATTGTCCCCGGCACCGCTGACAACCGATATCGCAGCCCCCCCCCCCGGCGCGTGCGGGGATCCCGGATATGGCGAGGCCGCCGCATCCGTAGAATGCGCGCGCCCCGATCCGCGTCAGATCTTATGCATTCTTGTATGTGCGAATGATCATGCAGCCTCCTGCCGGGGCCCCTCCGGCCCCCCGCCGCCGGTGGCACGGCGATCGAGAGGGGAAGGTGCAAGTGAAATTCCGGAATGTCCTCGTGTCGGCAGCGGCACTTTCATCCGGGCTGGGCGGCATGGTTGCCGCAGGCGAAATCATCGGGTTCGACGGCGCGTCGGGATCGAGGATCCCTCGAACCTGAGCCTGACCTTCCCGATCGATGTGGGCGATATCCCGGGCGGCGGGTTCACCCTGCGCATCACGCCCGTCTTCGCACCGTCGTGGATCCGGCCGCGACCGGGTGCCGGTTCCGCGTCGCAGGCGGGCTGGACGCCGCCAACATCCCCTGCCTGACGGCGGACCCCTGGAAGTGTCGCGCAGCCCGAACGGGATCGGCTACGGCACCGGATCCGCAGGCGTGTTTCGGCTGGTCTTCTGTCCGGGTGACGGGACCACGAAACGCGCGGGCGCCCCTGTGCGTCAGGGCCGGCGCGAGGACGCTGCGTGTCGGTCGGCTGGAGCGGGCAGCGGGAATCGAACCCGCACCAAGAGCTTGGAAGGCTCGTGTGATACCATTTCACCATGCCCGCTCGTGGGGTCCGGATTAAGTCATGGGCCGCGCGCGGTCAAGCGCCCGCAGCCGGGACATCATCGGATGAGCCGGTCCAGAAGATCGGGCAGAAGCGCGTAGTCGGGCAGCAGCGCCTCGGGGCCCAGCGCCTCGACCGCGGCGCCCTCGGGACCGAATGTGACCAGCACGCAGGCGACGCCAGCGGCTTTGGCGGCGTTGCGGTCGGTATCGCTGTCGCCCACCAGAACGGCGCGGGCGGGGTTGCCGCCCAGCGCCGCGATGGTGTCGGTCAGATGGCGCGGATCGGGCTTGCGCACAGGCAGGCTGTCGCCGCCCAGAAGGGCCGCGAAGCGGTCGCGCAGGCCCAGCCGGCCCAGCAGCGTTTCCGCCAGCGCGGCGGGCTTGTTGGTGCACACGCCCAGCACCCAGCCCGCCGAGGCCAGGCTGTCCAGCGCGCCCTCGACGCCCGGGTAAAGCCGGGTGTGGCGGTCGATATTGGCCTCGTAATGCGCAAGGAAGGCGGGCAAGCGCCTCTCCACCTCGGTGTCGGACGCATGGCTGCCCGCGCGCGCCAACCCCTCGCGCAGCATCGCCCGCCCGCCGCGAAAGGCGAGCGCCTGGTCTCGCGCGGGGTGAAGAAGCTCTGCCCCGAGCCCGGCATTGGCGGCGGCGATCAGGTCGGCCGAGGTATCGGCAAGCGTGCCGTCGAGATCGAAGATGGCGCTGCGCATGGCATCCCGTGGAAGCGTCCCGCGCCGGGGCGCAACGGACTGAAACAGTTTCTGAAGCGGCCCCGCTTGGCGATCCGGCCGCTTGCCTGATAAGAGACGCGGAAACCGCAAAGAGGCAAGACACCGCATATGAGCACGGCGATCATTCTGCTGGCCGCTGGCCAGGGCACGCGCATGAACTCGGACCTGCCGAAGGTGCTGCACCGGCTGGCGGGCGCGCCGCTGCTGCACCACGCGATGCGCAGCGGGGCCGCACTGGGCGCCGAGCGCATGGTGGTGGTCACCGGGCACGGCTCCGAGGCGGTGCGCAAGGCCGCGCAGGCGCAGGACGAGGACGCCGTCTGCGTCGTGCAGGAGGAGCAGCTTGGCACCGCGCATGCGGTCGCGCAGGCGCGGGACGCGCTGGCGGGGTTCGAGGGCGATGCCATCGTGCTTTACGGCGACACCCCCTTCGTGCGCCCCGAGACGCTTGAGGCGATGCAGGAGGCGCGCGCCTCGGGCGCCGCGGTGGTGGTGCTGGGCTTCGTGGCGGGCGATCCCGCGGGCTATGGCCGGCTGATCCTCGACGCGGGCGGCGCGCTGCAGGCCATCGTCGAGCACAAGGACGCGACCGAGGCGCAACAGGCGATCCGGCTGTGCAATTCGGGCGTGGTCTGTGCCGACGCCGCGACCCTGTTCGACCTGGTGGCCGCGGTCGGCAACGCGAACGCCAAGGGCGAGTACTACCTGACCGACATCGTGGGCCTTGCCCGCGCGCGGGACCTGACCTGCGCCGTCGTCACCTGCGACGAGGCCGAGACGATGGGCGTGAACAGCCGGCAGGACCTGGCCCGCGCCGAAGCGGTTTTCCAGGCCCGCGCCCGCGCCGAGGCGCTGGAGAACGGCGTCACCCTGACCGCGCCCGAAACGGTGTTCTTCGCCTTCGACACGGTGGTGGGCCGCGACGTGACCATCGCGCCTTTTGTGACCTTCGGCCCCGACGTGACGGTGGAAAGCGGCGCCGAGATCCGCGCCTTCTGCCACCTGGAGGGCTGCCACATATCCGAAGGCGCGCAGATCGGCCCCTATGCGCGCCTGCGGCCGGGCGCCGAGATCGGCGAGGATGCCCGCATCGGCAACTTCGTCGAGGTGAAGGCGGCCCAGGTCGGCCGCGGCGCCAAGGTCAACCACCTGAGCTATGTCGGTGACGCCAGCGTCGGCGAGGGCGCGAATATCGGCGCGGGCACCATCACCTGCAACTATGACGGCGTGTTCAAGCATCGCACGGTGATCGGCGATGGCGCCTTCATCGGGTCGAACACGGCGCTGGTGGCCCCGGTCACGGTCCATGCGGGCGGCTATGTCGGTTCGGGCTCGGTGGTGACGATGGACGTGCCCTCGGGCGATCTGGCAATTTCGCGCGCGCGGCAGGTGAACAAGGCGGGCCTGGGCGCGCGGATGATGGCGCGGCTGAAGGCGCTCAAGGCGAAGGGACGGGACTGATGTGTGGCATCGTCGGAATTCTCGGCAATCACGAGGTCGGGCCGGTCATCCTGGACGCGCTGAAGCGGCTGGAATATCGAGGCTATGACAGCGCTGGGATCGCCACGGTCAACGGCGGCGCGCTGGACCGCAGGCGGGCCACGGGCAAGCTGGCGGCGCTGTCGGACCTGCTGGTGGAAAACCCGATCCGGGGCAAGGCCGGCATCGGGCATACCCGCTGGGCGACCCATGGCGCGCCCTCGACGGTGAACGCGCATCCCCATGTCTCGGGACCGGTGGCGGTGGTGCATAACGGGATCATCGAGAACTTCCGCAGCCTGCGGAAGGAACTGGAGGCCGACGGCTACCGCTTTTCGACCGAGACGGACACGGAAACGGTGGCCCATCTGGTCGCGCGCGAGATCGCCCGCGGCGCCACCCCCGAAGATGCGGTGGCGCGCAGCCTGAAACGCCTCGACGGGGCGTTCGCGCTGCTGTTCCTGTTCGAGGGACATGACGACCTGCTGATCGCCGCGCGGCGCGGATCGCCGCTGGCCATAGGCCACGGGCAGGGCGAGATGTTCGTGGGCTCGGACGCGCTGGCGCTGGCGCCGATGACGCGCGAACTGACCTATCTGGAAGAGGGCGACTGGGCCGTGATCCGGCGCACCGGCGCCACCATCCACGATGCCGGGGGCGCTGTGGTGGACCGGCAGGTGATCCATGTCGCCGGCGTCAACGCCTTTGCCGACAAGGGGTCGCACAAGCACTTCATGGCGAAGGAGATCCACGAGCAGCCGACCGTGATGGCCTATGCGCTGAGCCACTACACGGTGACGGATGCGAACGGCGTGAAGCCCGCGCCGCTGGCGCTGGATTTCCGCGACTACGACCGGGTGGTGATCGTGGCCTGCGGCACCGCCTACCTGGCGGGAATGGTCGCGAAATACTGGTTCGAGCAGATCGCGCGGATGCCGGTGGAGATCGACGTCGCCTCGGAGTTCCGCTACCGCGAGCCGCCCGTCAGCCCGCGCACGCTGGCCGTGTTCGTCAGCCAGTCGGGCGAGACCGCCGACACGCTGGCAGCCCTTCGCTACATGAAGGGCAAGGCGGCGCGGATCGTGGGGATCGTGAACGTCTCGGAAAGCTCGATCGCGCGGGAAAGCGACCTGGTGCTGCCGATCCATGCCGGGGTCGAGATCGGCGTCGCCTCGACCAAGGCGTTTACCTGCCAGCTGACGGTGCTGGCCGTGCTGGCGGTGATGGCCGCGCGGCAGACGGGCCAGATCGACGCCGCGCGCGAGGGGGCGCTGATGTCGGCGCTGGAAACCGTGCCGGGGGCGATGGCGGATCTGCTGGCCACCGAAAGCCGGCTGGGCGCCATCTGCTGGGAGCTGTCCAAGGCGCAGGACGTGCTGTTCCTGGGCCGGGGCGCGATGTATCCGCTGGCGCTGGAAGGGGCGCTGAAGCTGAAGGAGATCAGCTATATCCACGCCGAGGGCTATGCCAGCGGCGAGCTGAAGCACGGGCCCATCGCGCTGATCGACGAGACGGTGCCGGTGATCGTCATGGCGCCGACCGATCCGCTGTTCGACAAGACGGTCAGCAACATGCACGAGGTGATGGCGCGTGGCGGGCGGATCCTGCTCCTGTCGGACGAGACGGGGCTGGCCCATGCCGGGCAGGACGTGTGGGAACGGATCCGCCTGCCCCGCGTCGATCCCTTCGTGGCACCCATCCTTTACGCGGTGCCGGCGCAGCTGCTGGCCTATCACACGGCGGTCACCAAGGGCACCGACGTGGACCAGCCCCGCAATTTGGCGAAGTCGGTCACGGTGGAATGAGGCACGACAGCGCCCTTCTGCCCCGGCTTGCCGCGATGGCCGATCCGGCCCGCGCGGGCGAGATGGCGGAATACCACAAGACCCGCCGCCCGGTGCTGGGCGTCTCGAACCCGCAGATCATCGAGCTGGTGGGCGGCTGGCGGGCCGAACGCGCGGTCTGCGACTGGGTGCGCGAGGCGCAGGCGCTGTGGACATCCGGCATCTTCGAGGCGCGGATCGCCGCCGGCAAGCTGCTGGTGAAGGCGCGCATCCCCGACCCGGAGATGGACCAGGCCGTCTGGGAGACGGTCGCCGCCTGGGCACCGGATTTCGACGGTTGGGCCATCGCCGACCATGCGGCCGAGGCCGGCAGCCGGCGGGTGATGGCGGACCTGTCGCGGCTCGACCGGCTGGAGGGCTGGCTCTGGGAGGAAAACGTCTGGATGCGCCGCGCGGCGCTGGTGTTCTCGTTGCCGCTTGCCAAGCTGAACCACCCGTCGCAGGCCGAGGCGGCGGCGCGGGCGCGCGTCCTTGGCTGGGCCGCGCGGCTGACGGCGGACCGGGACTGGTTCATCCAGAAGGCCATCGCCACCTGGCTGCGCACGCTGGCCAAGCACGACGCGGACGCCGTGCGCGGCTTTCTTGCCGCGCATGGCGCCGCACTCAAGGCCTTTGCCCGGCGCGAGGCCGAGCGCGGGCTGGCCTAGCTTTCCGCGCCCCCGCCGCGCAGGCTGCGGCGCATGATCTTTCCCGTCGCGGTCATCGGCAGGCTGTCCACGAACACCACCTCCCTTGGCGCGACATGGGGCGAGACGCGGGCGCGGACCCGCGCGATCAGCGCCTCGGCCAGCCCGTCGGTCGCGGCACCGGGGCGGGTGACGACGAAGGCGCGGACCGCCTCGGTCCGGATCGGGTCGGGCACGCCGATGGCTGCGGCCATCACCACGTCGGGGTGCGCGTTCAGGCAATCCTCGATCTCGGTCGGGCCGATGCGGTAGCCCGAGGAGGTGATGACATCGTCGCTGCGGGCGGAGAAATGGACATAGCCCTCGTCGTCCATGGTCGCGACATCACCGGTGCGCATCCAGTCGCCGGCGAACTTCTCGGCGGTCTTTTCCGGCTGGCCCCAGTATTCGAGGAACATGGCCGGATCGGGCCGGCGGACGGCGATCTCGCCCTCGGTGCCCACTGGCAGCGGTTCGCCGTCAGCGTCGATGATCGCGACCTCGTGGCCCGGCACCGCGCGGCCCATGGATCCGGGGCGGACGGGCAGGACGCGGGCGGAATTGCCGAGCACCAGGTTGCACTCGGTCTGGCCGTAGAACTCGTTGATCTCGACCCCGAAGGTGGCGCGCCCCCAGTCGAGGATGCCCGCGCCCAGCGCCTCGCCGCCCGAGGCGACGGAGCGCAGGCCAAGCGGCGCGCGGGGTGCCGCCTGCCGCATCAGTTTCAGCGCCGTGGGCGGCAGGAAGACGTTGCGCACGGCAAGCCGCTCCATCAGCCAGAAGGCGTGTTCGGGGTCGAACCTGGCCATCCGGTGCGCGATCAGCGGCACGCCCAGCGCGAGTGCCGGCAGCGCCACGTTCAGAAGCCCGCCCATCCAGGCCCAGTCGGCCGGGGTCCACAGGCAGTCGCCCGGCTGCGGCAGGAAGTCGTGATGCGTCTCGACCCCCGGCAGGTGGCCCAAGAGCACCCGGTGGGCATGGAGCGCCCCCTTGGGCGGGCCGGTGGTGCCCGAGGTGTAGGAGATAAGCGCCGGATCGTCGGGCGTGGTGTCGGCCAGCGGCCCGCCCTCGGCGGCGCGGCCCAGTTCCTGCCAGAAGGCATGGGCACCGCTTTCGGTGCCGTCCACGGTGAACACCTCGCGCAGTTCGGGCAGATCGTCGCGGATCGCCACGATCTTGGGCAGGTTCGCCAGATCCGTCACCAGCGCCCGCGCCCCGCTGTCGGCCAGGCGAAAGCGCAACCCGTCCTCGCCGAACAGGGTGAAAAGCGGCACCACGATCGCCCCCAGCCTGTAAGCGGCCAGGTGGGTCAGGATCGTCTCGGGCCGTTGCGGCAGCAGCACCGCCACCCGGTCGCCGCGCCCGACCCCATGCGCCCGCAGCACGTTGGCAAGCCGGCCCGAGGCGCGGCTGAGTTCGGCGTAGCTGTAGTCGCGCACCTCGCCGTCGGTGCGCAGCAGCCGCAGCGCCAGCCGGTCGGGATGTGCGCGGGCCCAGCGCTCGCAGGCGATTTCGGCGATGTTGTAGCGTGCGGGCAGTGGCCAGGCGAAATCGCGGCGCATCTGGTCCCACGGGCCCGGGCGGGCGATGGTTCGGTCCGGCAGCATGCTGTCACCGTTCGGTTTTCGCGGCACCCTAGCGGCAGTTCCGGGCGGGGTCTATCGCTTGCAGCCGGCGCGCACGGGGGGTAGTCTCGCCCGGCACGCACTTCGGAAGGGGAGAGCCGGATGCAGGACTTGCCGAACCTCGTGGACCCGTTTGCCCGCGCGATAACCTATCTGCGCGTGTCGGTGACGGATCGCTGCGATTTCCGCTGCGTCTATTGCATGTCCGAGAACATGACCTTCCTGCCCAAGAACGATCTTCTGACGCTGGAAGAGCTGGATCGCCTGTGCTCGCGCTTCGTGGACCTTGGGGTGCGCAAGCTGCGCATCACCGGCGGAGAGCCGCTGGTGCGCAAGGGAATCATGCAGTTCTTCGAGGCGATGTCGCGGCACCTGGCCTCGGGCGCGCTGGACGAGCTGACGCTGACCACCAACGGCTCGCAGTTGCGCCGGTTCGCAAAGCCCCTGGCCGATTGCGGCGTGCGGCGGGTGAACGTGTCGCTCGACACGCTGGACGAGCAGAAATTCCGCGACATCACCCGCTGGGGCCGCTTCGCGCAGGTGATGGACGGCATCGACGCCGCCCAGGAGGCCGGGCTCAAGGTGAAGCTGAACGCCGTGGCGCTGAAAGGCACCAATGACGACGAGGCGCACCGCATGGTCGAATGGTGCGGGCAGCGCGGGTTCGATCTGACCTTCATCGAGGTGATGCCGATGGGCGAGGACATGGGCGATGGCCTGCGGCTCGACCAGTACTGGGATCTGAAGGACGTGCGCCGCCACCTGGAAACGCGCTGGACCCTGACCGACATCCCCTATTCCACCGGCGGCCCGGCGCGCTATGTCCGCGTCGAGGAGACCGGGCAGAAGATCGGCTTCATCACGCCGCTCAGCCACAATTTCTGCGAAAGCTGCAACCGGGTGCGGCTGACCTGCACCGGGCAGCTTTTCATGTGCCTGGGCCAGGAGGACGAGGCCGACCTGCGCCGCGTCCTGCGCGAAAGCGGCGACGACCGGCTGCTGGACCAGGCGATCCGCGCCGCCATCGCGCGCAAGCCCAAGGGGCACGACTTCGACTATTCCCGGCAGACGGTCGGCGGCACGATGACCCGCCACATGAGCCACACCGGCGGCTGAGACGCCCTTGCTCATAGGCTTTCTTGCCCGCGCGGGTCGCAACGCGCGCTGGATCCTGTCGATCGGATCGGTGGTCGCCCTGTTCACGCCGGGGCTGGCCGAGTTCCTGCGCCCGGCCCTGCCGGCGCTGGTGTCGATGGTCTATGCGCTGGCGATGGCGCGGATCGACCTGGGCGCGACGCTGCGCGCGGCGATCCGGCCGCGCAGGCTGGCGCAGCTTGCGGGCATCGCGGTGCTGCTGCTGCCGGTGACGGCGCTGGTCTACGGCCTTGTCGGGCGCGCCTTCGGGCCGGAGGTGGCGGCGACGCTGGTCTACGTGGCCGCCGCCCCGCCCATCGCCTCCTGCGCGGGGCTGTGCTTCCTGCTGGGCTTCAACGCGCGGCTGGCACTGGAAGTGACCGTCGCCACCACGCTGATGACGCCCGTGCTGGGCCCGCTGGCCGTCGCCATTGCCCTGCCCGGCGCAGAGGCGGCGCTGGAGCCGCTGGCACTGGCGCAGCGGCTGTTCCTGATGATCCTGGGCGGCATCCTTGGCGCGCTGCTCATCCGGCGGCTGGTGGGCGCGGGTCGCATCGCCGCCTCGGGGCAGGTGTTCGACGGGGTGGCCGCCTTCGGGATGCTGCTGTTCGTGTTTCCGCTGTTCGATAGGGTGGGCGCGCTGATCCTGGAGGATCCGGGCCGCGCGATGTTCATCCTGGTGCTTGGCTTCGTGCTGAACATCGGCGCGAACCTTGCGACCCGCGCGGCGCTGGGCTCGCGCCTGCCCGCGGCGGAGGCGGGGGCTGCGGGCATCCTGATGGGCAACCGCACCATCGCGATGTACCTGGCCGCCCTGCCCTTCGAGCCGGTGCTGGCGCTGTTCGTGGCGCTTTACCAGTACCCGATGTATTTCACGCCGCTTCTTCTGGCGCGGCTCAGGATCCCGCCCGCGGCGTGACCTGTCAGCGGCCGCGGATCCGCGGGTCGAGCGCGTCGCGCAGCCCGTCGCCCATGAAGTTCACCGACAGCACCGTGAGCGAGATGGCGACCCCCGGCCAGATCACCCGCTCGGGGTGGTCGCGGATATAGTCCACCGCGTCGAACAGCAGCCGGCCCCAGGTCGGGAAGTCGGGCGGAAAGCCCAGGCCCAGGAAGGACAGCGCGGATTCGGTGATGATGGCGCTGGCGATCCCCAGCGTGGCCGAGACCATGATCGGCGAAAGCACGTTGGGCAGGACGTGGCGGGTGATGATCCGGCGCGGCGGCGTGCCGATGCTGCGGGCCGCCAGCACGAATTCGCGTTCCTTCAGGACCAGCACCTCGCCCCGCACGATGCGGGCGGTCTGCATCCACGAGGTGATGCCGATGGCCGTCACCATCAGGATGAAGATACCCGTCTCGGGGCCGTAGGCACCCGAAAGCGGCTCTCGGAAGAACATCACCATGACCAGCAGCAGCGGCAGCAGCGGCAGGGCGAGGAACACGTCCGTCAGCCGCATCAGCGGCCCGTCGAGCCAGCGGAAGAAGCCGGCCAGCACGCCGATGGCGGTGCCGAGCACCAGGCTCAGCAACATCGCCGTCATGCCCACGGCGATCGACACCTGCCCCCCCGCCAGCATCCGCGCCAGCATGTCGCGGCCCAGCTGGTCGGTGCCCAGCGGATGCGCAAGGCTGGGCCCCTGGCTGCGCGCGCGGATGTCGATATAGGTGGGGTCGATGGTCCAGATCAGCGGGCCGAAGATCACCGCCAGCAGGATCAGCACGAACACCACCGTGCCGAACAGCGCCCCCTTGTGGGTGCGGTACTGGTCCCAGACGTCGCGCCACTGGCTGCGCGGCGGCCTGAGCACGGGATCGGCGGCGGCAAGACGGGCGGCGGTGGCGTCAGTCATAGCGGATCCTCGGGTCGAGAAGGCCGTAGAGGATGTCGGCGATCAGGTTGAAGAGCACGATCAGCACCGCGAAGATGAAGGTCAGCGTCTGCACCATGGGCACGTCGTTGGCATAGATCGCGGTGATCAGAAGCTGGCCCAGCCCGTTCACCTTGAACACCTGCTCGGTGATGATGGCGCCGCCGAACACGGTGGGCACGCCGAGTGCTATCACGGTCACGACCGGGATCATCGAGTTCCTGAGCACATGGATCAGCACCACGGCGCGTTCGCGCAGCCCCTTGGCGCGGGCGGTGCGCACATAATCCTGGTTCAGGTTGTCGAGCATGGAGGCGCGCATGAAGCGGCTGATCTGGGCCGCGTTGTAGAGCGCCAGCACGAAGACCGGCATCGCCATCTGCCGCGCCTGCAGGAGGAAGCTGTCCCAGTCCGTCACTTGAAGCGTGGTGTCGTAGATCGACGGGAACCAGCCGAGATTGACCGAGAAGACGACGATCAGCAGCACGCCGGTGAAGAAGGTGGGCACCGAAAAGCCGATCATCGACACCAGCGTGCCGATCTGGTCGAACCAGGAATACTGCCTGTAGGCGGATATGATGCCGATGGGCAGCGCGATCAGCACCCCCACCACATAGGCCATGCCGACCACCCACAGCGTCTGCGGGATGCGCTGCGCGATGATGTCGCCCACGGGCGAGCGGGTCTGCCACGAGATGACGCGCTGCATCCCCTCGCCGTAGCTGGTGCCGAACATCGCGTCGAAGACGTGGATCGGCTCGTTCACGAAGAACTGCTGAAGCCAGAGCAGGTAGCGGATATGCAGCGGCTCGCCCAGGCCCAGGCTGAGGCGGATCTTTTCGCGCACCTCCGGAGGGATTGTCAGCGGCATCTGCGCCACCGGGTCGCCGGGGGCCAGTTCCAGCAGCATGAAGATCACGAAACTGATGACCAGAAGCGTCGGGATCGCAAGCAGGAGTCGTCGAAGCGTGTAGGTGAACATGCGGCGGCGCCTCGGGTCAGCGGTCTAGTCGGGGCTCGGGGGACGACGCCGCCCCGCGTCTGGCGGGGCGGCGTCCGGGTCTCAGGCCGTGGCCGTCACTGGATGCGGTACCAGTCGGCGATGTTCCACAGCTCGCTGTCCCAGGTGTTCAGGATCACCCCGCCCAGCGTGTTCGAGCGCGCCGAGACGCGGCCACGATCGACCAGCGGGATGATCGTGTAGGTGTCCTTGGTCAGCATCTCGTTCAGCCGGATGGCGATTTCGCCGCGCCTTTCCAGCTCGCCCGTGCGCGCAAGCTCGTCGACCAGCGCATCGTATTCCGGATCGCAGAAGCGGTTGATGTTCTCGCCCTGCCACTGCGACTCGGGCTTCGGCTCGTTCCCGCACTGATAGGCGGCAAGATAGGCCTGCGGGTCGATGCCATCGAAGTTGTTGGCGTACATCTCGACATCGGCATAGAACTTCTGGAACGTGTCCGGAGAGCCCGGATCGCCCCCGAAGAATACCGAGGCGTCGACGTTCTTCAGTTCGGTTTCCACCCCGATCTCTGTCCACCACTGCTTGATCAGGGCCTGGAAGTCCTGCCGCACGGCGTTGGTCGAGGTCTGGAACAGCAGCGACAGGCGCATCCCGTCCCTGGTCCGCACGCCGTCGGGTCCGGCGACCCAGCCCGCCTCTTCCAGCAGGGCCTTGGCGCCCTCGATGTCCTGGGTCAGGCACTCGGTGTTGGGCGAGGCGTAAAGCGGCGGGTTCGGCACCAGGTTGCAGGTCGGGTTGCCGGCCTGGCCATAGCCGATCTCGACCAGCAGGTTGCGGTCGATCGCCATCGACAGCGCCTTGCGCACGCGCAGGTCCGACAGGATCGGATGCGGATGCTTCACCGTCGAACGCTCGCCCTCGGGCAGGTCGGGCGAGGGATCGGTCAGGTTCACCTCGATCCGCTCGACCAGCGTGCCGAAGGCCGACAGCGCCTCGCCCTTGCCTGCGGCGACCATGCCCTGGATCACCTCGGGGGCAAGCTGGAGGTTCCAGGCGTAGTCGAATTCGCCGGTTTCAAGCACCGCGCGGCCCGCGGCCGCCGCGTCGCCGCCGCCCTTGAAGGTCACGGTTGCAAATGCCGGCTTGGCCGGGTCGCGGAAGTTGGGGTTCGCTTCCAGCGAGATCACGTCGTTGGGGCGGAACTCGACCACGCGGAACGGTCCGGTGCCGATCGGCATGAAGTTCGCGTCGGTGCATTCGGGCGCGCGGGCCCCCAGGCAGTCCTGGAACTGCGCCTTCTGGAGGATCGGCGACTGGCCGCCCATGAAGGGGCCGTAGGGATTGGGCTTGGGCGCCTCGAAGGTGATCTTGACCGTCAGATCGTCCAGCGCCTCGACCATGGACACGCCGTCATACTTGGACAGCTGCGCGCAGCCCCCCTCGGGATGCATGCAGTATTCCGCGGTGAAGACCAGGTCGGCCGAGGTGACGGGCGTGCCGTCGGACCAGAGCAGCCCCTCCTTCAGCTTCCAGGTGATCGAGGTCAGGTCCGCGGACACGCCGCCATTCTCGATCGTCGGGATCTCCTGCGCGAGATAGGGCACGAGATTGCCGTCCTGGTCGTAGCGGCCCATCGGCTCCAGCACCATCGAGGCGGCCTCGATGTCCTTGGTGCCGCCGGACAGGAACGGGTTCATGATCGACGCGGCCTGCCAGTAGATGATGTTCACATGCCCGTCCGAGCCCCGCTCGGCCAGAGCGCCGGTCGCGACAAGGCTGAGCGCGGCCACCCCTGTCAGTAATGCCTTGGTTTTCATGTCTGGCTCCCTGTTGCCATTTGGTCGTTGAGTTGTGTCGCGGCGCTCTTTTCCGGGCCACTGGGGATCATGCTACCCCGCCTCCAACAGATGGCAAGCGGCTTGCCGCCCGCCGCCCATGTCGCGCATCGGGGGGTCTTCGGTCCGGCAGATGTCCATCACCTTCGGGCAGCGGGTGCAGAAGTTGCAGCCCTTCGGCGGGTTGGCCGGGCTCGGCACGTCGCCCTTGAGGATGATGTGCCGGCGCGTCGCCTCGCGCGCGGGATCGGGGACAGGCACCGCCGACAGAAGCGCCTGGGTGTAGGGGTGCAGCGGATCGGCATAAAGCGCCTCGCGCGGGCCGATCTCGACGATGCGGCCCAGATACATCACCGCCACACGGGTCGCGAGGTGGCGCACCATCGACAGGTCGTGGCTGATGAACAGATAGGTCAGGCCGAAGCGTTCCTGCAGATCCTCGAGCAGGTTCACGACCTGCGCCTGGATCGACACGTCGAGCGCGGCGATCGGCTCGTCGCAGACGATGAAGCGCGGGTTCAGCGCCAGGGCCCGCGCGATGCCGATGCGCTGGCGCTGGCCGCCGGAAAATTCGTGCGGGTAGCGGTTGGCGAAGCCCCGGTTCAGCCCGACCTGGTCCATCAGCTCAAGCACCCGCTCGCGCCGTTCGTCCCCGCTCAGGCGGCCATGTTCCAGGAGCGGCTCGCCGATGATGCCGGCCACGGTCATGCGCGGGTTCAGGCTGGCCTGCGGATCCTGGAAGATCATCTGCATGCGCGGTCGCATCGCGCGCAGCCGCTCGCCCGAAAGGGTGGAGATGTCGGTGCCGTCGATCTCGATCCGGCCCTCGGTCGGCGTGTAAAGCCGAAGCACCGCGCGGCCCACGGTGGACTTGCCGCAACCGGACTCGCCCACCAGCCCCAGGGTTTCCCCGTCGCGTATCGTGAAGCTGACGCCGTCCACCGCCTTCACCTCGCCCACCCGGCGACGCAGCAGGCCCGCATGGATGGGAAAGTGCATCTTCAGGCCCTCGACACGAACCAGCGTCGCGGGCGCGGTTCCGTCAGGCATCGGCCGGCGCCCCCCGTGTCGCATCCCAGAAACAGGCGACGTCATGGCCGGATGCGACCGGCCGGCGGGCCGGGTTCGCGGAAAGGCAGCGGTCGAAGACATGCGGGCAGCGCCGGGCGAAGGGACAGGCCGAAGGCTGCGCGCCCAGGCTGGGCGGCTGGCCCGCGATGGTCCGCAGCCGGGTATCGCGCACCCCGTCCACCCGCGGGATCGTTTCCAGCAGCGCCCGCGTGTAGGGGTGGCGAGGGTCGGCGAAAAGATCGGCCACGCCTGCATGTTCGACGATCTGGCCGCCATACATGACCAGCACACGGTCCGCGATGCCGGCGATCACGCCCAGGTCATGGGTGATCCAGACGATGGCCATGCCCATCTTCTGGCGCAGCTCGCGCACCAGTTCCAGGATCTGCGCCTGGATCGTCACGTCGAGCGCGGTCGTGGGTTCGTCGGCGATCAGCACCTTCGGCTCGCAGGCGAGCGCTATGGCGATCATCACGCGCTGCCGCATCCCGCCCGAGAACTGGTGCGGATAATCGTCCAGCCGGCGGGTGGCGTCGGGGATGCCCACCAGCGCCAGCAACTCTGCGGCGCGTCTGCGGGCGGCGGGCTTCGCCAGCCCCATGTGCAGGCGCAGCGGCTCCATCAGCTGGTAGCCCACGGTAAACACCGGGTTGAGCGAGGTCATCGGATCCTGGAACACGAATCCGATCTCGCGCCCGCGCAGCGCCCGCATCTGCCCGGCCGACAGGCTGCGCAGGTCGCGCCCCTGGAACAGGATCCTTCCCTCGCGGATCTCGGCAGGCGGGCTGGGCAGAAGACCCAGAAGCGACATCATCGTGACCGACTTGCCCGAGCCGCTTTCGCCGACGACGCCCAGCAATTCGCCCGGACGCACGGAAAAGCTGACCCGGTTCACGGCATGCACCTCGCCATCGCGGGTGCGAAAGACAGTCTTCAGATCGGTTACATCCAGAATGGGCTCGGACCCATCAGGCATGAAATGCCACCCCTGTTATTCCCTTCAACCGCCTTCTTGCGGACGGCAGGACGCCATTGCATGCGCCGGTGGCACAACCTAAGCATTAGTTCCCGTGTCAGGCAATCGACTTGTCTGCCGCATGGGCAAGCTGACGAAAGGTAAGGTCCGGATGAATGCCGAAAGCATGAGCAGCAGGGAAATCCTTGCCCGTCTGGTGAGCTTCGACACGGTGTCGAGCGGCTCGAACCTGGCGCTCATCGATTTCGTGGCCGACTACCTGGCCGGTCATGGCATCGAAAGCCACCGCGTGCCGGACCCCACGGGAACCAAGGCCGCGCTCTTCGCGCAGGTGGGCCCGGACGTTCCGGGCGGCGTGATCCTGTCGGGCCATACCGACGTGGTCCCGGTCGAGGGGCAGGACTGGTCGAGCGATCCCTTCACCCTGACAGAGCGGAACGGGCGGCTTTACGGGCGCGGTTCGGCCGACATGAAGGGTTTTCTCGCCATCGCGCTGGCGGCAGTGCCCGCGATGCGGGCGGCGGGGCTGAAGCGGCCGATCCAGTTGGCCCTGTCCTATGACGAGGAGGTCGGCTGCATCGGCGCGCCGCCCATGATCGCGGCCATGCGCGAGACGCTGCCCATCGCCGCCTGCGCCATCATCGGAGAGCCCACGCTGATGAAGGTGGTGACCGGGCACAAGGCCATCGTGGACATCGACACCCATGTGCGCGGCCACGAGGTTCATTCCAGCCTGATGCATACCGGCGTCTCGGCGGTGATGGCGGCGGCGGAACTGGTCGCCTGGACCGCCCGGCAGACGGAAGACAACCGCGCCCGTGCAGAGGCGCTGCCCGATCCCGGCCCCTATGATCCGCCCTGGACGACGCTTCATTGCGGCAAGATCCGCGGCGGCACCGCGCACAACATCACCGCGCGGGACTGCTGGATCGCGACCGACATCCGCTCGATCCCCGGCGAGGATATCGACGACTGGATCAACGCCTACCTGGTCGAGGCGGCGGCGCTGGAGTCGCGGCTGAAGGCGGTGCGCCCCGAGGCGGCGATCACGGTCACGGTCAACAACAAGGTGCCGGGCTGCGCGCCCGAGGCGGATGGCGCGGCCGAGGCGCTGGCGCGCGCGCTGACGGGCGACAACGGGCAGCATGTCGTATCCTATGCGACCGAGGCGGGCCAGTTCCAGGAGGCGGGCTATTCCGCGGTGGTCTGCGGGCCCGGCTCGATCGAGCAGGCGCACCAGGCGGACGAATACATCAGCCTCGACCAGCTTGCGGCGGGCGATGCCTTTGTCGCGCGCCTGATCGCCCGGCTTTCGGCCTGAGGGCGCTCAGTCCAGCAGGGTGACGCCCGGCATCTGCCGGATCTGCGCCAGATCCCCCGAGAGGCGTCGGTGAAAGGCCTGCGTGGCGGCCTTGTCCCACATCTCGTAGGTCCAGTTGCCCTTTTTCAGGGGATGGGCGCGCGCGGTCTCTCGCAGGCGCGCCGTCATCGCGGCGGGGCCCTCGCGCAGGCCGGTCTCGACCAGCGCAAGCACCGCGGCATGGCTGAGACTCGCGCGGCGGACGACGCCGCCAGTATCGAATTCGACCGGCTCGGGCGTGCTTGCGATCGCGTTCAGGATCCGCTGCGGATCCTTGCGTACCAACGCAAAGTCCCAGACCGTCAGGGGCGCCTGCGGAAACGCGTCGCGAATGGCTCCGATCAGCGGCAGCCAGCTTGGCATCCGCTCCAGCCAGGCCTCGGCGAAAGGCGCGGGGGGATGAAAGGTCTTGCCCGGCGCACGCAGGTATTCGCAATAGATCGAGCGCGCAAAGACCCCCGGGTGCCGAATGGCAAGGAACAGTTCCACTTCATGCCCTGCCAGAAGCCGCGGCAGCGCGCCCAGCCGCCCTGCCGGATCCGGGTAGAGCGCCGCGGTCCGCACGATCTCGCGCGGGGTGCCGATCAGGTTCTCGTCCGACAGGATCAGGCGCGACTGGCCGGCCCGCTCGAGCAGCGGCATGAGCCACGCCTCGGCCCGCGCAAGGCGTTGCGCGGCGCGTTCGGGCGGCAGGCCGGGGCCGTGGCCGACACGCGTGGTCACTTCGCGGCGCAGATCGTCCATCGGAACGCAACGCACCCCGTCGGGCAGCGTCCCGCTGGCATCCGCCTTGGCCAACACCCCCTGAAGGAAGGTGGATGCCGTCTTGTGCGCGCCCAGATGCAGTGCGACCTTCATGCGGGAAGATATCCTCGGAATGTGCCGCCTTTCCTAGCCGACCCGCAGGGCACGGGGCAAGCACCGGAACGTGTTGCGGAAATCGCGCATGGCGCAGTTTAACGACGGCCCATTCCGCCCTATGTCCAGATGAGAGCCGCAAACGAGGTGCCCGCGCCCATGCCAATCGCCATATTCTTCCTGATCCTTGCGGGGGCGCTTGCCGTGGCCGTGCTTTATCCGCACATGCGCCCCGCCGCGGCTGTCATCGGTGCCTTTGCCGGCGCGCTGCTGGGCTGGGTGGTAACCGACCGGGTGCTTGCGCCGGACCCCGCCGCAAGCGGCATCGCGGTCGAAAAGGTGGCGCTGTCCGACCTGGTCCTCAGCCGGGAGCCACGGCTGAGCCGCATCAGCGGACGGGTGACCAATCTCGACACGGATCTGCGGCTGGCGGATTTCACGCTTCGGACCACGCTTTACGATTGCCCGGAAGTCGAAAGCGCGCTCGAGGACTGCGCCGTGATCGGCCAGGACGCGGGGATCGCCCGCGTCGACCTGCCCGCGGGGCAGACCCGCGCCTTCCATGTCGTGATGCGCTTTGCCGACATGCCCGAACCCGCAGGCGTCCTGCGCTGGGATCACGCGGTCACCCAGGTCCGGGCGGCGGGCCAGCCAGTGCCCTGACGCCTACGGCCCGCCGCCGCAGTCGAGCGGCACCACCATGATCGCCGCATCGCCCCGGATGCCGCCCGCGCGGGCCTTGCACCCGCTGGCGCGTTCCGCGGCGATCGTCCCCGCCGCCATCACCTCGGCCGTGTCGGGCAGCCAGACGCGGTTGGTGCGGATCACCTGCGTGGTCCCGTCGCCGGCAAAGACCGCGAAGCGATGCCCGCCCACCTGCATGTCCACCCGCTCGGACCGCAGGTAGCCCGGCCCCGGCGAGGCGCAGGCGGCAAGCACGGCAAGGAATGGCACAAGGGCGCGCGACAGGTTCATGGCCCGACCATCGCGCCCGATCGCTTGCGAAAGCGTTAAGCACCGAAAATCCCCGTGGAACAGGCCCACGGCTTGCGCTAAGCCACCGCCATGCACACTGATTTCACCCAGACCCGCACCCTGTTCGATCTGCCCGAGGGCGTGATCTATCTCGATGGCAACTCGCTCGGCCCCCTGCCCAGGGGGGCAGCGGACCGGGTCGCGCGCGTGATGACCGAGGAATGGGGCCAGCTTCTGATCCGCGGCTGGAACAGCGCGGGCTGGATGGACCTGCCGGCGCGGGTGGGCGACCGGGTCGGGCGGCTGATCGGGGCAGAGCCTGGCAGCGTGACCATGGGCGACACGCTGTCGGTCAAGGTCTACCAGGCGCTGGCCTCCGCTCTCGACCTGGCGGACGAGGGGCGCAGGGTGGTGCTGTCGGACACCGGCAACTTCCCCTCGGACCTGTACATCGCCGAGGGGCTTCTGGGCAGCCTGGGCCGCGGGCTGGAACTGCGCACCGTCGCCCCCGAGGCGGTGGAGGACGCGCTTTCCGACGAGATCGCGGTGCTCATGCTTACGGAAGTGGATTACCGCACCGGGCGGCTGCACGACATGGCGCGCCTGACCGAAAAGGCCCACGCGCTTGGCATCGTCACGGTCTGGGACCTGGCCCATTCGGCCGGCGCGATCCCGGTGGATCTGCGCGGTGCCGGCGCGGATTTCGCGGTCGGCTGCACCTACAAGTACCTCAATGGCGGGCCGGGGTCGCCGGCCTTCATCTATGTGGCCCCACGGCATGCCGACCGGGCACGCCCCGCCCTGTCGGGATGGCTGGGCCATGACGCGCCCTTCGCCTTCGAGCGGCATTACCGCCCCGCGGCCGGCGTCTCGCGGATGCGGGTCGGCACGCCGCCGATCCTGGCGCTGGCCGCGCTCGATGCGGCGATGGACGCCTGGGAGGGCGTCGCGATGGCCGATATCCGCGCCGAAAGCCAGCGGCTGACCCAGCGGATGATCGCGCTTGTGGCCGAGGCCTGCCCGGGCCTGGCGCTTGCCAGCCCCGCGGACCCCGCGGCGCGCGGCAGCCAGGTCTCGTTCCGCCATCCCGAGGGATATGCGGTGATGCAGGCGCTGATCGCGCGCGGCGTGATCGGCGATTTCCGCGCCCCCGACATGATCCGCTTCGGCGTGGCGCCGCTTTATGTCACGCAAGCCGACATCGACCGTGCGGTGGCGATCCTGGCCGAGATCCTCGACACCGGCGCCTGGGACCGGCCCGAGTTCCGCGCCCGCGCCGCGGTGACCTGAGGCCCCTTGGCGCGGCCCGCCCCCCTGCGCTAGGCTTGCGCCCGACCAAGCAAGGAACACCCCCGATGCATTGCGTATTCGTCCAGCTTCGCTGCAAGCCCGGCAAGACCTACGAAGTGGCCGACGCGCTTTACGCGCGCGAGATCGCGTCCGAGCTTTACTCCACCTCGGGCGATTACGACCTGCTGATGAAGCTCTATATCGACACGACCGAGGATATCGGGAAGTTCATCAACGACAACGTCCTGACCATCCCCGGCATCGACCGCTCGCTGACGACGCTGACCTTCCGCGCGTTCTGAGGCTCAGTCGGCCAGCATCCCCTCGAGCGTTTGCAGCAGGTCCGCCTCGACGGGGGGCTTGTCCCAGCGCAGCCGCGCGATGCGCGGAAAGCGCATGGCGACGCCCGAGCGGTGGCGTTTGGAGCGGTTCAGCCCCTCGAAGGCCACTTCCAGCACCAGCCCGTGGCCCGGCTCTGCCCGGACCGAACGGACGGGGCCGAAGCGTTCGACGGTGTTTTCCCGAACGAAGCGGTCGATGCGGCGCAACTCCTCGTCGGTGAAGCCGAAATAGGCCTTGCCCACGGGCACCAGCGCGCCCTGCCCGTCCCAGACCCCGAAGGTGTAGTCGGAATAGAAGCCCGAGCGCTTGCCGTGCCCGCGCTGGGCATACATCAGCACCGCGTCGATGGTGAAGGGATCGCGCTTCCACTTGAACCACGGGCCCCTGGGGCGGCCAGGAACGTAGATGCTGTCGCGGCGCTTCAGCATCAGCCCCTCGATCGCCGGGTCGGGCGGGTCGGCGCGCAGCAGGGCCAGATCCTCCCATGTCTGGAACGGCACCAGCGGCGACAGGTCGAAGCGCTCTGCCGGCAGGCGCGCGGCGAAATCCTCCAGCCGGGCGCGGCGGGCATCGAAGGGCTGGTCGCGCAGGTTCTCCTGCCCCGCCTGCAACAGGTCATAGGCCCGGATGAAGGCCGGGAAGCGGGAGAGCATCGCGCGGCTGACCGTCTTGCGGTTCAGCCGCTGTTGAAGGTCGGCAAAGGGCGCGACCCCGCCGTCGGGCCGCATCACCAGCAATTCCCCATCGAGCGCGCCGTCGAATTCCATCGCGGCCAGCACGTCGGGAAAGGCGTGGGAGATGTCGTCCCCGGTGCGCGAATAGATCCGCCGCACCCCCCCTTCGGAGGCCGCCTGCACGCGGATGCCGTCCCATTTCCACTCGGCCCGGAAGTCCCCCGGCGCGAGGGTGGCAAGCTCGCGCTCTTCCAGCGGCGTCGCCAGCATGACCGGGCGGAACGGGCTTTTCGCGGCCTGCGCGGGCTTAGGCCCCCGCCCCTCGAGCCAGGCGAACAGCCCCTCGTAGGGCGGCGTCAGCCCGTGCCAGAGTTCCTCGATCTCGGTCACGTCGACATCGCCGAAGCCCGCAAGCGCCTGCTTGGCCAGCCGGGCCGAGACGCCGACCCGCAACCCCCCGGTGGCCAGCTTCAGCAGCGCATAGCGTTCGGAAGTGCCAAGGCTGTCGAGAAGCGCCGCCACCTCTGCCGCGGCACCCGCGCGACCCGCCCCGTTCAGCCGGGCGACCGCCTGCGAAAGGGGCAGGTCGCGGGGCGCGTCGCGGGGCACCCATATCAGGGCGATGGTCTCGGCCAGGTCGCCCACATAGTCGTAGGACAGCGCGAAAAGTTCCGCGTCCACCCGCTCGGCCACCAGCGCGCGCAAGAGTGCCGGGCGCACGGTGCGGATGTCCAGGTCACGGGTGATCGCGGCCAGCGCGATGCCCCGGTCGGGGTCGAGCGTGTCGCGGAAATGGTCGGTCAGAAGCCGCAGCTTGCCGCTGCGCGCGGGCGTAAGCGCCAGACGCTCCAGCAGGGCGGCAAACCGCTTCATTCCGCCTCGTCCTCGTAGCCCACCAGGTTCAGGGGTCGCGCGGCCCGGCCCTGAAGCGCGCACCAGCGGACCAGCGCCTCTTCGCGGCCATGGGTGACCCAGACCTCGCCCGGGTCAAGCTCGGTGATGGTGGCGGTCAGCTCGCCCCAGTCGCAATGGTCCGAGATGACAAGCGGCAGTTCCACGCCCCTCTGACGGGCGCGCGCGCGGACCTGCATCCAGCCGCTGGCAAAGCAGATCAGCGGCTCGGGGAAACGCTGCGCCCATTTCGCCGCAAAGGCCGACGGCGGGGCCATGACGATGCGGCCCGCGAAGCGCGCCCGGTCGCCATCCGCCGTGGCGGGCTCCAGCCGGCCCAGCGCGATGCCCTCGGACTGGTAGTAGTCGCACAGCTTCTGAAGCGCGCCGTGCAGGTAGATGGGCGCGTCATGGCCTGCGTCCCGGATCAGCCGGATCACCCGCTGCGCCTTGCCCAGCGCATAGACGCCCACCATGTGCGCGCGTTCGGGAAACTGATCGAGCGAGGTCAGAAGCCGCGCGATCTCGGCCCGCGGATCGGGATGGCGGAACACCGGCAGGCCGAAGGTCGCCTCGGTCACGAACACGTCGCCCGTCACCGGCTCGTATGGTTCCGCCGTGGGATCGACGCCGCGCTTGTAGTCGCCGGTCACCACCGCCGACATCCCCTTCGCCGCGACCCGGATCTGGGCCGAGCCCAGCACATGCCCCGCCGGGTGAAAGGAAACGGTAACGCCGTTCACCTGGGTCGTGCCGCGCCCTGCCACCTGCGTCGTGCCGGCGAAATCCGCGCCATAGCGCAGCGCCATGATGTCGAGCGTGCGGCGCGTGGCCAGCACCGCCTTGTGGCCCGCGCGGGCGTGGTCGGCATGGCCATGGGTGATGAGCGCCCGCGCGACGGGGCGCACCGGGTCGATATGGAAATCCCCCACCGGGCAATACAGCCCCTCGGGGCGCGGGTGCAGCAGATCCTCGGGCCTCATGCGCCTTATATGGCGCGCCGCGCGCGGCGCGCCAGAGCCCGGTCAGGAGGCGTTGCCGAGCCGGTCCAGATCGAAGGATTCCACGTCGCGCAGAAGCTCGATGAAGCCGCGGATCTGGTGGTCGCAGGTGGCGGCGCCCTTCTCGGCGGTCGCGACTGACGCGTCGCCCACCGTGCCCGCCCCGTTCAGGTCCGAGGCGATCCAGCCATAGGCCGCAGCCCCCGTGGGCCTGAGACGCGCGAAATTTCCCATGTCCTCGGCCGAGGAGCGGAAATTGCGCGCCTGCCCCATATCGACCAGGTCCGGGCGGAAATGCAGCATGAGCGAGGTTTCCACATCGCCGCCATGGATACCGTAGGACAGCTCGTGCGCGGAATACATGCCCTCGGGGTGGCCGAAGGCGCCCCACTGGCATTTCACCGCCAGCATCCCGGCCTGCACCCGCAGCTCGCGCGCGACAATGCCGATCATGTCCAGGTTCCCGCCATGGGAATTCACGATCACCAGCTTGCGCACGCCGGCACGCGCCACCGACAGGCCGATATCGATCCAGGCCTTCATCGCGACATCCGCCGGCAGGGTGATGGTGCCCGGCGCGTGCAGATGCTCGTTCGACTTGCCCACCGCCTGCACCGGCAGGATGCGGAAATCCAGGTCCTCGGGGGCAAGCTGGACCAGCCGGCGCAGCATGCCCTCGTTTATCATGGTGTCGACGCCCACGGGCAGATGCGGGCCATGCTGCTCGATCGCCGCCGTGGGCAGGATGGCGATGGTCTTCGCGGGGTCGATGGTCTCGTATTCGGTGGTGCGGTATTCCGCCCAGTGGCGTCTCATGCGTCTCTCGCTTGTGCTGTGCCGGCGGCGGGCAGGCTGCCGCGCGCGGGCTTTCCGATCAGGCGGTCCATGGCGCGGCCCACCCGCACCAGATGCGCCGCCCGGCTTTCAGGGGTGGCCGTGTCCATGGAGTAATGCGCGGCGAATGCCGTCCGGCAGCGCCGGGCGCACAGAAGCCTGATGCCGCGCAGGATGGTCCGCCTGCCCGGCGCGCCCACGAACCAGGTCAACAGCCGCGAGGCGCCGCAGGTGGTAAAGCAGCCCAGCCGCTCGATATGGGTGAGCGTCGGGATGATGTCGCCCGTTTCGGGCAGGCGAAAGGCCACATCGGGCAGAAGCACCCGGTCGAGCCAGCCCTTCAGCGCCGCCGGCAGCCCGTACCACCAGGTCGGATAGACGAAGATCAGCGTGTCGCAGTCGCGCAGCGCCTGGATATGGGGGGCCAGCGGGCTGCCGGTCTGCGGCCCGTCGAGATAGCTGTCCCACTCGGCACGGCTGAGGACGGGGGGGAAATTCTCGGCATAGACGTCGATCACCCGGCACTCGGCACCGGCGGCCGTCAGCTTCGCGATCACCACGTCGCGCACGGCAGCGGTGAAGCTGTCGGGGCTGGGATGGCAATAGACGACCAAGGCTCGCATCAGAATTCCTGCATCTCGCGGGTGACGCGCCGGACGAAAGCCCCGCGCGCCGCGTCATCCGCCCGGTTCATGTCATAAAGCGCCAGATAGCGCATCTTGCGGGCCTGCGTCACATAGCGCAACGTCCGCTTGGTCAGCCTGCGCGGCGGATCGCCCGCGACGAAGGCCCTGACCCTGGTGCCGCCATAGGTGGTGACGGCGGCCACCTTGCGGATATTGGTCAGGTTCGGGCGTACATGGCCATCGACCAGCCGGAACGACACGCCGGGCAGGAACACCCGGTCGAAGAACCCCTTCAGGATCGCCGGGTAGCCGAAATTCCAGACCGGGTAGCACAGGACCAGCGCCTGCGCCCCGCGAAGCCGCTCGACATAGGATGCGACCGGGGCAGTGTTGGTGGCAAGGTCGTGGTAGCCTCGCCGTTCCCCGGCCGACAGGACCGGGTCGAAGCCTTCGGCGTAAAGGTCGCAGTCGTCCACCTCCCAGCCCCGGGCTGTCAGCGTCTCGACCACGGCACCGTGAAGCGCCGCGGCGAAGCTTTCACCACAGGGATGGGCATAAAGGACGAGCGCGCGGGTCATGCGACGCACCCCGGACAGCCCCGCGCCACGCGCCCCGGCCCCGAGCCGGGGCCTTTCGCCGGCGGGGTCCCGGCTCGGGGCCGGGACAGGGTGCGCGTGATCATTCGGCGGCCTTCATCCCCGGATAGGCGTAGACCCGGTCGTATTTGAAGTCCGGATCGTCCCAGGCGATCATCTTGCCGGGATTGAGCAATCCCTTCGGATCCGCTTCCTTCTTGAAGCGCAGCTGGCGGTCGTCCACGGTCTGCCGCCCGCCTTCCTCAAGCGTGTAGCGGTGGGGGTTGAAGATCATGGCCCCCGCTTCCTCGTGGGCGCGGACGATCTCGTCCAGCCGCTCCTCGGTGGTGAACTTCACCAGGCTCAGGCCCGCAAAGATAACCTTGCCGCCCTCGCGCAGCACCTCGAGATGCTGGAGCACCTCGGGAGAGAACTTCTCGCGCATCTTCGCCACCAGCTCGCGGTGCCGCGGGAAGCCGTAGCGCACCTGAAGATAGGTGATCGACGGATCGACCTTGAGCGCGCGCAGCGTGGTATGGTTCCAGCCATATTCGAACACCGGGCCGGGGCCCCGCGCCCAGTCGTTGTCGTCCGAGCGGTAGATGATCCGCGCCCTTGGCCTGCGGCCCAGGAAGGTCAGGAATCCGTCCATCGAATGCGGCGCGACCATCAGGCCCACAAGATTGGTGGCGGGCTCGACATGAGGTTTCACGCGCTGGAAATAGTCATGCGCGATGGGGGCCTCGAACACGGTGGCAAGCTTGATGAGGATGCCGTCCTGGTTCGCCAGATCCTCGGCAAAGGCCATGGCATCGTCGAATTCGTCGGTGGCCACGAACATCTCGACCCAGTCATAGGCGGGGGCGAGCGGCATCTCGATCTCGCTGATGATGCCGTTGGTGCCGTAGGCGTGGCTGACGCGGGCCAGTTCCTCGCCGCGGAATTCCAGCACGCGGGGCTCTTCCTCCATCGTGACCACGCGCAGGCGGATGATGTTGCCGAGGTCGCGCAAAGAGCCCCAGGTGCAGGAACCCACGCCGCCCGAGCCGCCGGCGATGAAGCCGCCGATCGTGGCCGTGGCCCAGGTCGAGGAGAACATCCGGATTTCCTGCCCCGAATGCGCCTTGGTGGCGGCGTCCAGGTCCTTCAGCAGGCAGCCCGGCTCGACGATCACGCGGCCGGGGTGGATCTCCTTCACCGCGGCCATGTTGCGCATGTGCAGGACGCAGCCGCCCGCAAGCGGCATGGCCTGGCCGTAATTGCCGGTGCCCGCGCCGCGCGTCGTGACGGGGACGTTGTGCCTGTAGCAGGTGCGCAGCACCTCGATCACCTCGGCCTCGGTCCTCGGGGCCACGGCGAAATCGCCTACCACATGATCCAGCCGCGCCTTCAGCACCGGCGAGTACCAGAAGAAGTCCCGGCTTTTCGCCTTGAGCGAGACCGGGTTCTCATCGAGTTCGAGATGGGCGAGCGCGGCCTTGGCGGCGGCTATGTCGGCGGTCATTTTCCCTCCATGAGATCGTCAAGCTCGGCATGGGCCGGCAGGGTGCGGTCGATGGCCCGCCCGCCGCGCACCACCACGCGGTCGGATTGCGGCCGGGCGAAGAACTCGGTCCAGCTGCGGGCGTTGAACAGGATGAAATCGGCGGGCTCGCCGAGCTTGCCGCAGGGCGCGAAGCCGCAGACATCGGCGGGCGTCCTGTTCACCGAAAAGGCCCAGTCGCCGCGCGAATGATCCAGATGCCCGATCCGGGTCGCCTCGCGCAGCACCTCGACCAGGTCCATGTCGCCATAGGCGTAGAACGGATCCCGGGTGTTGTCGGACGCGAAGGACACCGGGATCCCCCGCGCCGCCATCTCGTGCACCAGCGTGATCCCGCGATACCGCGGGGTTCGGCCCGGCTGGCGGTCCTGAAGGTACAGGTTGCACATCGGCAGGCTGACCACGGCGATCCCCGCCTCGGCCACCAGGTCCAGCGTGTGGTCCGCCTCGGCCGGATCCTGCGTGGACAGCGAACAGCAGTGGCCCACCACCACCGGCGCATCGAAGCCGGTCTTCAGCACCGTCTCTGCGATCACCCGCAGCGTGGCAGAGGTCGGGTCCAGCGTCTCGTCCACATGGAAATCCACCGGCAGGCCGCGCGCGGAGGCCAGCTTCAGGACGGTCTCGACCCGGCGGGCGATGTCCGGGATCGGATAGGTCACAGCCCCCAGCACGCCGTCGAAGCGCTTCACCAGGTCGGCGGTATGGGCATAGGCGCCATCCTCGGTCACGTTGTCGGCCGCGACCAGCGCGGCCGCCTGCAACTCGATCCGCCCGCGCCAGTCGGCCCGCACCTCGTCGAAAAGGGGCCAGGATATGTCGTCCTGCGGCGCGATGCTGTCGAGATGGGTACGCACCGCGCGCGTGCCGTGGGCAAAGGCGCATTTCAGCGAGAACTCCATCCGCCGGCGCACGTCATCCGCGCTCCAGTTCGCGGCGCGGTCCCCGGCCACGGTGGTGAGCGCCCCCATGAAAGAGCCGTCGGGATTGGCCGCGCGCGGCCAGATATGGCCCTTGTCCAGATGGGTGTGCATGTCCACCCCACAGGGCAGGACGATGGCGCCCTTCATGTCGAGGGTGGCATCGGCCGGCCCGTCGGCCAGCCGGCCATCCGCCACCGTCAGGGACAGGGGCGCGAAACCCGTGCCGGGCTGGCCCAGATAGCAGGCCGGGGTGCGCAGGTTCTTGAGCCGGAAGCGCCCGGCCTCCGGCAAGGTCACGAAATCCAAGTCAGACCTCTCGCTTGATGGCGCTCTCGTGCCATTTGTGAAGCAGCATGTGCGACAGGAAACTGAGGCAGGCGAAGATCACGACCCCGGTCGCGGCAATCAGGATCAGCGCCGCGAACATGCGCGGGATGTTCAGCCGGTAGCCCGCCTCGAGGATGGTGAAGGCAAGGCCCGAGCCGATGCCGCCCGTTCCTGCCACATATTCCGCGACAACCGCGCCGATCAGCGCAAGCCCGCCCGCGATGCGCAGGCCGCCCAGGAAATAGGGCAGCGCCGAGGGCAGTTGCAGGTAGCGCAGCCGCTGCCAGCGGGTCGCGCCGTAGATGCGGAACAGGTCGCGCAGGTTGTGATCGGCCGAATTCAGCCCGAGCGTGGTGTTGGACAGCACCGGGAAGAAGGCGACGATCCAGGCGCAGATCAGCAGGCCCGCGATCTTGCTGTCCACATAGATGAAGATCAGCGGCGCGATCGACACGATGGGCGTGACCTGAAGGATGACCGCATAGGGATAGAACGACATCTCTACGAAGCGGGACTGGGTGAACAGCACCGCCAGCCCCACGCCGCCCACGACCGCGATGAGCAGCGCCAGCAGCGTGATCTGCAACGTGACCAGCAGCGCGTCGAACAGCAGCGCCCAGTCCTCGAGCAGCGTCTCGAACACCAGAAGCGGGCCGGGCAGGATGTAATGCGGGATGCCGTTCAGCGTGACGACCAGGTGCCAGGCCAGCACGCTCAGCGCCATGACGATGGCGGGCAACGCCCATTTCGCGATGCGGTTCACCCTGGCCCGGCGCAGGCGGTCCTGTTCCTCGCGGTCGATGCGGGCGTCGATGGCGTCGGCGGCGGCGGGCCGCGTCTCGGCAAGGGTCATGCGGCTTCTCCCATCGCTTCGTGCAGCGCGTCCGAGGCGGCGCGCGTATAGGCGGCGTACTCGACCGAGGTGCGGAACACGTCGTCGCGCGGATAGGGCGCATCGACCTGCAACTCGCGGATCACGCGGCCCGGACGCGCGGCCATGATCACGATGCGGTCGGACAGGAACACGCTCTCGAACACCGAATGGGTCACGAAGATCACCGTGCAGCCGATCTTTGCCTTCATCTCCAGCAGGTCGTTGTTCAGCTTGAAGCGGGTGATCTCGTCAAGCGCGGCGAACGGCTCGTCCATCAGGATCAGCTTCGGATGCGTGACCAGCGCACGGGCGATCGAGACGCGCATCTTCATGCCACCCGACAGCTCGCGCGGGTAGGACTTCGCGAATTTCTCCAGCCCCACCAGCCGCAGCGTGTCCATGATCTCGTCGCGCACGGCGTATTTCGTGGCACCCCGCAGGCGCAGCGGCAGCCAGACATTGTCCTCGACCGTGGCCCAGGGCATCAGCGTCGGTTCCTGGAACACCACGCCCAGCGCCCCCTCGTCCTGCGCCTGTTCCCAGCGGATCCGGCCCGAGGTCGGATGCGAGAGCCCCGCGATCAGCCTGAGCGCGGTGGACTTGCCGCATCCCGACGGACCCAGAAGCGAGATGAAATCCCCCTCGCGCACGTCGAGCGACATGTCCCGCAGCGCCACCACGTCGCCTGCGAACACCTTGTCCACGCCGCGCAGCGACAGAAGCGTTCTTGCCTGTTCGTTCACCTGAAATCCCCTTTGCGGGCGGGGCGGGCGCCATGTCGGGCGCCCGCCGGTCTGGTCCGGACTTACGGCTTCAGATCCATGCCCACGCCCTTGTTCACGAAGTCGAGCGTGTAGGTCGCCGAATAGTCGAGATCCGCCGGAACCACGCCGGCGGCGACCATCTTGTCGTAGAAGTCCCGGATCGACTCGTCGGTCATGGCGCCGATGCCCAGCGTCAGCGCGTCGCCGCTGTCGGCGATGCCGTATTCCTTCATCTTCTCGATGGCGAAGGCGATCTTGTCGTCGGTCATCTCGGGGTTGTCGCGCTTGATAAGGTCGTTGGCGGCGGTGTTGTCCCCGTAGAGATAGTTGTACCAGCCCTTGATCGAGCCATCGACGAAGCACTGCACCACCTCGGGGCTTTCCTCGATGGTCCGGGCCATCGTCTCGATCGTGGTGGCGTAGGACGAAAAGCCCGCATCCGCGATCAGGAACACGTTGGGGGTGAAGCCGCCCTCCTTCTCGATCACATAGGGCTCGGACGACAGGTAGCCCTGCATCCCCGTGCGCTTGTCGGCAAGGAACGGCGCGGGGTTGAACGTGTAGGGTACGCGCTGCTCGGCGGTGAAGCCCCAGGCGTCGATCATCCACTGGTAATAGGTCTGGTAGCCGTTGTCGCCGATCAGCAGCGTCAGGTCCTTCAGCTCTTCCCAGGTGTCGGCCTCGCCGGGATGGGCGACGATCACCTGCGGGTGCTTCTGGAAGATGGCCGCCACGGTCACGACGGGGATGTTTTCCTGCGCCGCGTTGAACGGGCCCAGCAGGTCGCCGCCCATGTGGAAGTCGATCCGCCCCGCCAGCATCAGCGCGCGGTTGTTCACCTGCGGGCCGCCCGGCACGATGGTCACATCGAGCCCGCACTCGGCATAGGTGCCATCCGCGACGGACTGGTAGAAGCCGCCATGCTCGGCCTGCGCCAGCCAGTTGGTGCCGTAGGACACCGGCACGAGATCCTGCGCCTGCGCGGCCAGCGCGCTTCCCAGGATGGAACCGGCCATCAGGCCGGCAAGAACGGTGCGAGTCATGTTACCTCCACAGTGGAATCCCCGGGGGCCCACAATCATCCCGGACCCGTTCGCGCACAAGAATTTCGCATATCGCAGGAAAGGGAAACAGGCAAAGCCCCGAAAATGACCAACCGGCGCAGCATCTGCCCGTATTATCGACAGAAGATGGACAAGAGCGCGGCATCGGATTGCCAAACCGCACGCCGACGGGGCAGTCTGCGCCCGCCCGCCAACCCGCAGGACCACCATGAAAGCGCATACGCCCGCAACGATCCGCCCGCCCTTCGCCCGCTATTCCCACGCGGTCGAGGTGCCCGCCGGCCACCGGCTGATCCTGCTCTCGGGCCAGCTCGGCATCGCGCCCGACGACCACATCCCCGAGGGTGCGGGCGCGCAGGCGGATCTGTGCTTTGCCAATATCGACGCGATCCTCGCCTCGGCCGGGGCCGACCGCGACGCCATCGTACGGGTGAACGCCTATGTCACCGACCGCGCGCATCTGGCCGACTACATGGCGGCGCGCGACCGCTATCTGGGGCAGGTCACGCCGCCGCCCGCCTCGACGCTGATGATCGTCTCGGGCTTCGCGCGCGAGATCTTCAAGGTCGAGATCGAGGTGCTGGCAGCCCTTCCCGGCTGAGACCTCAGGCGATGGCCAGTCCCTGGTCGACCGCGTAGCCCATGTCCGCCAGCGAGGCCGTGGTCAGTTCTGTCAGGATGCCGGCATCGTTCAGGTAGGGCGTCATCAGCTCGTCCCCGAACGTGCCCTCGTCCCAGTGACCGCCGGGGGCAAGGGTGCCATCATCGAGCATCACGACCTCGATCGGCACGCCGTCCACATCCGCCAGCGACGCCCAGCCATCGGCCTGCTGGCCGGCATCGGACCCGAGCCAGTCGACATAGACCGCAAGCGCCTGCGCACCGGTATAGGCCCAGCCGGTCGGCCCGTCGCTTTCGGCCACCAGCCCGAAGCTGTCCCACAGCGTGCCCACTCCCAGCACATGCAGCATCTCGTGCAGCACCACCTCGTCCCAGAGCCCGGCATCGTCGAGCCAGAGCGCATCGGCCGTGTCGAAGGCCATCAGCCCCTGGTAGGGCAGGTCGCGCGCGGTCGGCACATAGGGGCCGCCATAGCCCAGAACGCCGCCCACACCGTCCATTTCCTCCAGCGAGGCGCTGATCCGCAGGTCGTCGATCTGCACGAAAGAGCCGGTGCCGGGGTAGTAGGTCAGGATGTTGCCAAGCCCCTGGAGCACCAGGTCGCTCAGGAACTCGGCCGCGTCGATGAACTCCTGTTGCAGATCGACGGTCCAGCCGGTGCCGAAGAAATCGATCTGGATGTTGTAGGTGTCGGTGCGCCCGCGGTCCTTGTCGCCCGAGACGTAGCCGGTCAGGACCGATCCGCCGCCGCCATCCGCGCCGCCGCCCCCGTCGCCGCCATCGGAACCGCCCGGCCGTCCCTTCTCGCCGCCCTTGGCTGCTTCGATGACGGGCGTCCCCGGATCGGGCTCTGCCCAGGGCGCGCCCGGCGCCATCTCCGCGCGAGTCCGGTCCGCGCCGGACGCAGCCCCGCCGAACAGGCGCAGCCCGCTTTCAAGGCGGAACTCGAAAATGTCGGCGTCGCCTTCGTTGTCGTCAAGGAATTCGGAAATCGTCAGGATTGTCACCGCGGCCCCCTATTGCAAGATCGACAATCATTACTGCGGAACAGGCCGCATGTTGCTGATGAATAGCGCAGAAACGGCGTTCGATCCAACGTTTCCGACCCCGTGCGGCTTGCCAGATGCCGCTGGCAGATCCGTTGCGCGCGGATTACCCTGCGCTTCCATGGACTTGCCATCAGGAACCGCGCAACGATGGAATGGATAGACCGCTTTCCCGGCCTCGACCGGCTTTCGCCCGGGATCCGCGGCCCGCTGGTGGCACGCTCGCGCGTGATCCGGGTGCCGAAGGGCACGGTCATCTTCGGCCCCGGCAGGCCGCCCGAGAACCTGCTTCTGCTGCTCGAGGGGACGGTGCGGGTGCAGCAGACATCCGAGTCGGGGCGCGAGATCGTGCTCTATCGCGTTCATGCCGGGGAAAGCTGCGTGCTGACCACGGCCTGCCTGCTGGCGCATGAGGACTACACCGCCGAGGGCATCGCCGAGACGGACGTCCTGGCCGTGGCGATCCCGCGCAGCCTGTTCGACGAGCTGCTGGCCAGTTCCGAGACGTTCCGGCACTTCGTCTTTTCCGCCTATTCCCGGCGTATCGCGGACCTGTTCTTCACCATCGAGGAGGTCGCCTTCCGCCGCATCGACATCCGGCTGGCGCACAAGCTGCTGGAACTGCGCAACGGCGGGGACCAGGTCCACGCCACGCACCAGCAGCTTGCGGCCGAGCTGGGATCCGCGCGCGAGGTCATCAGCCGGCAGCTTCAGGACTTCCAGCGCCGCGGCTGGGTCGAACTTGCCCGCGGCACGATCCGGCTGACCGACGCGGCGGCGCTGGGCAAGCTTTCTGAAGCGCCGTGACAAGGAAAGCGGTCCGCTTGGTGACAAGGTCACGGAAGCGCGCCGCGCGAATCGCTATTCTCGGATCATCAACCAGACACCGAGAGGCCTGTCATGACTGCCAACATGGGAACTACCGACCGCATCCTTCGCCTGATCGCGGGGATCGTCCTGATCGCCCTGCCCTTCCTGCCGGGTCTTGCCGCCTTTGACGCGGGCTTCCTGCGCTGGGCGGCGCTGGTGGTGGGCGTGGTGATGCTGCTGACCGCCTTGACCCGCTTCTGCCCGGCCTACACGCTGCTGGGCATCAAGACCTGCAAGAGCTGACATGGAAACCGAATTCACTCCTTTCGCATCCCTGGGCGGCGGCGCGGTCATCGGACTCGCCGCCGTGCTTCTCATGGCCTTTCACGGCCGCATCTTCGGCGCCACCGGCATCCTGTCGGGCATCCTGTCGCCCGCAGGCATCTGGGACTGGTCCTGGCGCGCGGCGGTGCTGGCCGGGATGGTCAGCGGGCCGCTGGCCTATCTGGCGGTGACCGGCGGGATGCCGGACATCGCGGTGCCGGTCTCGACGCCCATGCTGGTGATCGGCGGCTTCGTCGTCGGCATCGGCGTGACCTTCGGCAGCGGCTGCACCTCGGGGCACGGGGTCTGCGGCAACGCGCGCCTGTCGCCCCGCTCGATCGCCGCGACCCTGACCTTCATGCTGACGACCGGCGTCACCGTCTACCTTGTCCGCCACGTTTTCGGAGCCTGAGACCATGCGCCTGATTTCCGCCTACCTGATCGGCCTGATCTTCGGCATCGGCATCTCGATCTCCGGCATGGCCAACCCGGCCAAGGTGCTGAACTTCTTCGACGTGGCAGGCGCCTGGGATCCCAGCCTGATGTTCGTCATGGGCGGCGCGCTGGCCGTCACCTTTGCGGGCTACCGCCTGGTCCTGCGCCGCCCCGCGCCGCTGATCGAACGCAGCTTCCAGATCCCCGCCGGGCGCAGCATCGACCTGCGGCTGATCGGCGGGTCGGCCGTGTTCGGCGTGGGCTGGGGCATCGCGGGCTTCTGCCCCGGCGGCGCGCTGCCCGCGCTGGGCACGGGCCGGTCCGAGGTGCTGATCTTCACCGCCGCCATGATCGCGGGCATCTTTGCTGCCAAGGGGCTGCTGCGCATGGCCCGCCCCAAGGAACCGCCGCTCGAGGGTGCGACCCGCGCCTGAGCAACGCATATGAGGATACGAGCATGACCACCAACTACCCCATCGACATGAGCGTCACCCCCGAGGTGAAGGGCTTCTTCGACCCGGCGACCAACACGATCACCTATGTCGTGCGCGACCCGAACTCGGACGCCTGCGCGATCGTCGACTCGGTCATGGACATCGACTACGCCGCCGGCCGCATCAGCTATGACCACGCCGACGAGGTGATCGCCCATGTCCGCGAAAAGGGCCTGCGCGTCGAGTGGCTGATCGAGACCCATGTCCATGCCGACCACCTGTCGGCCGCGCCCTATATCCAGGCGCAGCTGGGCGGCAAGCTGGGCATTGGCGAGAACATCACCATCGTGCAGGAAACCTTCGGCAAGATCTTCAACGAGGGCACCGAGTTCCAGCGCGACGGCAGCCAGTTCGACCGGCTGTTCAAGGATGGCGACACCTATCGCATCGGCGGCCTGACCGCCTTCGTCATGCACACGCCCGGCCACACGCCGGCCTGCATGACCCATGTGATCGGCAACTCGGCCTTCGTGGGCGACACGCTGTTCATGCCCGATGGCGGCTCGGCGCGGGCGGACTTCCCCGGCGGGGATGCCGGCACGCTTTACGACTCGATCCAGCGCGTGCTGTCCCTGCCCGACGACATGAAGCTTTTCATGTGCCATGATTACGGCCCCAACGGCCGCGACATCCAGTGGGAGACCACGGTCGGCGAGGAGAAGGCCCACAACATCCATGTCGGCCAGGGCAAGACCCGCGAGGAGTTCGTGGCCATGCGCGAGGCGCGCGACGCGACGCTGGCCATGCCGAAGCTGATCGTGCCCTCGCTGCAGGTGAACATGAAGGCGGGCAAGCTGCCCAGGGCCGAGGACAACGGCACCGCCTATCTCAAGGTGCCGCTGAACCGGCTCTGAGGCGCAAGGTCAAAGGAGGCCCTGTCATGATCGGACGTCAACTCGTGCCCGGCCTGTCGGTCGGCGCCCAGATCCACCCCGAGGACCTGCCCGCGCTGGCACGCGCCGGCATCCGAGGCATCATCATCAACCGCCCCGATGGCGAAGAGCCGGGCCAGCCCGGGCATGACGCCATCACCGAGGCGGCGCTCGCGGTCGGCATCCACACCCGCTATATCCCCGCCTTCCACGGCCAGATCGGCGAGGCGGAGGTGCAGGCCTTCGCCGCGGCGCTCGACACGCTGCCCGAACCGATCTTCGCCTATTGCCGCAGCGGGGCCCGCTCGACCCTGCTGTGGAACATGGCGGAACCCCTCAGCCGCCGCTTCGGCAGCGTCGGCTGATCCGACACAGACCGCCGGACCTGCTCGATCCCGCCACACCAGGCGGCGGGAAACGCCCTTGCTTTGCCCATGAAGGCCACCGCCATGCCCCGCCCTGCCCTTGTCGCCCTGCGTCGCCACCTGCCCATCCTCGACTGGGCCGGACGCTATGACCGCAACGCCTTTTCAAGCGACCTGCTGGCCGCCGTGATCGTGACGATCATGCTGATCCCCCAGTCGCTTGCCTATGCGCTGCTGGCGGGGCTGCCGGCAGAGATGGGGCTCTATGCCTCGATCCTGCCGCTGGTGGCCTATGCGATCTTCGGCACCAGCCGGGCGCTGTCGGTCGGCCCCGTCGCGGTCGTCTCGCTGATGACGGCGGTGGCCATCGGCAACCTGGGCCTGAGCGATCCGGCGCAGATCGCCGCCGCCGCCATCGCGCTGGCCTTCCTGTCCGGCCTCATGCTGATCGCCATGGGCCTGCTCCGGCTGGGTTTTCTCGCGAATTTCCTCAGCCACCCGGTGATCGCGGGCTTCATCACCGCATCCGGCATCCTGATCGCGGCCAGCCAGCTGCGCCACATCCTCGGCGTCGATGCCGGAGGCCACAACCTGCCCGAGATCCTGGCGGCGCTGGGCCGCGCCCTGCCCCAGACCAACCTGCCCACGCTTCTGATCGGGCTTGGCGCGCTGGGCTTCCTGTTCTGGGTCCGCAGGGGGCTGAAGCCCCTGCTGATCCGCTCAGGGCTGCGAGTGCGACTGGCGGACATGCTGGCCAAGGCGGGCCCCGTGGCGGCGATCGTCGCCACCGTCGCGCTGGCCTGGGGACTGGGGCTGGAGGCACGGGGCGTCGCCATCGTGGGGGCAGTTCCGCAGGGCGTCCCGCCCCTCGGCCTGCCTGCCTTCGACATCGGGCTGTGGGCCCAGCTTGCAGGCTCGGCCGCGCTCATCTCGGTGATCGGCTTCGTCGAGTCGGTCTCCGTCGCGCAGACGCTGGCCGCCAAGCGCCGCCAGCGCATCGTGCCGGACCAGGAGCTGGTGGGCCTGGGGGCCGCGAACATCGCCGCCTCTGTCTCGGGCGGCTATCCGGTCACGGGGGGCTTCGCGCGCTCGGTGGTGAATTTCGATGCCGGCGCGGAAACCCCCGCCGCCGGCGCCTTCACGGCCCTCGGCATCCTGCTGGCGGCGCTGTTCCTGACGCCCGCGCTTTACTTCCTGCCCAAGGCGACGCTGGCCGCCACGATCATCGTGGCCGTGCTGTCGCTGGTGGATTTCAGCGTCCTCAGGCGCAGCTGGGCATATGACCGCGCCGACTTCGCGGCCGTCGCCACCACCATCGCCGTGACCCTTGGCATCGGCGTGGAGGCGGGCGTCTCTGCCGGCGTCGCGCTGTCGATCCTGCTGCATCTCTACCGCTCGTCCCGGCCGCATATCGCGGAAGTGGGACTCGTGCCCGGCACCCAGCATTTCCGCAACGTGAACCGCCACCGCGTGCTGACCGCGCCGGAGCTTCTGACCGTGCGGGTGGACGAAAGCCTATACTTCGCCAACGCCCGGTTCCTGGAGGATTATCTCGCCGCGCGCGTGGCCCGCGATCCCGCGATCCGCAACGTGGTCCTGATGTGCAGCGCGGTGAACGAGATCGACCTGAGCGCGCTCGAGTCGCTCGAGGCGATCAACCACCGGCTTCTCGACGCCGGGATCCGCTTCCATCTGTCCGAGGTGAAGGGCCCGGTGATGGACCGGCTGGAACGCTCCGACCTGCTGGACGCGCTTTCCGGGCAGGTGTTCCTGTCCCAGTTCGATGCCTTCGCCGCGCTGACACCCCCGGCGCAGGACGCGCCACGCGCCACCACCGCCTGAAAAGGCGGGCCCGATCGTCGATCATGTCGGTGGAGTGGTGGGCGACCCTGGAATCGAACCAGGCATGGGTCTCCCCGGCGGAGTTACAGTCCGCTGCCGCACCTTGCAGCCCGTCGCCCTCTGGCGCGCTGAATACGCAGTGCGCCCGAGGGGGTCAAGAGCGAAATCTCACTGCAGGCCCCGCTCCATCACGACCCGCTCGAAGCCGTTCTCCTGCCTGCGGTCGATCTCGACGAAGCCCTTGGCGCGGTAGTAGCTCAGGTTCTCGAAGCCCTGCGCGTTGGTGTGAAAGATCGCGCGGCGGCACCCCGCCCGCAGCCCGTCGCGGTCGGCCTTGTCGAGCAGGATCCGCCCCACTCCGCGCCGTCTTTGCGCCCCGTTCACCGCCACCGCCTCGATGTGCAGGTTCGGCCCGTCGATGCGGTAGCTGATGAAGCCGCCGATCGCGTTCTCGACGATGAAGACGATGATCCGGTCCTCGGCCACCAGGTCGCGCAGATCCTTGGCCAGCGGCTCGCGCTTGCCGCGGATGCGGGTGGCATAGGGCGCGAACTGGGTCTGCGCCAGATAGCGCAGCTGCTGGATGTCGGACATCCGCGCGTGTCTGATCATGTCGCTGCCCCTACGGCCGGCTTGAAATATGCAGGACAGCATGCCAAAGCCGGACGGTCTTAGCTACAGGGAAGACCGATGTCCGAACGCCGCGGCAAGAAGCCCGCCTGGGTGGTGGAGAAGGAACGCGGCCAGGGCGCGCGCGGGCCCGAGCGGGTCTGGCTCTTCGGCCATCACGCCGTGCGCGACGCGCTGATGAACCCCGCGCGCAAGCGGTTCCGGCTGATCGTCACGCTGAACGCCGCGCAGAAGCTGGGCGACGCCATCGCCGCCTCGGGGATGGAGCCCGAGATGGCCGATGCGCGGAAGTTCCCGGCACCCCTCGATCCGCAATCGGTGCACCAGGGCGCCGCCCTGGAGGTGGCGCCGCTCGACTGGGGCTCGGTTTCGGAACGCTGCGCGCCGGGCGACGGGGCGCCGCTGGTGCTGCTGCTCGACCGGGTGACGGACCCGCACAATATCGGCGCGATCCTGCGCTCGGCCGAGGTGTTCGGCGCGCGGGCGGTGATCGCGCCGCACCGCCATTCCGCGCCGGAAACCGGGGCGCTGGCGAAATCCGCCTCGGGCGCGCTGGAACGCCAGCCCTATCTGCGGGTGCCGAACCTTGCCAACGCGATGCAGGCGCTGCACCAGATGGGCTATGTGATCGTGGGCCTCGACGGCACGGCAGAGCTGGACCTGGACGCGGCGCTTCAGGGCACGCGGGACATGCCGCTGGCGCTGGCGCTGGGCGCCGAGGGGCCGGGGCTGCGGGAGCTGACGCTCAAGACCTGCGACCGGCTGGCGCGGATCCCGGCGGCGGGGGAATTCGGGTCGCTCAACGTGTCGAACGCGGCGGCCATCGCACTTTACGCCGCACGGCGTTGAGGCGGGGCGGCGCGGTGACTATATCCAGCCGATGCCGCATCTGACCAAGATCGCCACCTGTTCCTATTGCGGCACCCGCGCGGTGCTGAACCTGCGCGGCCGGGTCCGGCACGAGCTGGCCTGCGCGTCCTGCGGGGCGCGGCTGCACGAGATGAAGCCGTTGCGATCCGAGCGTCCCGAAGGTGTCCGCCCCAGCCCGCCACGGCCCGCGCCCCGGCATCCCGACCCGTGGCAGGACCAGCCAAGGCCCCGGAAACGCAGGGGTTTCGGGCGGCGGCTGCGGGAGGGGCTGGAGGATATTTTCGACGAGATCGAGGATCTTTTCGACTGATATCGCTGGGGTTTTCGGCTAGACTGGACCCAGGGCAGCAACAGGCGAGAGGTCAGGCATGACCCCGATCACGAGACGGGCCGCACTGGGCCTGATGGGCGCGGCGGCGGGTGGGCCGCTCTGGGCGGAACCGGTGTTCCTGAACGGCATGGGGGTCGCCATCAACGGCTATGACCCGACCGGATTCATCGACATGCAGGAGGCCATCCGGGGCCGGATGGAGCACCAGATCGAGCGCGAGGACGGGCTGTGGTGGTTCGCCTCGGCCGCCAACCGGCGCCGGTTCGAGGCCGACCCCGACCGCTATATACCGCAGTTCGGCGGGTACTGCGCACAAGGGATTGCGCTTGGCTTCAAGCGGCGGTCGGACCCCACGCTGTGGGTGCTGATCGACGGAAAGGTCTACATGCACTACTCGATCCCCGACCAGAATCGCTGGGCGGCGGACGTGCGGGGCAGCATCGCGAAGGCCGAGGAAAACTGGCCCACGCTCAAGGATTTGTGAAGTTGCGACACAGTTTTCGGCCAGCCCTTGCCGATACGTCAACAGGCCCTAAATGCCGGTCATCGGGCGTTATGGTAACGACGCGCCCGGTCTTTTTGTCCCTCGTTCCATACCTTGACCCGGGCTTGTCCCGGGTCTTTTTTCGTGTCTGACATGCGTCTGGAAAACGTATGGCAAGTGTATGGCACTTTGCCATACGCGGGGGGACACCGATGACCACGCACAGCGACGCGGAACTGCGCCAGATCCTGACCGGAACGCGGACCGTCGCGGCGGTGGGCGTGTCGGCGAACCCGGTGCGCCCGTCGCATTACGTCGCCCGCTACCTGAGCCTGCGCGGCTACCGGGTGATCCCGGTCAACCCCGGCCTTGCCGGGCAGACGCTGTTCGGCGAGGTCGCGGTGGCGCGGCTGTCGGACATCGCGCCCGGGACGCGGGTGGACATGGTGGATATCTTCCGCCGGTCCGAAGAGGCGGGCGCGGTGGTGGACGAAGCCATGGCCGCCCTGCCCGACCTGAAAACCGTCTGGATGCAGATCGGCGTGGTGGACGAGGCGGCCGCCGAACGCGCGCGGGCGGCCGGGCTGACGGTCGTCATGGACCGCTGCCCCAAGATCGAGCACCAGCGCCTGTTCGGGGAATTGTCCCGGGGCGGGTTCGCCACCGGGATCATTTCCTCGAAACGCTAGGGCGTCACGGCATCGGGATGTCGGAGACGTGTTTCGGGACGTGATAGCCGCGCTGCACGGCGGGGCGTTGGGCTATGCGCAGGTACCAGTCGCGGACATTGGGGAAGTCCGACAGGTCGATCTGCTGCCACTCGAAGCGCGAGATCCAGGGCCAGATCGCCATGTCGGCGATGGAATAGTCGCCGGCGACGAAATCGCGCCCCGAAAGCCGGTCGTTCAGCACGCGGTAGAGGCGGCGGGCCTCGGTCGAGAAACGTTCCTCGGCATAGGGCGCCTTGCCGGGGTTGTACTTCACGAAGTGATGCACCTGGCCCAGGATCGGCCCGGCCCCGCCCATCTGCCACATCAGCCATTCGATCGCCCGCCAGCGGCCCGCGCCTTCGGGCAGGAAGCGGCCGTATTTCTCGGCCAGGTAGAGCAGGATCGCGCCCGACTCCATCAGGGTCTGGCCGGTTTCCCGGTCGACGATGGCGGGGATCTTGTTGTTGGGGGCGATGGCCAGGAAGTCGGGGGCGAACTGTTCGTCCTTGCCTATGTCGATGGGGTGGGCGGCATAGGGCACGCCCAGCTCCTCGAGCAGGATCGAGACCTTGCGGCCGTTCGGCGTGGTCCAGGTGTAGAGATCGATCATGGGGCCTCCGGTGGGGGATTACCGGGGAAGGGATAAGGGGCTGGGGGGATGGGTGGCAAGGGGGGTGGGTAGCTTCCGAAATCCACCATCATAGGTAGCTCAAAGCTAATCAACTAAATCAAACTGTTGTAGCCAGCGAAGCCACGCAGCCCCTGAGGAAACATAGTGGACAGCGATCTCAACTGGGGCGTCCGGCTGAGACCCCTCACCTTGTTCATGCCGATAATTGTGCGCGCCCTCGACCCACTCTTTATACTGAGACACTTGGCTCTGAGCTACCTTGTTGTCCGGCTTTAGCCCAGAATATTTTTTGTTTACAATAGGCCGAAGATTTTTTTCGACCTCAGAAGAACCCAGCCTTATTGCCCTTGGAAAGATATATTTAAAAAGAATTTCGTTCGCATAAAATATGCTTCTTATTGACCCCTTTGTATCTAAAGGGACACAATCCAAACTTTTATAGGATTGATTTAGGTATTGAAGAACGCTATCATATCTATCTGTACTTAAAGCCCGTATCGCCGATACACGAACTTGCTCAAAAGCAGCATCAACAGAAAAATGCACTCCTCCTAGTTTGTCCACGCGGTATCGAACTCTTTCCTCCTCAAAAATTCGGCTTACGCCTTCGAGGAACGCTTCTCTCGCGCCAACTCTGATGTAATTATTCTTCTCTTTAAAACATATATCATCATGCACGATGGTTATCAGATCAAGAACATCGCCCAAGCCTAATTTACAAACCTGTTCCACCCAATAACTTCGCTCGCTAGCCTTGTAAGTAGGCAACGATATGCCCATTCTGTACTCTATAATATCTCTAAGCGGGCGCAAATCTACACTCTTTATACCCATCCAGAATGAAAATATCGAATATATATGTGCGCCAAGACGCCTTCGCATCCTTTCACTGTCTTCAAGAAGCTCTGGATAATTTATGTAATTAAAAGAAAAACGAACACCGGAATTTTTTTCCGTCATCAACCCTTCTTCCTTCGCACTACCCCCCGTAAAATATAATTCTTGGTTGCCATATCAGCAAGTCTTAGACAACGCCCCCACCTCTCCCGAGGCAGGGGCCGCCCGTCTCTCCTAGCGCCTGATGGCTCAGGCGATCTCCACCAGTTCGATGGCGAAGGTCAGGTCCTTGCCGGCGAGCGGGTGGTTGGCGTCGAGGGTCACCGCGGCCTCGTCCACCTCGACCACCGTCACCGGGACGACCTGGCCCTGCGGCGTCTGCATCTGGAGTTGGGTGCCCGGCTCCAGCGGGATGTCGGCGGGGATGTTGTCGCGGGGGACGGACTGGCGGGCGTCGGGGTTGAGCGGGCCATAGGCTTCCTCGGCCGGCACCTCGACGGTCTTCTTCTCGCCCACGCTCATGCCGGGCAGCGCGCGGTCGAGGCCGGGGATGATCTGGCCGGAGCCTACCGCGAATTCCAGCGGCGCGCGGCCCTCGGAGCTGTCGAACACCGTGCCGTCGGACAGGGTGCCGGTATAATGAATGCGGACGGTATCGCCGACTGCGACTTCGCTCATGGTTTTCTCCTGATGGGATGGGAAGGGTCGGGAGGCCGCGTGTCTGCGCGGGTGCTCCGGGGTTCCCCCTTACCGTAAGGTCGATCGGTGGGATGTAAACCCCCCCGCCCCCCCGAGCGCGTCCAGAGCGGCCCCGGGGGCGGTTTTCAGGCCGATTTCAGACCGAAACCTCGATGGCGATGCCCTGCGCGATGGCGGCGGCCACCGCGGCCTGCGCCACGGCCAGGTCCTGAAGGCCCACGCCGGTGCCGTCGAAAAGGGTGATCTGCCCCTCGCTCGTGCGGCCCGCATGGGTGCCGTTGATGACGGCGCCGATGGGGGTGATGGCGTCCTGCGTGATCAGGCCCTGGGCGATGGCGTGCTGCGCCTCGCCAAGGCTGGTGGACTGGGCGATCTCGTCCGTGAAGACGGTGGCGCGGGCGAGAAGGGTCGCCTCCACCTCCTGCTTGCCCCTGGTGTCGGTGCCCATGCAGGCGAGATGCGTGCCGGGGCGGACATGGGCGTCCATCAGCGAGGGCGAAAAGGCGGAGGTGATGGTGATGATGACGTCGGCCTCGGCGCCGAGCCGTTCCAGGCTGACCGCCTCGAACGGGAGGCCGAGGGCGGTGGCGGTCTCGCCCAGCCTGGGCAGCATCTCGGGGTGGTAGTTCCAGGCGATCACCTTGTCGAAGGGGCGCTGGGCGGCTGCGGCGCGCAGCTGGAAATGCGACTGGTGGCCGGCGCCGATGATGCCGAGGACGCGGGCGTCGGGGCGGGCGAGGTGGCGGATCGAGACGGAAGAGGCGGCGGCGGTGCGCAGCGCGGTCAGCAGGTTGCCGCCCACCATCGCCGTGGGGCGGCCGGTGTCCGGGTCGAAGAGGAAGACGGTGGACTGGTGGTTGATGAGCCCGCGGCGTTCCAGGTTGTGGGGCCAGTAGCCCCCCGCCTTGAGGCCCAGCGCGCCGCCCGAGCGGTCGAAGCCGCCCTTGAAGCCGTAGAGCGCATCCTCGTGGCCCAGCGCCTCGCGCACCACCGGAAAGTTGTAGGCGGCGCCGGAGGCCATGGCGGCAAAGACGGACTCGACCGCGGTGAAGGCGGCCTCGGCGGTGACAAGCTCGGCGATGCGGGCTTCGGGGACGATGTGCATGGGCGCTCCCTGCCTTGGGCGGCATGGGGCCGCCTTCTGTCGTTGGGGGTGTGGCCGGGCGCTGTGGCCGCGCCCGGGCGTGTCGGGAAATGGCCGGGCGCGTGGGTTTGCGCCCGGCCGGGGAGGCGTCAGTAGGCCTTGCCGCGGGCCGAGACGGGCCAGAGGACTTCGACCTTGCCGTTGCGCACGCCCACATACCAGTCGTGGACGTTGCAGGTCGGGTCGCAATGGCCCGGCACCAGCTTCAGCTTTTCGTTGACCTTGAGCACGCCCTGCGGGTCGGAGATGACCCCATGCTCGTCCGAGCACTTGATGTATTCGACATCGCTGCGCCCGAAGATGTAGGGCAGGCCGCTGTCCACCGACTGCGCCTTGAGGCCCGCGTCGCAGATCGCGCGGTCGGGCTTCACATGGCTCATCACGCTGGTCAGGATGAAGAGCGCGTTGACGAATTCCGAGATCGGCTTGCCGTTCTTGTCGTTGATGCGCTGGTAATCGGCATCCATGAAGGCGTAGGAGCCGCACTGCAACTCGTTGTAGACGCCGGAATTGCCCTCGAAATAGTAGGAGCCGGTGCCGCCGCCGCCGACGATGGCGCAGTCCAGCCCCTCGGCCTTGAGCATGTCGACCGAGGTGCGGACCATGTCGACGGCGATGTCGATCTTGGCCTTGCGCTCGTCATAGTCCTTCATGTGCTGCATCGCGCCCTGGTAGGCCTGGATGCCCGAGAACTTCAGCCCCGGCGCCGCGTCGATCGCCCTGGCGAGATCCACGACCGGCTGGCCGTAGGTGACGCCGCAGCGGCCCGCGCCGCAGTCGATTTCCACCAGGCATTCGATGGTGGTGCCGTGCTTCACCGCCGCCGCCGACAGGTCGGCCACGTTGGCGATGTCGTCCACGCAGACGATGGTGCGCGCGCCCAGCCTGGGCATGCGGGCGAGGCGGTCGATCTTGGCCGGGTCGCGGACCTGGTTCGACACCAGCACGTCCTTGACGCCGCCGCGGGCAAAGACCTCGGCCTCGGACACCTTCTGGCAGCAGACGCCGACGGCGTCGCCATGTTCGATCTGGTAGCGGGCGACATCGACGGACTTGTGCATCTTGCCATGCACGCGGTGGCGCACGCCCATCTGGCGGCAGAAGTCGCGCATGGTCCTGACGTTCTTCTCGAAGGCGTCGAGATCGACCACCAGGCAGGGGGTCTGGATATCGGCCTCGGCCATGCCCACGGATGCGGGGATGTCGAAGCCCACTTCGAGGTCGTCGAACTTGGCGGGAGCGTTCATGGATAATCCTCCTTGTCGGGCTTTATGGGGTCGGGCTTTATCGGGTCAGTTCTTGAACCAGGGCAGCTTGTCCAGATCGACATTGCCCCCGGTGACGATCACGCCGACGCGCTTGCCACGGAACACCTCGGGGTTCTTGAGGATGGTGGCCAGCGGCACGGCGCAGCTGGGTTCCATCACGATCTTCATGCGGGCCCAGGTCAGTTTCATGGCGTCCACGATCTCGTCCTCGGACGCGGTCAGGATGTCGGTGACGTGGTTGCGGACGAAATGCCAGGTCAGGTCCTTGAGCGGCACCTTCAGACCGTCGGCAACGGTGTCGGGCGCGTCGTCGGCGATGATGTGGCCCGCCTTGAAGCTGCGATAGGCGTCGTCGGCCTGTTCGGGTTCGGCGGCATAGATCTCGACATGCGGCGCGATGTTGGACAGCGTCAGGCAGGTGCCCGAGATCATGCCGCCGCCACCGACGGGGGCGATCACGGCATCCAGCCCCTCGACCTGCTCGTTCAGCTCGCGCGAGCAGGTGCCCTGCCCCGCGACCACGCGCGGGTCGTTGTAGGGGTGGACGAATTCGGCCCCGGTGCGGGCCTGCACCTCGGCGAAGACCGCCTCGCGCGAGGTGGTCGAGGGTTCGCATTCGGTGATCTGGCCGCCATAGCCGATCACCGCATCCTTCTTGGCCTGGGGCGCGGTCCGGGGCATGACGACATGGCAGGGAATGCCGCGCCGCCCGGCCGCGTAGGACAGCGAGAGCGCGTGGTTGCCCGAGGAATGGGTCGCCACGCCCCTTGCCGCCTGCTCGTCGGTCAGGCCGAACACCGCGTTGCAGGCGCCGCGCACCTTGAAGGCGCCGGCCTTCTGGAAGTTCTCGCACTTGAAGAACAGTTCCGCCCCGGTGAGCTGGTTGAAATAGCTCGAGGTCAGGACCGGCGTGCGGTGGATATGCGGCTTGATCCGCTCGTGCGCGGCGATCACGTCGTCGAGGGTCGGGATGTAGTCCGGTGCCATGTCCTTCATCCTTTCACTCCGCCGCCACGCGGGCGGCCCCCCCGTTGCTGCGATAGAAGTCCTGCGCCGCCGCGACGCCCGAGCCGAGCTTGACCGGCAACCCGAGGTCGGCCATGGCCATTTCGGCGGTGGCGATGCCCGAGAGCATCAGCACGTCGGTCAGCATGCCCAGGTGGCCGATGCGGAACACCTTGCCCGCGACCTGGCCGAGGCCCACGCCGAAGGCGACCTGGTAGGTCCGGGCGGCATGGGTCACGATGTCGGTGCCGTTGAAGCCCTGCGGGACCACGATGGCGGTGACGGTTTCGGAATAGAGGTCGGGCGACTGCGCGCAGGGCTTCAGGCCCCAGGCCGCGACCGCGCGGCGCACCCCTTCGGCGATGCGGGCGTGGCGGGCATAGACGTTGTCGAGCCCCTCTTCCATCAGCATCTCGACCGAGGTGGCGAGCCCGTTGATGAGGCCCACGGGCGGCGTGTAGGGATAGCCGCCGGTCTTGTAGCTGGCCAGCATGTCGCGGAAATCGAAGAAGGTGCGCGGCAGTTTCGCCGCTTCCATCGCGGCGATGGCCTTCTGGGAGATGCCGAGGATCGACAGGCCCGCGGGCAGCATGAAGCCCTTCTGGGAGCCCGCTATGGCGATATCGACGCCCCAGGCGTCCATCTCGAAGGGCATGGAGCCGATGGAGCTGACGCCATCGACCAGCAGCAGCGCCGGGTGCTTCGCGGCATCGAGCGCGCGGCGGACCGCGGCGATGTCGCTGCGCACGCCGGTCGCGGTTTCGTTATGGGTGACGAGGACGGCCTTGATCCGGTGGCCGGTGTCGGCGGTCAGCGCCTCTGCGTAGGCGGCGACGGGGACGCCCGCGCCCCAGGGCGCCTCGATCACCTGCATGTCGAGGCCGTGGCGGGTGCACATGTCGATCCAGCGGTGCGAGAACATGCCGTGGCGGGCGGCGAGAACCGTCTCGCCGGGCGAGAGGGTGTTGGAGATCGCCGCCTCCCAGCCGCCGGTGCCGGTGGCGGGAAAGAGGATGATCTCTCCGGTCCTGGTGCCGAGCACCTTCTTCACGCCGGCAATGGCCGGTTCGAAGATGGCCCGGAAGTCGGGCGAGCGGTGGTCGATGGTCGCCATGTCGCAAGCCTTGCGCAGGCGGTCGGGGATGTTGGTCGGTCCCGGAATGAAGACGGGGTTCTGCGTGGGCATGGGCGTTCCTCCGTGGGCTTTGGGGGGGAACATAGGGTTCGACCCGAGTCCCGGCAATTTTTTTGTAATGATTTTTCATATAGTGAAAAAATCGAATTCTGTCGTGTTTGCAATGACTTGTTTTTTTCACCACGCGACTTACTTTTTCATCGTGAGATTTTTCTGCCAGCCAGAGAGGGCCTTTCGATGCCGGATTCCCCGTCAGAACCCGTTCGCCGCCAGCGCGGACGGCCCAAGGCATTCGACGACCGGACCGAGCAGAACACGATCCGCGCGCTTGACCGGGCGATGGTGGTGCTGGAGGCGCTGTCGCGCCACGAGGGGATCGCGCTGTCGGCGCTGGCCGACGCGCTGGACCAGTCGCCGGCGACCGTCTACCGGGTGCTGACCACGCTTCAGCTGCACGGGATCTGCGAATTCGACGAGGCCGAGCAGCACTGGCATGTGGGCCCGGGCGCCTACCGGATCGGGTCGGCCTTCCTGCGGCGCACGTCGGTGGTGGACCGCTCGCGCCCGATCCTGCGCCAGCTGATGCAGGAAACCGGCGAGACCGCCAACCTGGGCGTCGAGCGGGCCGACATGGTGCTGTTCGTGAGCCAGGTGGAGACGCATGCCTCGATCCGGGCGTTCTTTCCGCCCGGCACGCAAAGCCCGATGCATGCCTCGGGGATCGGCAAGGCGCTGCTTGCCTTCTATGACGCGCCGCGGCTGCGGCAATGGTTGCAGGGGCGGGTGCTGGAGGGGTTCACGCCCTCGACCCTGACCGACGAGGCGGCGCTGCTGGAGGATCTGGCGCGGATCCGGATGCGCGGCGTCAGCCTCGACAACGAGGAGCGCACGCCGGGGATGCGCTGCATCGCGGCGCCGATCTTCAACGCCTTCGGCGAGCCGGTGGCGGGGGTGTCGATCTCGGGCCCGGCGGCGCGGATGGACGATGCCGCGGTCGACGGCTTCGGCGCGCTGGTGCGGGTCGCGGCGCGCACCATCTCGGAGGCGGTGGGCGGCCGCGTCCCCGAGACGCTGAAGCGCTGAACGCGTTGACATAAATCAGCCCCCGGCGGGGCCGCGATCCTAGGCTGACACGGTCGGCGCCCTGCGCGGCGCCCCCCTTGGCCTTGGAGACCGGGACCATGTCCAGACACCTATGTCCGCTTGGCGCGGGCCTGATCGCGGCGGCGCTGGCCCTGGGGCCGGGCGCGGCATCCGCCTTTACCGCCTGCCAGGTGACGGATACCGGCGGCATCGACGACAACAGCTTCAACCAGACCGCCTGGAAGGGCGTGCAGGACGCGATGGCCGGGCTGGGCGTGAGCGGCCGCTTCCTCGAGTCACAGGCCGAGACGGATTACGAGGCCAACATCAACTCGCTTCTGGGCGGAAGCTGCGACATCATCATCACCGTGGGTTTCCTTTTGGGGGACGCGACCAAGGCGGCGGCCGAGGCGAACCCCGACCAGGAATTCTCGATCGTGGACTATGCCTATGATCCGCCGATCCCGAACGTGCTGGGGCAGGTCTATGCCACCGACCAGGCGGCGTTCCTTGCGGGATATCTTGCCGCGGGGATGACGCAGACCGGCACGCTGGGCGTGTTCGGCGGCATCAACATCCCGCCCGTGACCATCTTCATGGACGGCTTCCATCGCGGCGCGATGTATCACAACGCCCAGAAGGGCACCGAGGTGATGGTGCTGGGCTGGAACCCCGACACCCGCGAGGGGCTGTTCACCAACAATTTCGACAGTCTCGACGACGGGCGGGCCTTTGCGCAGAACCTGTATGACGAGGGGGCCGACATCGTGCTTCCCGTGGCGGGGCCGGTCGGCCTCGGCTCGGCGGCGCTGGCGGACGAGCTGGGCACCGATGCGCTGAAGATCATCGGCGTGGATGCGGACCTGACCCTGACCGACCCGGAAAAGGCGCATGTGTACCTGACCTCGATCATGAAGCGGATGGACGCGACCGTGAAGGCGGTGATCCAGGCCGGGATGGACGGCAGTTTCGAGGGCGGCGTCATCACCGGGACGATCGGCAATGGCGGCGTGGACATCGCCCCCTTCCACGCCTTCGAGGACGCGGTGCCCGCCGAGCTGAAGGCCGAGCTGGAGGCGATCCGGCAGGGCATCGTGGACGGCACGATCCGCGTCGGCGGCTGAGGCCCCACCCGTGAAGGTCGAACTCAGCGCCATCACCAAGCGCTTCGGCCCGGTGACGGCGAACGAGGATGTGTCGCTGCGGATCCGGCCCGGTCAGGTGCTGGGGCTTCTGGGCGAGAACGGCGCGGGCAAGTCCACGTTGATGAACGTGCTGTGCGGGCTTCATGCCCCGGATGCCGGGGAAATCCTGATCGACGGGCGCCCGGTACGCTTTCGCGGGCCGGGCGACGCCATCGCCGCCGGGATCGGCATGGTGCATCAGCATTTCATGCTGGTGCCGGTGTTCACCGTGGCCGAGAACGTGGTGCTGGGGGTGGAGCCGGTGGGACGGCTCGACCGGCTGGACCTGCCCCGCGCCCGCGCGGAAGTGCGGCGGATCGGGCAGGAGTATGGCCTGGCGGTGGACCCCGACGCCCGGATCGAGACGCTTCCCGTGGGCATCCAGCAGCGGGTGGAGATCATCAAGGTGCTGTTCCGCTCGGCCCAGGTGCTGATCCTTGACGAGCCCACCGCCGTGCTGACCCCGCAGGAAGTGGAAGAGTTCTTCCGCATCGTGCGATCCCTGCGTGATGCCGGCAAGGCGCTGGTCTTCATCACCCACAAGCTGCACGAGATCCGCGCCATCGCCGACCACATCGCGGTGCTGCGCCGCGGCCGCATCGTGGGCGAGGCGGACCCAGGCGACGCGGACCCCGCGACGCTGGCCGAGATGATGGTGGGCCGCCCGGTGCGTTTCGAGGTGGACAAGGCCCCGGCGCGACCCGCCGCCCCGATCCTGGAGGTGGAGGGGCTGCGGGTGCTGCGCGAGGGTGGCGCGCAGGCGCTGCAAGGCATCGACCTGACGCTGCGTTCGGGAGAGATCCTGGGCATAGCCGGCGTGCAGGGCAACGGGCAGTCGGCGCTGGTCGAGGCGCTGACCGGGCTTGCGCCGGTGGCGGCGGGATCCGTGCGCTTCGACGGGCAGGACATCACCCACGCCTCGGTCCGGGCGCGGCACCGCATGGGCATCGCGCATATCCCCGAGGACCGCCAGAAAAGCGGCATGATCGCGAAGTTCACCGTGGCCGAGAACATGGTGCTCGACAGCTATTACGGCGCGGAGTACGGGCGCGGCCCGGCGATCCGCTGGCCGGACGTGGAACGGGCGGCGGCGCGCATGGCGCTGGATTTCGACGTGCGCACGCCCTCGGTGCATCAGCCTGCGGGGCATCTGTCGGGGGGCAACCAGCAGAAGCTGGTGGTGGCGCGCGAGCTGAGCCGGGACACCCGGCTGGTGATCGCGGCGCAGCCCACGCGGGGGCTGGACGTGGGGTCCATCGAATACATCCACAAGCGGCTGGTCGCGGCCCGCGACGAGGGCGACGGGGTGCTGATCGTGTCCTCGGAACTGGACGAGATCCTGGGCCTGTCGGACCGGGTGCTGGTGATGTTCCAGGGCCGGATCGTGGCCGCCTTCGACGCAGGCGACGGGCCCATCGACCGCAACGCGGTGGGGCTGGCCATGGCCGGCGCGGGGATCGGGGACGCGGCATGAGCGAGGCGCGCGACACCGCGATGGCGGCACTGATGGCGCGCGCCGCCCCCGGACGGGCGGCGGTCGAGGACCTGGTGGTGGTGCCGGTCTTTGCCGTGGCGGTGGCGCTGCTCCTGGGCGCGCTGACCATGCTGGCCACCGGCGTGGACCTGCCGACCATCGGGCGGTCCTATGTGGCGCTGGCGGTGGGGTCCGTCGGGTCGCTCAACGCGCTGTCCGAGACGCTGACCGCGGCGGTTCCGCTGGTGCTGGCGGGGCTGGGGCTGGCGCTGGGGTTCAGGGCGGGGCTGTTCAACATCGGGGCCGAGGGGCAGGTGCTGATGGGCGGCATGGCGGCCGTCGCGCTGGGGATCGCCTGGCCGGGCGGGCCCGCGCTGATGCTCGTGCCGGGCTGCCTGCTGGCGGGGGCGCTGGCGGGGGCGCTTTACGCCGGGATCGCCGGCTGGCTGAGGGTCGCGACCGGGGCGCACGAGGTGATTTCCACCATCATGCTGAACCTGATCGCCTACCGGCTGGTCGATTACATGCTGCGCCAGCCCTTTTTCCAGCGCGAGGGGCGGGCGGACCCGATCTCCAGGTCGGTGCCGGACGCGGCCGAGCTGCCGCGACTGCTGTCGGGGCTGGACGCGAACCTGCGGGTGCATGCGGGCATCTTCGTGGCGCTGGGCGCGGTGGCGCTGGCGCAGTGGCTGCTGTTCCGCACCCGGCTGGGCTTCGAGTTCCGCGCCAGCGGCGAGAACCCGGACGCGGCGCGCTATGCCGGGATCCGCGCGGGCGTGGTGATCGTGGTGGCGATGGCGCTCGCGGGCGCATTGGCGGGGCTTGCGGGGGCGAACCAGGTGACGGGCGTGCTGGGCCGCGCCTCGCCGGGGTTTTCGGCCGGGATCGGATTCGACGCGATCGCGGTGGCGCTGCTGGGCCGATCGCATCCCTGGGGTGTGCTGGTGGCGGCGCTTCTGTTCGGTGCGCTGGAGGCCGGGGGGCGGCAGATGCAGGTGGATGCGGGCGTCAGCATCGACCTGATCGCGATCATCCAGGCGCTGATCATCGTCTTCATCGCGGCGCCCCTGCTGGTGCGGGCGCTGTTTCCCTGGGGCTTTTCCCGCGGACGGACGGGGGGCGGGGCATGAGCATCGCGCGCGAGCCGGGGCTGGCGCCGGTCGCCGAGGCCCCCCTGCTGCCGGCGCAGGCGCGCGGGGCGCGGGTGGCGGGCATGGCGCTGATCGGCCTTGCCGTGCTGGTGGCGCTGGTCTTCGCCCCGGGGCTGGAGGGGGCGGCCACCTTCCGGCTGTCGCGTCCCACCGACCCCTGGGCGCTGCCGGACCTGGTGGTGCCCGCCCTGTCCTTCGCCTGGGTGGCGGCGGGCGTGCTGGCCTTCCTGGGCGCGCGGCAGTTCCTGCGCGGCGGCGGGCGCTGGACGGGGCTGAGCCTGGGGATAGGCCTGGCGCTGGCGGTGGCGGCGTTCCTGGTGTGGGCGACGGCCGGCAAGGCGTTCTCGCTGACGGGGATGTTGCAGGCGACGGTCGTCCGCGCGGTCCCCATCGCGCTGGGCGGGCTTGCGGGCGTGCTGTCGGAGCGGGTGGCGGTGGTCAACATCGCCATCGAGGGGATGCTGCTGGCGGGCGCCTTCACGGGGGCGCTGATCGGATCCGTGCTGGGCGGCTGGAGCGGGCTGGTCGCGGCGGTGGCGGTGGGCGGCGCGTTCGGCTTCCTGCTGGCGGCGCTGGTGGTCACCTACCGGATGGACCAGATCATCGCCGGCGTGGTGATCAACCTGCTGGTGCTGGGGCTGACATCCTATGCGTCGAGCCAGGTGTTCCAGGAATACCGGCATCTGAACAACGCGCCGGTGTTCCGGCCCATCGCGATACCCCTGCTGTCGGACCTGCCGGTGCTGGGGCCGGTGCTGTTCCGGCAGAACCTGTTCGTCTATGGCGCGGCGGTGATGGTGGCGGTGTCCACCTGGTACCTGTTCCACACCCGCCACGGGCTGCGCGCCCGCGCGGTGGGCGAGCATCCCCGCGCCGCCGACACGCTGGGGATCGATGTCTACCGCACGCGCTATGTGCATGTCACGATGGCCGGGATGGTGGCGGGCTTCGGGGGCGCGTGGTTCACGCTGGGATCGGTCGGGCGCTTCGACGAGGGGATGACCGGCGGGCGCGGCTATATCGGGCTGGCGGCGATGATCTTCGGGCGCTGGCACCCGGTGGGCGCGCTGGCCGCAGCACTGGTCTTCGGCTTTGCCGACAGCCTGCAGCAGAAGCTGGCGCTGCTGGGCACGCCGATCCCGTCGGAATTCCTGGCGATGGCGCCCTATGTGGCGACGATCATCGTGGTCGCGGGCCTTGTCGGCCGGGCGCGGCCGCCGGCGGCGGATGGCAAGCCCTATGTGAAGGAATGAGCGGGGCCTGTCCCGAGGCGTGGCGGCCCGGATCGCGCGGGTCTGGCCGCGTTGCCACAAGATGGCGGCGGCGCTTGGCGCATCGGCTCAGGCCTTGCGGGGGCGGGCGGCCTCGGCCGCGGCGACGTTGCGCTTCACGGCGGCGAAGCTGTCGGGCGTGACCGAGATCGAGTCGATCCCGAATTCCACCAGCCGCCGGGCGAAGCCGGGGTCGTTGCTGGGCGCCTGCCCGCAAAGCCCCACCTTCGATCCGGTGGCATGGGCGCGGCGGATCACCTCGCCGATCATCCACAGCACCGCCGGGTCGTTCTCGTCGAACAGCCCCGCCAGCGCCTCGCTGTCGCGGTCCACGCCCAGCACAAGCTGCGTCAGGTCGTTCGAGCCGATGGAAAACCCGTCGAAGCGCGCGGCGAAGCTTTCGGCCAGGATCACGTTCGAGGGGATCTCGCACATGACATGGACCTGAAGCCCGTTCTCGCCGCGCCGGAGGCCGTTCTCGGCCATGACGCCAAGCACGCGGTCGGCCTCGGCCGGGGAACGGCAGAAGGGGATCATCACCACCACGTTGTCGAAGCCCATCTCCTCGCGCAGGCGGCGGATCGCGCGGCATTCCAGCGCGAAGCCCTCGCGGTAGGCGGGGGAGTAGTAGCGGCTGGCGCCGCGAAAGCCGATCATCGGGTTTTCCTCGACCGGTTCGAAGGCGCGGCCGCCCAGCAGGTCGGCATATTCGTTGGACTTGAAGTCGCTCATCCGCACGATCACGGGATGCGGGTGGCAGACGGCGGCGATGCGCGACAGCCCGCGCGCGAGGCGGTCCACGAAATACGCGCCCCGATCGGCATGGCCGGCGGTCAGCGCCGCGATCTCGGCCTTTGCCGCCTGGTCCGTCAGGTCGTCGAAACGGACCAGCGCCATCGGGTGGACCCGCACGGCGTTCGAGACGACGAATTCCATCCGCGCCAGCCCCACCCCGTCGGCAGGCAGTCGCCACCAGCGCAGGGCGGCGGCCGGGTTGGCGAGGTTGAGCATCACCCTGGTGCGGGTCTGCGGCAGGTCGGAAAGGCTGACTTCCTCGGTCGCGATCTCGGCCAGGCCCTCGTGGACGGTGCCTTCCTCGCCTTCGGCGCAGGAGACGGTGACTTCCTGCCCGTCGCTCAGAAGCGCCGTCGCGTTGCCGGTGCCGACGATGGCGGGCAGGCCCAGCTCGCGGCTGACGATGGCGGCATGCGAGGTGCGCCCGCCGTGATCGGTCACGATGGCGGTGGCGCGCTTCATGATGGGCACCCAGTCGGGGTCGGTGTTGGCGGTGACAAGGATCGCGCCATCGACGAAACGGCCGATGTCGCGGGCGCTTTCGATCCGGCAGACCCGGCCCGCGACGGCCGCCGCGCCCACGCTGAGCCCGGTGAGCAGCACCGGCCCCGCATTGCGCACGCTGTAGCTGCGGATCACGCCGGCATCGGCGCGCGACTGCACCGTTTCGGGCCGGGCCTGCACGATCCAGAGCCGCCCGGTTTCCCCGTCGCGGGCCCATTCCATGTCCATCGGCTGGCCGTAATGCGTCTCGATGGTGCAGGCCATGCGGGCAAGCGCCAGGATCTCGTCGTCGGACAGGACGAAGCGCGCGCGCTCCTCGGGGGGGGTGGGGATGTTCACGGTCGCGCCCCCGGTCGCGCCTGCATAGACCAGCTTGCGGTCCTTGGCGCCCAGCCGTTTTTCCAGGATCGGCACCACGCCGGGGCGGTCGAGGAAGGGCTTGAACACCTCGTATTCGTCGGGGTCCACCGTGCCCTGCACCACGTTCTCGCCCAGGCCCCAGGCGGCGTTGATCAGCACCGCGCGGGGAAAGCCGCTTTCGGTGTCGATCGAGAACATGACGCCCGAGCCGCCCAGATCGGCGCGCACCATGAGTTGCACGCCCACCGACAGCGCGACCTGGTCATGGGCGAAGCCCCTGGCGGCGCGGTAGCTGATCGCGCGGTCGGTGAAGAGCGAGGCAAAGCAGCGGCGGCAGGCATCCAGCAGCGCGTCAGGGCCGCGGACATTGAGGAACGTCTCCTGCTGGCCGGCGAAGCTGGCGTCGGGCAGATCCTCGGCGGTGGCGGAAGAGCGGACGGCGACGGGGGGCGTGTCGGTCCCGGTGCGGCGGCCGAGTTCCCCATAGGCGTCGAGGATCGCGCGTTCCAGCGATGCGGGAAAGCGGCCCGCGGCGATGACCGCGCGCAGGGCGGCCCCCGTCTCGGCCAGCGTGGCGCTGCCGGTCTCGAGCGCGTCCATATGGGCGGCGATGGTGGTGTCGAGGGCGTTCGCGCCCAGAAAGGCGCGGTAGGCGTCGGCGGTGGTGGCAAAGCCCGGCGGCACGTCGATGCCCTGCGGCCCCAGCCGCGCGACCATCTCGCCGAGCGAGGCGTTCTTGCCGCCGACAAGGGCGACATCGGCCCGCGACAGATCCTCGAACCAGATGACGTCGCGCATGGTTTCCCCCCGACCGGCACAGGCCCCCATTTGACGCCCGGGCGGGGGGATGTCCCTTGATCTCGGTCAAGGCCGGGGACGGCGGATCGGCACAGGCTCGGGACAGGCTTCAACGAGGGACGGGACCGCGCCGATGGAAGACAGGAAACTTGCCGCGCTGGCGGAACGGATCGAGGCGGCCGATGCCCTTGACGCGCACCTCGCGCGGGAGGCCGCGCATGCGCTGGACGAGATCTTTGCCGGGCGCGGGCTGCTGGAGGCGCTGCGGGCCGATGGCGCGGCGGGGACGGATGCCGTGCTGCGGCTGATCGACCTGGCGCTGCCGGGCTGGCAGGTGCGGCTGAGCGGCACCGCGCATGGGCCGGGCGGGCGCTGGACCTGCACCCTGCGCGAGGTGGGCTTGCGCGACGACGACGAGAGCATCGGCGTGGGCAAGGGCACGCATCCGGCACAGGCCCTGATGGCGGCATTGCTGCTGAGTGCCGCGCGGCGCGGCGCGTGACCGCCGCGAGAGGATTGAGAATCGTCAAGGAAAGGGGTCCGGCGCCGCCTAGAGTCTGCCCCGGGGAGATGCGCCGGGGGGGCATCGTGGCTAAGACCGGACTTCATTTCGTGAACCTCTTCGGGCTGCGCATCAATCTCAGCCCCAGCTGGTTCCTCGTCGCGGCACTGGTGGTCTGGAGCCTTTCGCAACGGTATTTCCCCGACGCCCTGCCGGGGCTCGGGCGCTGGGACTATGTCTGGATCGGCGTGCTTGCCATGCTGGGCCTGTTCGGCAGCCTGGTGCTGCACGAGTTGGCCCACGCGCTTGTCGCGCGGCAGAACGGGGTCACGGTGGGGGGCATCACGCTGTTCCTGTTCGGCGGCGTGGCGGAACTGAAATCCGAGCCGGGGACGCCGGGCGCGGAATTCCGCATCGCGGCCGTCGGGCCCGCGATGAGCCTTGCGCTGGCGCTGGGCATGGCGGCCGCGGCCGCGCTGGCGCGGCGGGCGGGGCTGGCCGCGCCGGTGCCGGCGCTGCTGGACTACCTGTCTCTGGCGAACCTGGTGCTGGCGCTGTTCAACCTGTTGCCGGCCTTTCCGCTGGATGGCGGGCGGATCCTGCGCGCCGGCCTGTGGCGGCTGCGCGGCAATCCTGGGGAAGCGACGCGGATCTCGGGGGCGATTTCCCAGGCGATCGCCTGGGGGCTTATCCTGCTGGGGTTCCTGTCGTTGTTCGCGGGCGGCTCGGTGGATGCGCTCTGGCTGATCCTGATCGGCTTCTTCCTGGCGACAGTCGCCGCAAGCACGGTGCGCCAGATCGAGATGCGGGTGGCGCTGGACGGGCGGATGGTGTCGCAGTTCATGACCCGCAACGTGATCACCGCCGACCCGCGCGAGACGCTGCGCGAGATGGCAGACCGTGTGATGCTGGGCCGCGCGGCCAGCTTCGTCCCGGTGGTCGAACGGGGGCGGCTGATGGGCTTCGTGGACATCAGGCTGCTGCGCGGCATCGACCGGGAACACTGGGACGACACGCATGTGGACGACATCTTCGTCGCCTGCACCGAGGAGAATACCGTGCCGCCCGACATGCCCTCGGGGGCGCTGCTGGAGCGGATCCTTGCGGGCGGACCCCGGAAATACCTGGTCGCCCGGGGCAGTCGGCTGGAGGGGGTGGTGACGTTGAGTGACCTTCTGCACTTCCTCGGCATGGCCGAGACCCTGCGCAGCGGAGTACCGGCGCATTGTCGTTGATTTGTCGGAAACCTCTGGCACACTGGATCCGTTGTCGTGGAGGGGGGCCGATATGACCGGGGCAACGCTTGATGCCGCGGTTCTGAACGCGGTGTTCGACTCCGCCGCGGAAGCGATGGTGGTCACGGACAGGTATGGGCGAATGCTGCGTGTCAACGCGGCGACCCTGCGCATGTTCGGGCACAAGACCGAGGAAATCCTGGGCGCGAGCCTGTCCTTGCTGATCCCGCGCGGCCGCAGCCGGCGCGCGGTTCACGACATGCAGAGTTATCCCGCCGAAACCATACTCGGCGCGGCCGGCACCGAGGTGGAGGCGCGGCGCAAGGATGGCAGCCGCTTTTCCGCCGGGCTGTCGGTGGGCCGCGTCACCTGCGAGGACGGGCCGCTCTTCGTGGTCATCCTGCACGACCTGACCCAGCGCAAGGCCGTGGAACGCGCCCTGGAACGGGCGCGGCGGATGGAGTCGGTGGGCCGGCTGTCGGGCACGCTGGCCCATGATTTCAAGAACATGCTGACGGTCATCATCGGCAACCTGGAACTGCTGGAGCGGCGGATCCCGCCCGGGGCCGAGAACGAGCTGATCCAGGACGCGCTGGACGCGGCGCAGACCGGGGTGGACCTGACCGACAGCCTGATGGGCTTTTCCCGGCACCGCAACCTGGCGCCGCGCAGGCTGGACATCAACGCCATCGTCGAGCGGGGCAGCGCGCTGATGCGGCGCTCGCTTGGCCCGGACATCGACGTCACGCTGCAACTGGCCGGAGAGCTGTGGCCGGTCAAGGCGGATGCAAGCCAGCTGCGCTCGGCGCTGATCAACCTGGTGCTGAACGCGCAGGAGGCGATGCCCGAGGGCGGGCGGCTGATGATCCGGACCGAGAACACCGAGATCGACGACGCCTTTCTTGCGCAGGAACTCGATATCCAGCCGGGCAGCTATGTGCGGATCAGCGTCTGCGACACCGGCATCGGCATGGACGAGGAGACGCAGCTGCGCGCCTTCGAGCCGCTGTTCACCACAAAGCAGAAAACCGGCGGCATGGGGCTTGGCCTGGCCTCGGTCTATGGCTTCGCGCTGCATTCGGGCGGCCACGCGACGATCTATTCCGAGCCGGGCGTCGGCACGACCGTCAGCCTTTATCTGCCGGCGGACGAGGCGGCGGAACAGAACCGCATCGCCCCGCAGCCCGCCGCGGGGATGGGTGCGGGCGATGGCCAGGTGGTGCTGGTGGTCGAGGACCGGCCGGAATTGCGGCGTTCCACGCTTGCCCGGCTGGAGGCGCTGGGCTACGCGACGCTGGGCGCCGCCGACACCGAAGAGGCGCTGGCGCTGCTCGGGGCGCGGCCGGACATCGCGCTGGTGCTCACCGACCTGGTGATCGGAGAGGAGCCAAGGGGCCTTGCGCTGACCGAACGCATCCGCGAACGCTTTCCCCATGTGCGCACGCTGCTTGCGACCGGCTGCACGCAGGAATTGCACAACCCCTTACGGGCGGGCGACGCGGATCTTCAGATCCTGCACAAGCCCTATCGCCAGATCGAGCTTGCGGCGCGGCTGGATCACCTGCTGGGGCGGGCGTCCGCCTGAGGGCTCAGCACAGATCCACGGGGGCGGAGAAGGTGTAGCCGATCCCGCGCACGGTCTTGATCAGCCGCGGGTTCGACGGATCCTCTTCGATCTTCTTGCGCAGGCGCGCGACCTGGTTGTCCACCGTGCGGTCGAGCGGCGACCACCCGGTGCCGTTCAGCAGGTCCATGATCCGCTCGCGCGAGAGGATCCGGCCGGGATGTTCCAGGAACACGCGCAGAAGGCGGAAATCGCCGCTGGTCAGGTCCACCACCCGCCCTTGCTGGTCGCGGAGTTCGAAGCGGTCGATCCAGGCCTTGAAGCCGCTGAAGGCGTAGCAGGGGCCGGCCTGCGCGGGCACCAGACGCAGGGGGGGCGGGCTGGGCGCGGTCTGGCTTCGGCGCAGCACGGCGCGGACGCGCGCCACCACCTCGCGCATGTGGAAGGGCTTGGTGATGAAGTCGTCGGCGCCGATCTCCAGCCCCACCACCTTGTCGATCAGGTCGGTCTTTGCCGAAACGATGATGATGGGCACGGCACTTTTCCGGCGGATGGCGCGCGCGATCTCGAAGCCGTTGTCATTGCCGAGCGTCAGATCGAGCGTGACGAGGTCGAACTCCCTGGCGTCCAACGCGGCCGCCACGCCGTCGGCATCGGCGGCTTCCACCACGGCGAAGCCCTCGCTCTCGAGAGCCTGCCGCAACAGGCGGCGTACCTTGACGTCGTCATCCACTACAAGAACACGGGTCGCCGCCACGTTTTTCCCCTGATGCCCCCAATTCGGCCCGTGGTCCGAAATGCTCATTGCGTTGTGTGGCCGGTGTGAGGCGCGATTTCAGTTTGTTACATAATGATACACAAATGTCGGAATGCACGCGACACACGAGGCGCATGATCTCCACCGGTAATGAGGGGGATTTTATCGTGTATGTGACGCTTCCTAACGAGTTCAACAGTTCCGCCTTTCCTGCACCCTGCATGCCCGCCCCGCCCGAAGGCCGTGCCGTCAAGCGGCATCTTGCCGAAGGCCAGGTGCTTTTCCACGAGGGGGACCATGCGCATTTCATTTACGAGATCCTGTCCGGCGTGCTTCGCCTGACCCGCTACACCGAGGCGGGCCGGCGGCAGGTGATCGCCTTCGGCTATCCGGGCGACATGGTGGGGTTTCCCGATCATGGAAGGCACCGCGCGGAATGCGATGTCGTGGCGCCGGCCGATGTCGTCGTGCACAGGACCGGCGCCTTCGACAACCCGGCCATGGACCTGGCGCTGCACGGCAGGCTCGTCTCGGCGGCGCTGGCCGAGATCAGTTGCATGCAGGATCACTTCGTGATGCTGGGCCGCAAGTCGGCGATCGAGAAGACCGCCGCCTTCCTGGCCGCGCTGCTGCCGCGGGTGGGGGTGGGCAGCCCGTCGGGGCCGGTGATCAGCCTGCCGATGAGCCGCGCCGACATCGCCGATTTCCTGGGCCTGACAACGGAAACCGTGTGCCGGTCCTTCAGCCGGCTGCGGGCGCTGGGTGTGATCCAGCTGCGCGGCGCGCAGACCGTGGTCGTGCGCGACCCCGGGCGGCTGCTCGAACTGGCCGAGAGCGACTGAGCCCCGCCGCGGCCCGCGGGAAACCCCGGGCCGCGGCCGGCTATTGCGGCCAGAGCGCGCGCAGCGCCTGCGGCAGGCGCGCGCGGACATCGGCGATCTCGCCTTCCGAGACATGCGCCTCGAGCGTGCGAAACACCGTGGTGATGTCCTCGGGGCCGCGATACTCGGCGACCTCGCCGACATGGCGTTCGATCTGGGCGATGAAGTCCGCGCCGCTGCGGTCGAGCACGGGCTTTCCGGAGGGGTTCCACCCCTCCCAGAACAGGCCGCGGATCATCAGCGGCAGCTGGGCCGCAAGCTGCGCGGACTCCTCGGGCCCCAGCCGGTCGCGCAGCGCCGCGAGCGTCACCCGCATCAGCCGCAGCACATCGGCCGGATCGGCCCATTCCAGCCGGGCCTGCAACTCGTTGACCCATTCATGCGCCACCTGCGCCGCATGGTCGATCGTCTCCGTCCCCTTGCGAGACATGGCGGGCCCCCTTGTCCGGTTTCGCCCCTTCCTACCCCCGGGCGCGGGCCGGGCATTGACCCGCATCAATTCCCGCGGCGGCGGGGATCGCTATTCCTGCGGTGCAGGGGCCCCTGCCCCGACCAGAATGGAGAGAGAGCCATGACACGCCGCAATCTTCCTTCGCTTTTCGCCCACAACGCCGCCGATGCCCCGTTCTTCCAGACGCTCCAGTCCGAGATCGACCGCGTCTTCGACCGGTTCCGGCAGGAGATGCCGGGCGGCGATGCCCTGCCCTTCCTCGGGCGCGACGGCGTGGTGCCCGCGCTCGACATCGCCGATGCGGATGGCACGGTGGAGATCACGGCGGAAATTCCCGGCGTCTCGGAAAAGGATATCGAGGTGTCGATCACCGATGGCGTGCTGACGCTGAAGGGCGAAAAGACCATCGACCGCAAGGAGAAGGAAAAGGACTACACCCTGGTCGAACGCCGCCACGGCAGCTTTCGCCGGTCGGTGTCGCTGGGCTTCACCCCCGAAAAGGGCAAGGTGAAGGCAAGCTTCAGGAACGGTGTCCTGCACCTGCGGATCGAGAAGCCGGCGACGGCTGCGAGCAAGACGCAGAAGATCGAGATTTCCAAGGGTTGAGAGCCCCTGGTGCCCCGGCCCGCCGGGCCCTCCCATGCAAGGCAAGACCCATGACCATAAGAACGATCCTCGTCTTTCTGCCCGACGCCGCCAGCGCCAGGGCCGCGATGCCGCCGGCCGAGGCGCTGGCGCGGCGCCACGGGGCGCATCTGATCGGCCTGCACCTGATGGAGTCGCTGGTCGTCTACCCCGAACTCGCGATGCACGTTCCCGCCCCCGCCTTCACCGATTTCAGCGCCTCGCAGAAGAAGGAGGCCGAGGCGGTCGAGGCGGTGTTCCGGCGGATCACGGCGGTGGAGGATTTCGTCACCGAATGGCGCCTGATCCGGACCGAGACGGCGACGGCGGCCGACCGGCTGCTGGAAAGCGCGCGCGCGGCCGACCTGGTGATCGCGGCCCAGCCGCCGAAGGATGCGAGGGGCGCGCGCGAACGCTGCGAGCGGCTGATCCGCGACAGCGGGCGCCCGGTGCTGGTGGTGCCGCGCGACGGCTGGGACAAGCCCATCGGCCAGACGGCGCTGCTGGGCTGGAGCAATACCCGCGAGGCGACGCGCGCCGCCCATGACGCATTCGCCCTGCTGAAGGCGGGGGCCGCGGTGCATATCCTTTCGGTCGCCACCGGATCGACGGAAGCGCCGGACTATCGCGACAGCCTGGCCACCGCCTCGGAACTGGCGCAGGCCTTCGACCGGCACGGGCACCGGGCCGAGACGGTGACGCGCGCGACCCGCGACAACAGCGTGACGGAGGTGCTGACGCGCGAGGCGTTCGAGCGCGGCGCCGACCTGATCGTGACCGGGGCCCTGGGGCACTCGGCCTTCTACGATTTCGTGGTCGGCGCCGTGACCCGCGAGTTGCTGGAGACCGCGACGCTGCCGGTCCTGTTCTCGAAATAGCGCGGCCCGCTCAGCCCCGGCCCAGAAGCGCGTTTGCCGCGGCGACGATCCCCTCGCGCGAGGGCAGCGTCGCGGCATAGGCGGGGCCGGTCGCGATGAAGCAGTCGGTCGCGGTCAGCCGCGCGGTGCGGGCATGGCCCGCCTCGGCGAGCAGGGTCATCAGCGCCTCGGACACGTTGCCCGAGCGGCGGCATTCGTCCACCACCAGCACGGCCTGGCATCCCTTCAGCGCGTCGCGGATCGCCGTCTCGGGCAGCGGCGCGAGCCAGCGCAGGTCCACGATCCGCGCGTCCACCCCCTGCGCCTTCAGGTCGTGGACCGCCTGCGCCGACAGATAGGCGCCGTTGCCATAGGTCACGATGGCAAGGTCGCGCCCATCGCCATGCCGCGCGACCGTTCCGTAGGGGATGCGCGCCTGCGGGTCGGGGTAGCCGCGCGCCCACAGCCCGTCGCCCGGCGTAACCAAGTCGCGCGTCTGGTAGAGCGCGATCGGCTCGACCATCACGCACAGGCGCTGTTCCTCGCGGGTGAGCCGGACGCATTCGCGCAGCATCATCGCGGCCTCGGCCCCGTCCGAGGGCACGGCCAGGATCAGGCCGGGAATGTCGCGCAGCACGGCAAGCGAGTTGTCGTTGTGGAAATGGCCCCCGAAGCCGCGCTGGTAGCCAAGCCCCGCGATGCGCAGCACCATCGGGTTCGCATACTGCCCGTTCGAGAAGAAGGGGAGCGTCGCCGCCTCGCCGCGCAGCTGGTCCTCGGCATTGTGGAGATAGGCGAGGAACTGGATTTCCGGGATCGGCAGGAAACCGTTCTGCGCCATGCCGATGCCAAGACCCAGGATCGCCTGTTCGTCGAGCAGCGTGTCGATCACGCGGCCCTGCCCGAAGCGGTCCTGAAGTTTCTGCGTGACGCCATAGACGCCGCCCTTGCGGCCCACATCCTCGCCGGCGAGCACGATCTCGGGATAGGTCAGCATCAGGTCGGTCAGCGCCCAGTTGATCAGCTTCGCCATCGGCTGGGGCGCGTCCATCGCGCCCGCTTCGGTGCCGAAGGCACGGGCGCGCGTCTCGGGGTCGGGACCGTTCGGGCGGGCGTTGGCGCGGGCCGGCGGGATCAGGCTTTGCGCGACCTGATCGGCGCTGCGCAGGCGCGGGCGGCGGATCGCTTCTTCCGCGCGGGCGCGCAGGCTGGCGCCGGTTTCGTGGTAGATGGCGAGCGCCTCGTCCGGGGTGGCAGCGCCCGCGTCGCGCAGAAGCCGGACCGAATGCAGAAGCGGGTCGTCCGCCTCGGCCGCCATGATCTCGGCCCGGGGGCGATAGGCGAGTTCCAGGTCCGACCCGGCATGGCCCATCAGCCGCACGGTGCGCAGGTGCAGGAACACCGGCTTGCGGGTCCGGCGCACCAGCGCCGCCGCCTCACTGGCAACGCGGTAGGTCTGGTAGAGGTCGAGCCCGTCGGCGGCCATGTAGGTCAGCCCCGCGCGACGCCCCAAACTCTCCGCGATCCAGCCCCTGGGCGTGGGCACCGAGATGCCGATGCCGTTATCCTCGCAGACCAGCAGCAGCGGCATGGGCGCGCCGGAATAGGCCGCCCAGCCGGCGGTGTTGATCGCCCCCTGCGCGGTGGAATGGTTGGCCGAGGCGTCGCCAAAGCTGGCCAGGACGATGCCGTCCTCGGGCATGGCGCAATGCTCGGGCCGGGCGCGGCGGGCAAGCCCCTGGCTGAAGGCCGCGCCCACCGCCTTTGGCAGGTGGCTTGCGATGGTCGAGGTCTGGGGCGGGATCGCCAATGCCTTCGAGCCCAGCACCTTGTGCCGCCCGCCCGAGATCGGATCCTCGCACGAGGAGGTGAAGCTGAGCAGCATGTCCCAGGCCGGGTCCTGCCCCGGCACCTGCCCCGCGCGCGCGATCTGGAAGGCGGCGTCGCGGTAGTGAAGAAAGGCCATGTCGGACGGGCGCAGGGCTGCGGCGACGGCGGCCATGCCCTCGTGCCCGGACGAGCCGATGGTGTAGAACCCCTCGCCCCGCTTTTGCAGGTCGCGCGCCACCAGGTCGAGATGGCGGCTCAGGCACTGGGCGGCGAACAGCGCGCGGGCGCGGTCGGGGGAAAGCCCCTCGGCCGGGGGCGCGCCCGGGGGCAGGTCGCCCGCCGCCACCCGCAACCGGAACGCCGCGTCGATCCGCTGGCCGGCATCCGCCGAGCGCGCCGCCTGTGCCAGATCCTCTGCGCTGTCCGCTGTCGCCATGTCCTGCCCCCTGCTTGTTCCCTGCCTTGTGTCCTACACCGCTGGCGGCTTGACAAGGCGGGGTCGGCGTGGGTAGGAACCGTTATGTTATACTATTACACACACAGGTAGAGATGAAACGCACCCTTCCCCTTCTGGCCCTGTGCCTGTTGCCCGCCCTGCCGTCGCAGGCGGCGGAACCGCCGCGCGTGGTGGCGGACATCCTGCCGGTCCATTCGCTTGTCGCCCGCGTGATGCAGGGCGCGGGAGAGCCTGTGCTGCTGCTGCCGCCCGGCGCCGACGCCCATGGCCATGCGATGCGCCCATCGGAGGCGCAGCTGCTGGAAAGCGCCGGGCTCGTGGTCTGGGTCGGCCCCGAGCTGACGCCCTGGCTGGAGCGGGCGCTGGCGGCACTGGCGCAGGACGCGGACCGGCTGGCGCTGATGGATGCGCCGGGGGTGATGCATCTGGAGATGCGCGAAGGGGCGGTCTTCGGGGCGCATGACCACGGGGCGCATGACGACCACGGGCACGCGGAAGAGGCCGCGCATGACGACCACGGGCATGCGCATGACGGAGAGGATCCGCATGTCTGGCTGGACCCCCGCAACGCGCAGGCCATGGTCGCGGCCATCGCGGAGCAACTGGCCGGGCTCGATCCCGAGCGCGCCGAACTCTATGCCGCGAACGCCGCGGCGGCGCAGGCGGAGTTGCGGGCGCTGGAAGAGGAACTTGCCGCGACGCTGGCGCCGCTTGCTGGCACGGGCTTCGTGGTGCTGCATGACGCGTTCCACTATTTCGAGGCCCGCTTCGGGGTCGAGGCCGCCGGTGCCGTCTCGGCCAGCGATGCGGCCGCGCCGGGGGCCGCGCGCATTGCCGAGATCAACACGCTGCTCGGTGGCGAAGGCGTCGCCTGCATCTTCGCCGAGCCGCAGCAATCGGGCGCGCTGGTCGAGCAGCTGGCCGCGGAAAGCGGTGCGCGGCTGGGACTTCTGGACCCGCTCGGCGCCGCGCTGGAACCGGGCGCGGGTCTTTACCCGGCCCTCATGCGCGACATGGCGGCGGCGATGACCGACTGCCTGGGCGGCGGGGCCTGACCCTCAGGGCTGCACCGGCCGCCCGGTCAGCGGGTCGAGCGGCACCGCGGGCGGCGGCGCGGGAATGCGCCAGATGGTGAAGGGCGCCGCCGCCGCCACCGCGCCTGCGTCCCGCAGCAGCACATGCTGCAAGGCGCTGTCGGCGACATAAAGCGCACCGTCCGGCCCCGTCGCAAGCTGACCGGGCCAGCGCAGCCGGTCGTCGCGCAGGACGGTCTGGGTCCGCCCGTCGGGCAGAAGCCGCATCACCGCGCCATGTTCGACATCGGTCGCAAGCAGCGCCGCGCCCGCGGTGGCGATCCCCTCGCCGAGGGGCTTGGTGCCGACGGTCTGGATATCGACGGCCACGCGCACGGTCGAGAAGTTCGGGTTCTGCAACCCCTCGACCGGGATGCGGTAGGCGGTGTCGTGATTGGCGGCCGCGTAATGCAGCCAGTCCCCGTCCTCGGACAGCGAGAGGGCCGCGACGCCGGGCTTGAGGGCGATCTGCCCCCCGAGCAGGGCCATGTCGCGCCCCGGCGCCCGGATCAGGAAGTCGCGCGGCGAGACCGTCTCGTGCCCGGCCAGCATCCGGTAGGAGCGGCGGTCGCGCACGTTGTAGACCACCAGCGCGGCCCGGTGCGACGCGACCCCGGCATCGGCCAGATAGACCCAGTTGCCATCCGCGCTGACCGCCAGGTCGTTCAGCCACGATCCCCAGGGCGTGACCCCGCGCGGAAAGGTATGCTCGTGCAGCGGCGCGCCGGTTGTCAGGTCGAACGCGACAAGCCGCGGCGTGCCCAGGCCCAGCCGGCCCGGATCCGCGACCCAGATCCGGTTCTGCCCGTCGATCCCCAGCGCGAACGGGGTTTCAAGCCCGGCCGCCGCCCCGAAAGGCCGCGCCGCGCCGTCCACCCATTCGAACAGCCGCGGCCCCGGGCCGGCTGCCGCGGGATGGAGGGTGAAGAAGAGCCGCCCCTCGGGGGTGACGACGACATCGCCCACCGGGCGATCGGAAACCGCCGCCACTTCGAGCGTGGAGCCCTCGAGAAGCGGCGCGCCGGTCAGATCGGCATGGAGCCCACCGGGACGGAAGAGGAACCATGCAAGGCCCGCGACCAGGATGACAAGGACAAGGGCTGCGGAGAGAAGGAAGCCAAGGAAATTGCGGATACGGAACAGCACGATGAATACTCTGCAATGACGAATTTGCGGAATACTCCCATCCGTGCGTCGGAACGTCAAACGGGGCCCGCGGGCAACCCCCGCGCGCCCCGCGATGGGACAGCCCCTTAGGATCAGTGCGCGAAGAACACCGGACAGGGCGGCGCATCCAGGATCGCCTGGGTGGTGCCGCCGAAGATGCGCTGACGCAGCCGGGAATGGCCGTAGGCGCCCATCACCAGCATGTCGGCGCCGGTCTCGCGCACCTGACGGGTGATGTCCTCTTCGGCGGTGCGGCCCTCCGAGGGCAGCTTGACCACCTCGGGCCTGATCCCGTGATGCGCAAGATAGGTGGCGATATCGGCGCCCGGCTCCTCGCCATGGCCGCGCGCGCCCGGTTCGGGGTCGATCAGCAGGACGGTGACAGAGGCCGCCGTCTTGAGGACCGGCAGCGCAAGGCGCAGCGCGCGCCCGCTTTCCGGCGTCGCCTTCCACGCGACAAGCACGTTCTTCGGCGTGGATGCCGGGGTGGTCGCGGCGGGGTAGACAAGGACCGGGGCGCCGGTCTCGAACATCGCGCCGTTGACCACGGCGTGTTCCAGTTCCTGGTCGCGGGCCGCGCCGACCGGCATCAGCACGATATCGGCGCACCGGCTGGCGCTGGCCACGAGGTCGGACAGGTGGACCGGCCCCGCCACATGGCCGCTGACCGCGCCGCGCTGGTCGCGCCGGGCCAGCAGGGCTTCCACCGCGTCGGCACTCTCGGCCGCCCAGCGGCGGGCTTCCTCGGTCGCCTCGAGCCAGGCGGTGCCGCTGGTCATGTCATAGGCCGAAACCGGCGCCGGCGGCGCCTTTGCGGCTACCAGCACCATCAGGTGGCCGTCGCCCGCGAAGCCGATGGCCCCCTCGAGCGCGCTGTCCGGCTGATCGGGCCGGATAAGTGTCAGGACAGATGCGAAGGGCATGAGCCCACCTCCCTCGTCGATTTCGGGTCGATCTTGGGCTCCCAGCAGACGCCCATCCTTGCGCCAGATCAAGTTTATTGACGAAACCCGGCCTTGCGGGGGCGCCTCGGGGCGGCTATCTGTTACAAAGTAACAAAGTGATCCCCATGCGCCATCCAGATCCCGCTGCCACGACCTCTCCGGTCGCCTTTCGCAAGCACGACCACGCCCGCTGCACCCGCACCGCGCTGAGTGCCGTCGAGGCGGCGTGCCGCGCCCGCGGCCTGCGCCTGACGCCCGCGCGGGCCCGGGTCATGGAGATCCTGCTCGAGCAGCACCGCGCGATGGGCGCCTACGAGATCCTCGACCGGCTGCGGGCCGAGGGGATGGCGGCGCAGCCGCCCGTCGCCTATCGGGCGCTGGACTTCCTTGTGGGCAACGGCTTCGCGCACCGGATCGAGCGGCTCAACGCCTTCATCGCCTGCGTCCACCCCGAAGCCGATCACGACGCCGCCTTCATGATCTGCCGCAACTGCGAGACGGTGGCCGAAGCCCCGCGCGAGGCGGCCTCGGGGATGCTGGGCGACGCGGCCCGCGCCGCCGGTTTCGCCATCGAGCGCACCGTGGTCGAGGCCGAGGGCCTGTGCCCCGCCTGCCGCGAGACCCGGCCATGAGCGCGCTGATCGAGGCGCGGGACGTCAGCCACGGCTATGGCGGCGACCCGGTGCTGTCGCATGTCTCGCTGGCCATAGCGCCAAACGAGATCGTCACGGTGGTGGGGCCGAACGGGTCGGGCAAGTCCACGCTGATGCGGCTGCTGATCGGGGCCGACCGCCCGCGCAAGGGGCGGATCACGCGCAAGCGCGGGCTTCGGATAGGCTATGTCCCGCAGAGGCTGGCGATCGACCACAGCCTGCCGATCACCGTGGGCCGCTTCCTGTCGCTGGGGGAGCGCACCAGCCCAGGCGACCGCGCGGCGATGCTGGCCCGCGTCGGCGTCGAGGGCCGCGAGGAGAGGCAGATGAGCGCGCTTTCGGGGGGCGAGTTCCAGCGCGTGCTGCTGGCCAAGGCGCTGCTGATGCGCCCCGACATCCTGGCGCTGGACGAGGCGACGCAGGGTCTGGACCAGCCCGGTGTCGCCGCATTCTACCGCCTGATCGAGGAGGTGCGCCACGAGATGGGCTGCGCGGTGCTGATGATCAGCCACGACCTGCACGTCGTGATGAGCGCGTCCGACCGGGTGATCTGCCTGAACGGCCATATCTGCTGCGAGGGGACGCCGACGGTCGTGTCCAGCGCGCCCGCCTACCGCGCGCTGTTCGGCCTGGGCACCGAGGGGGCGCTGGCGCTCTATCGCCACGAGCACGACCACAGCCATGATCGCGACCACGGCCACGGGCATGTCCACGCGCCCCAGACGGAAGGGGCCGCCTGATGCTGGACGATTTCCTGCTGCGCGCGACGCTGGCCGGGCTGGCCGTGGCACTGGTGGCCGGTCCGCTGGGCTGCTTCGTGGTCTGGCGGCGCATGGCCTATTTCGGCGATGCCGCCGCCCATGCGGCGATCCTGGGCGTGGCGCTGTCGCTGGCCTTTTCGATCTCGCTTTTCCTGGGTGTCGCGATCACCGTGGCCGGCATGGCGCTGGCGATCAGCGCGCTGTCGGGGCGCGGTTGGGCGGTGGACACGCTGCTGGGCGTGGCCGCGCATGGCGGGCTGGCGGCGGGGTTGATCGCGGTGTCGTTCCTGCCCGGGGTCAGGGTGGACCTGATGGCCTATCTCTTCGGGGATATCCTGGCCGTGGGGCGGATTGACCTGGCGGTGATCTGGTCGGGCGCGCTTGCGGTGCTGGCGCTGCTCATCTGGCGCTGGCCGCATCTTCTGCTGGCGACGCTCAACGCGGATCTGGCGGTTTCGCGCGGGATCGACCCGCGGCGCGAGCAGCTTCTGATGACGCTGGCGCTGGCCGGCCTGGTCGCCGTCGCGCTGAAGGTGGTGGGGGCGCTGCTGATCACCGCCATGCTGATCATACCGGCGGCCGCCGCGCGGTCCGTCGCGCGCACGCCCGAGGCGATGGCGCTGGGCGCGACCGGCATCGCGGCGCTGTCGGCGGTGGGTGGTCTCCAGATGTCGGCGCGGCTCGACACGCCCGCGGGGCCCTCGATCGTGGTGCTTGCGGTGGTGGCCTTCGTGCTGGGCTCGCTGCTGCTGCGGCCGCTGCTGGGGCGGCATGGCTGACGGGCTTTCCTTCGTGGCCCCTGCCCGCTAGAGGCAGGGCAGAACGCAAGGATCCTGCCCATGACGAAACCCGATCTCCTGATGGTCGGCCCCTATTCCGAGGCCGATACCGAAGCACTTGCCGCGCTCTGCACGATCCACAAGGGAACGCCCGCGGACGGGGTCGCAGCAAGCATCCGCGCCGTCGCCTACCGCTCGATGAAGCCTTTCGGGGCGGCCGAGATGGACGCGCTGCCGGCGCTGGAACTGATCGCGCTTTTCGGGGTGGGCCATGACCATGTCGACCTAGAGGCGGCCAGGGCCCGCGGGATCGCGGTCGCCAACACGCCCGACGTGCTGAACGACGACGTGGCGGACCTGGCGGTGGGCATGCTGCTGGCCAGCGCCCGGCGCATCCCGCAGGCGGATGAATGGGTGCGGGGCGGGGACTGGGCGCGGCAGGGCGCGTTTCCGCTGCTGCGCAAGGTGTCGGGCAAGCCCGCGGGCATCCTGGGGCTGGGCCGGATCGGGCGGGCCATCGCCAATCGGCTGTCGGCCTTCGACATGCCGATCCACTACTGGTCCCGCACCCCGAAGAAGACGCCGGCGGGCTGGCAACGGCACGACAGCGCGCTGTCGCTGGCGCGCGAGGTGGATTTCCTCGTGCTGGCCGTGGCCGGCGGGCCGGACACCGCCGGGATGGTGTCGGCCGAGGTGCTGGACGCGCTGGGCCCGGAGGGGACGCTGGTCAACATCGCCCGCGGCTCGGTCGTGGACGAGGAGGCGCTGATCGCGGCCCTTGCCGACCGCAGGATCGCCGCCGCCGCCCTTGACGTGTTCGCCAGCGAGCCCGCGCCCGACCCGCGGCTGGCGGCGTTGCCGAACGTCTTGATGCAGCCGCACCACGCCTCGGGCACGGTCGAGACGCGGGCGGCGATGGGGGCGCTTCAGCGCGAGAACATCCGCGCCTTCTTCGAGGGACGCCCCCTGCCGGGCCGGGTGGTCTGACCCTCAGCCGGGAAAGGCCACGACCTCCTGGCGCTGGCGGCCCAGCCCTTCGGCCCACAGTTCCATCACGTCGCCGGGCCGCAGGAAGCGCTGCGGCTTCTGGCCCATGCCCACGCCTTCGGGCGTGCCGGTGGCGATGATGTCGCCGGGCCTGAGGGCGATGAAGCGCGACATGTAGGACACGATCTGCGCCACGCCGAAGATCATGTCGGCGGTGCTGCTGTCCTGCTGCACGGCGCCGTTCAGCGACATGCCGAGCGGGATCGCCTGCGGGTCGCCCAGCTCGTCCGGCGTGACCAGCCACGGGCCGACCGGGCCGAAGGTGGGCGCGGACTTGCCCTTGACCCACTGGCCGCCCCGCTCGATCTGGAATTCGCGCTCGGATACGTCGTTGATCAGGCAATAGGCCGACACGCAGCCCGGCGCCTCGGTCTCGGTGACATGATAGGCGTCGCGGCCGATGACGATGCCAAGCTCCACTTCCCAGTCGCTCTTGACGCTGTCCTTCGGCAGGATCACCGGGTCATGGGGCCCGGACAGGCATCCGGTCGCCTTGGTGAAGAGGATCGGCTCCTGCGGGATCGCCATGCCCGCCTCCTGCGCGTGGCGGGCATAGTTCAGGCCCACCGCCCAGAAGTTCGGCACGAAGGCGAGCGCGCAGCCGATGCGCGCGCCCTCGGGCGCAAGCGGCAGCGTCTCGGGGTCGATTGCGCGCAGGCGGTCAAGCGCCGTGATCGCGACGCCCTCGCCGCCGAAATCGGCGGCCACGCCCGACAGGTCGCGCACCCGCCCGGACGCGTCCAGACAGCCGGGCCGTTCTTGCCCCTTGTCACCGAAACGCAGGAATTTCATCGCTCTCTCCTCCCGTTGCCGGGCCGCGTCGGGCCCGCTTGATTTCCCCTTTGCGGGGGTGTTCCTATCGCGAGGCGGCCGCTTGCGCCAGCAGGCTAAGAGGGAAACGGGGGGCAGGAATGCACGTCGCGGTGATCGGGGCGGGGATGATCGGGGCGGCGGCGGCGCGGCACCTGGTGGCGATGGGCCACGAAGTGACGCTGATCGGCCCCGGCGAGCCCGCCGACAAGCGCAGCCATCGCGGCGTGTTCTCCAGCCATTACGACGCCGGGCGCATCACGCGGCGGCTGGCGACGGATCCGTTCTGGGCACGGGTCGCCGCGGCCTCGATCGCGCGCTACGAGGAGATCGCGCGCCAGGGGGGGCAGCCGTTCCATACGCCCTGCGGCACGATGCTGGCGGGACCGGCGGACAGCGATTTCATGCGCGATGCCGCACGGGTCACGGCGGAACTCGGGCTTGAGGCAACTGCGTATCCCGGTGCGGATCTGGCGGTGGCCTTTCCCTGCTTCGCCTTTCCCGCGGGCTTTGCCGCGCTGCACGAAGCGGGGGGCGCCGGTCACATCGACCCGAGAAAGCTGGTCGCGGCCCAGATCACCGCCGCCCGGAACGGTGGCGCGCGGCTTGTCCCGCAGATCGCGACGGGCCTGTCGGAGACGCCCCAAGGCGTGCGCGTCCACACCCAGGGGGGAGAGATCGAGGCCGATGCCGCGCTGATCGCCACCGGCGCGATGACCGACCACGTCGCCCCCCGCGCGCCGGGCCAGCGGGTCTTTGCGCGCACCGTGGCCCTGTTCGAGGTGTCCGAGGAGGAAGCCGCGCGGCTGGAAGGCATGCCCTGCCTCGTGTTCCGGCTGGGCGACGGGGCCGAGCCCTATCTGCTGCCCCCGATCCGCTATCCCGACGGGCGGCTCTACCTGAAACTGGGTGGCGATCCCGACGACATCGTGCTGCACGACCCGGCCGGGATCGGCGACTGGTACCGCTCGGGCGGGCGGGCAGAGGTGCGCGACCACCTGGAGGCGATGATCCGCCGCCTGATGCCGGGGCTGGCGATCCGCAGCGTGGGGATGGATGCCTGCACGGTGGTCTACACGCAATCGGGACATCCGGTGATCGACCGGCTTTCGCCCCGGATCGCGGTGGCCACGGGCGGCTGCGGGGCGGCGGCCAAGTCCTCGGACGAGCTGGGCCGGCTCGGTGCGGTGCTGGTCACGGGCGGCACCGACCCGCTGCTTGCCGAGACGCGCGGCCCATGAGCCCTTGCCTTGACTGCCGGGGCTGCGACAGATGGGCCAACCGCCCGAGAGGACAGAATGACCGAGACCGAGGTTTACCGCGCCATCGTCACCACCGCCGACATCGACCATCTGGGGCACATGAACGTGGGCCGCTACATGGGCATCTGCGGCGACGGCGTGTTCGCCTTCCAGGCGCTGCTGGGCCTTGACCATGCGGATATCCGCGACGGGCGGCAGATCTCGTTTGCCGCCGTGCATGCCGAATGCGATTTCCGGTCCGAGGTGCGGGTGGGCGAGACGCTGGCGCTGTTCATGTCGGTGCTGGAAATCGGCAACCGGTCGGTGCTGTTCCGCCACCGCATGACCGCAGGCCTCGATGCCCGCCCGGTGTTCGACGCAAGGCTGCGCTCGGCGCTGATGGACCTGCGGACCCGGCGCGCGGTGCCGATCCCCGATGATATCCGCGCCCGGCTCGAGCCCCATCTGGCAGGCCCCGCCGCATGAGCCTGCCCCGCCCGCGCGAGAACCGGCTGGGCCCGGCCATCGCCATCGCGCTCGTGGTCTACCTGATCTTCACCGCGATGGACGCGACGGCCAAGTGGCTGGTGGGCGCAGGCTATCCGCCGATCCAGGTGGTGTTCCTGCGCTACGCGTTCCACTTCCTAGCGGTGCTGGTGTTCTTCCTGCCCTCCGAGGGGCGCGACATCCTGCGCGCGCGCCATCGCGGGTTGCAGGCGGCGCGCAGCCTCGCGCTTTTCACGGGCACGCTGCTGAACTTCATCGCGGTGAAGTACCTGCCGCTGCCCGTGACCATCTCGATCTTCTTCGCCACACCCATGGTGGTGGCGCTGCTGTCGGTGCCGATGCTGGGCGAGCGGATCGGCCCGCGCCGGCTGGCGGCGATCGCGGCCGGCTTTCTGGGGGTGCTGGTCATCACCCAGCCCTGGGGCGCGGGGTTCCACCCGGCGATGATCCTGAGCGTGATCTCGATGGTCTCGAGTTCCGTCTACCTGGTCCTGACCCGGATGGTGGCGGGCGCGGATACCAACGCCACCTCGCAGTTCTACGGCGCGGGGCTTGCCACGGTGGTGCTGATCCCGCCCGCGCTGGTGGCCTGGGTGCCGCCCGAGACGGCAGCGCATTTCCTGCTGCTGGCGGGGCTGGGCGTTGCGGGTTTTGCAAGCCACGCGCTTCTGACCCACGCCTACCGCCTGGCCGAGGCGTCGATGCTGGCGCCGGTGCTCTACAGCCAGATCTTCTACGCGACCGCCATCAGCTTCGTGATTTTCGGCAACGTGCCGACCGCGGCCACGCTGCTGGGCGCGGCCATCATAATCGGCGCAGGCCTCTACATCTGGCGGCGCGAGCGCAGGCTTTCGCCCCGGCGCTGAGCTACCAGCTGCCGCTGGCCCCGCCGCCGGAGGATCGCCCGCCACCGAAGGAGGACCGGCCCGAGCCCGAGGAACTGTCCGACAGGCGCGGGATGCTGCGTTCCTCGGTGAAGGCGTGGCCGCATTGTTCGCAGGCATAGTCGATCCGCTTGCGGCCCTCGCGGCTTTTCGTGGCGCTTTCAAGAACGGTCGTGGTCGAGCCGAGCGTGCGGAAGCCGCAGGCCTTGCATGTGCCGTGACCCGAGAAGATGCGCGGCCAGCGCGTGATTTCCATATGCGTGCAGCCCGGGCATTCCCAGACGTCGTAGTCGACCGAGGCGAGGAATTCCTCCAGCCGCTGGCCGCCGCTCAGATGCTGGTCGTCCAGCGCCTCGTCGCTTTGCCGGACCATCGCGCGGCCGCAATCGGGGCAGTCGCGCGGGCGATGGCGCCGCCAGGCGCGCCAGGCGCTGGCCGCGCCCCAGGCCGGCAGCACCAGCAGCGCAAGGGCCCATTCGCCCATGCGGGAAACCATGTCCCCGAGAAAGCGCCAGATCGTGCCCAGGCCGCGTTGAACCGTGCCCTGCGCGTATTCGCCGGGGCCTGCGCCCGCGATCTCGCGGATGGTCGCCTCGACGCCGACAAGGATGCCGTCCTGGTAGCGCTCGCGCACGAAAAGGGGCAGGAACTCCGTGTCGATCACGCGCGCCATGTCCGCGTCGCGGGAAAAGCCGTAGCCGGCGCCAAGTTCGATCCGCATCTCGCGGTCGCGTTCGGAGACGAGGATCAGCACCCCGTCGTTGCGGGTCGCATCACCGATGCCCCAGTCGTTGAACAGCGCGGTGGCGAATTCCTCGTTGGTGGAGCGGTTGCCATAGGCGATGCGGCTTTCGATGGTGAGCAGCGTCATCTCGATGCCGGTGGCATCATACAGCTCCTCGAGCTGCCCGCGCACCCGCGCCTCGGCCTCCGGGTCCAGAAGGTCCGCGTAATCGTTGACGTACAGATCCTCCCAGCCCGGCAGGTCGCCCGCGCGCTGGCCCAGCGGGCCCGTGGCGCTGCCCGGCGGGTCCAGTTCCGCCGGGGCCCGCGCGACGCCCGGCTGCACCACGGGCGCGGGCGCGTTCAGCCGGCCGACGGTGTAGCCAAGGCCAAGCCCCAGCGCGACAAGACCCGCCAGCGCCAGAAGGATCCAGCGCGGCAGGCCGGGCGGCATCTCAGCCGCGCCCCACGAAGGGCATGGCGGTCGCCATCACCGTCATGAACTGCACATTCGCTTCCAGCGGCAACTCGGCCATGTAGAGCACCGAGCTTGCCACATGCCCGGGGTCCATCGTCGCCTCGGCCCGGATCGTGCCGTCGGCCTGCATCACGCCCTTTGTCATGGGCATGGCCATCTCGGTCAGGGCGTTGCCGATGTCGATCTGCCCGCAGGCGATGTTGAAGCGCCGCCCGTCCAGGCTGAGCGTCCTGGTCAGGCCGGTGATCGCGTGTTTCGTCGTGGTGTAGGGCACCGACATGGGCCGCGGCGCATGGGCCGAGATCGAGCCGTTGTTGATGATCCGCCCGCCCTGCGGATCCTGCGCCCGCATCTGCCGGAAGGCTGCCCGCGCGCAGAGGAAAGCGCCGTGCAGGTTGACGTTCAGCACCTTGAGCCAGTCCGCGACCGGGATCTCGTCGATGGGGCGGGGGGCCACGTTGTTGCCGGCGTTGTTGAAGAGCATGTCGACCCGCCCGAAGCGCCCGGCCGCGGCGGCGAAGGCTTCGTCGACCTGGGCTTCCTGCGACACGTCGCAGGGCAGGCAGAGCGCGTTGGCATGGCCCGCAGCCACCTCTTCGAGGGCCGCGGCCCGGCGCCCCAGAAGCGCGACGTTCCAGCCCTTTTCGAGGAAAAGCCGCGTCACCGCCATTCCCAGCCCCGAGCCCGCGCCCGTCACAACCGCCGTCCTGCCCATGCGTCGTCTTCCTTCCCGCTTGCGAAATCCGACGCGACTATAGGCGGTGGGGCGCATGGGGCAAGCGGCGGCTGCCCCCGCCTCAGCGGTACTTGCGGAACCAGTCGCGGTTGGCGCGGACGAACCCCTCGATCATCGCGGTCAGCCCGCCGAATTGCAGCCGCTTGAGATAGAGGAACCCCGCCAGCCCGCCGATGGCCGCGCCGATCACGTCGACGATCAGGTCGCCCATGGTGTCGGGCAGGCCCGATTTCTGCATGTTCAGCCCGAAGAAACTGTCCATCGCGAACTCGAAGATCTCCCACATGACGCCGATCGAGACGGCGAAGCAGAAGGCGATCACCCCGATCGCCCAGGGCGGCGCGGCATAGCGGTCGCCCTCGAACAGCATGAAGGCGAACAGGAAGCCCACCAGACCGAAGCCGATGGCGGACCCGCCATGCAGCGCCACGTCCCACCACCAGTAGCGGTTGTAGAAATCCAGCGCCTCGCCCAGGAAGATCGTGGCGAAGACGAAGACGGTGATCGCGGCGATGAAGCTGGTGGGCAGGCGGATCGCGAAGCGGCTGGCCAGCCGGTGCGGGATCGCCGCAAGCCCCATCGTGGCCATCGCGATGAAGGCCAGCGACCAGCGGCTCTCGATCAATGCGACGACCAGTTCCACGGCCAGAACGGCGTAGATCAGCTGGACGATACGGATGGGGTCGGCAAGCCCGGGTCTCATGGGAAAGAGGTCGTGCATCGGAAGCGGCGCTTCAAGCCCCGATGACAATTGCGCGACCCGCCCCCATATTGGCGCCATGAGCCAGGCCCCCACCCCGTCGCTTGTCGCGGCCGCCGCGCTGCGGATCGCCAGCTACAACATCCGCAAATGCGTCGGTCTCGACTGGCGCCGCCGGCCCGCGCGGGTGATGGAGGTGATCGACGCGCTGGGGGCGGACGTGATCGCCCTTCAGGAAGCCGACCGCCGCCTCGGGCCCCGCCGCGCGGCACTGCCGCACGACATGGTGGCCCGGGCCGGCTGGCATGCCCTGCCCGGCCATGCCGCGGGCGGCGTCAGCCTGGGCTTTCACGGCAACGCGATCCTGTTGCGCCCCGAGGCAGAGATCGAGGAACTGGCCCCCCTGCACCTGCCCGCGCTGGAACCGCGCGGCGCGCTGGTCGCGGATATCCGCCTGCGTGGGCGCGGGCTGCGCATCGTCGGCGTGCATCTGGGCCTGCGCAGGCGCGACCGCCGGCGGCAGATCATGGCGATCGCCGCGGACCTGGCGCTGCGCGATCCGCGGCCCACGATCATCATGGGCGATTTCAACAGCTGGGGCGGCGCCGAGGATTTCGCGGCCCTCGGCCCCGGCTTTGCCGTGCACGCCCCCGGCCACAGCTTTCACGCCGCCCGGCCGCTGGCCCCGCTCGACCGGATCGTGACCGGGCCGGGCGTCACGCTGACCGCCCATGGCGTGCACCGCGACGGTCCCGCGCCGCGCGCCTCGGACCATCTGCCGATCTGGGCGGATATCGCGGTCTGAGACGTTCTGCCGCTTCGGGGTTGCGGTCAGCCCCCCGGATGCTAGGGTCCGCGCCACCGAAAAACCAACAACAACAGGGGAAGCCATGTCCAGACCTCTCGTCGCAACGCTCGCCTCGGCCGCCGTTTCAGCCGCGCTGCTGGTCGCCGCCACCGCCGCCCACGCGCAGGAGGACGCCGCCTGCGGCACGGTGCGCTTCTCGGATGTGGGCTGGACCGACATCACCGCCACCACCGCCCTGACCACGACCGTGCTCGAGGGGCTGGGCTACGAGACCGACGTCAAGCTGCTGTCGGTGCCGGTGACCTATGCGTCGCTTGCCAACAACGACATCGACGTTTTCCTGGGCAACTGGATGCCCACGATGGAGGCCGACATCGCCCCCTACCGCGAGGCGGGTACCGTGGACACCGTGCGCGAGAACCTGACCGGCGCCAAGTACACGCTGGCGGTCAGCAAGATGCTGGCCGACCAGGGCCTTAACGATTTCGCCGACATCGCCGAATTCCGCGACCAGCTCGACGGGCGCATCTACGGGATCGAGCCGGGCAATGACGGCAACCGCCTGATCCTCGAGATGATCGAGGCCGACGCCTTCGGGCTGTCGGGCTTCGAGCTGGTGGAAAGTTCTGAACAGGGGATGCTGGCGCAGGCCGAACGCGCCGCGCGCCAGGGCGACGGGATCGTGTTCCTGGGCTGGGAGCCGCATCCGATGAACGCCAACCTGGAGATGGTCTACCTGACCGGCGGCGACGACTGGTTCGGCCCCGACCTGGGCGGCGCCACGGTGCTGACCAACACCCGCGCCGGCTATGTCGAGGCCTGCCCGAATGTCGGCCGGCTGCTGCAGAACCTGGTCTTCAGCCTGGAGATGGAGAACGAGGTGATGGGCGCGATCCTGAACGACGGGCAGGAAGCCGAAGACGCGGCCACCGCCTGGCTGGGCGAAAACCCGGCTGTGCTGGAGACCTGGCTCGACGGCGTCACCACCCGCGACGGCGGCGACGGGCTGGCCGCGGTCCGCGCAAGCCTCGGGCTTTGAACGCCGTTGCGGGGGCCCATCGCCCCCGCCGCCGCTGATCCGAGGGCGCGCCCCCGATGATCGACTGGATCGAGAGCAACAAGATCCCGCTCGGCCGCTGGGCCGAGGCCGGGGTGGACTGGCTCACGTTGAACGCGTCCTGGTTCTTCGACGGTCTTGCGGTGCTGCTGCGCGGGATGATCGGCGCGGTGCTCTGGGTGCTTCAGGCGCCACCGCCGCTGGTGGTCGTGGCGCTGGTGGCGGCGCTGGCCTGGTATCTGCGCCGCTCGACCGCCTTTACCGCCTTCACGCTGCTGGGCCTCTTGCTGATCATCAACCAGGGCTACTGGGAAGAGACGACCGAGACGCTGGCGCTGGTCCTGTCCTCGACGGCGATCTGCATGGGGCTGGGGGTGCCCATAGGCATCCTGGCGGCCCGCCGCCGCTGGCTGTTCGCGCTGCTGCGGCCGGTGCTCGACCTGATGCAGACGATCCCCACCTTCGTCTACCTGATCCCGGCGCTGGTGCTGTTCGGGCTGGGCATGGTTCCCGGTCTGATCGCCACCGTGATATTTGCCATCCCGGCGCCGATCCGGCTGACCCATCTGGGCATCACATCTACCCCGAAGGCGCTGGTCGAGGCCGGGGAAGCCTTCGGCGCGACGCGGACCCAGCTTCTGCTGCGGGTGCAGCTGCCCTACGCCATGCCGCAGATCATGGCCGGGCTGACGCAGACCATAATGCTGTCGCTGTCCATGGTGGTGATCGCCGCCCTTGTCGGCGCCGACGGGCTGGGCGTGCCGACGCTGCGGGCGCTGAACCAGGTCAATATCGGGCGCGGCTTCGAGGTGGGCGTCGCGATCGTGCTGGTGGCCATCATCCTCGACCGGCTGTTCCGCAAGCCCGGGGCCGGCACATGAGCCGGGACATGATCGCGCTCGACCGCGTGTCGATCGCCTTCGGCGACGCGCCCGACCGCGCGCTGCCACTGATGGATGCGGGCCGCGACCGGGCCGAGATCCGCGCCGCCACCGGGCAGATCCCCGGCGTGCACGACTGCTCGCTTTCGGTCGCGGAAGGCGAGATCGTGGTGCTGATGGGCCTTTCGGGGTCTGGCAAGTCCAGCCTGATCCGCGCGGTCAACGGGCTGAACCGGGTGACCCGCGGCGAGGTGCGGGTCTGGGACGGGCACGCACATCTCGATGTCACCCGCGCCGATGCCCGCACCCTGCGGCGGCTGCGCACGACGCAGGTCGCCATGGTGTTCCAGCAGTTCGGCCTGCTGCCCTGGCGGACGGTGCGCGACAACGTGGCCTTCGGGCTGGAACTGTCGGGCGTCCCAGTCGCCGAACGGAACCGCCGGGCCGAGGCGCAGCTGGAACTGGTGGGCCTGTCGGGCTGGGGCAACTGCCGGGTGCAGGAACTTTCGGGCGGCATGCAGCAGCGCGTGGGGCTGGCGCGGGCCTTCGCGACCGAGGCGCCGATCCTTCTGATGGACGAGCCGTTCTCGGCACTCGATCCGCTGATCCGCAACCGGCTTCAGGACGAGTTGCTGGGCTTCCAGCAGCGCATGGGGCGCACGATCCTGTTCGTGAGCCACGATCTCGACGAGGCGATGAAGCTGGGCAGCCGCATCGCCATCATGGAGGAAGGGCGCATCGTCCAGACCGGCACCCCGCAGGAGATCGTGCTGGCGCCAAAGACGGATTACGTCGCCGATTTCGTCGCCCACATGAACCCGCTCGGCGTGCTGCGCGCCCGCGAGATCATGGAGCCACCGGGCGACCTGCCGCCCGACGCGCCGGGCATCGCGCCCGACACCCCGGTCAAGGAGATCCTGCGCCGCCAGATCGGCCATCCCGGCCCGCTGGCCGTGATCGAGAACGGCGCTCCCATCGGCCGCATCACCCGCGAGGGCAGCCTGCGGGCGCTGCTCGATCTGGGGAACGGGCGCGGCACTGACGGGACAGACGGCGGGGCAGATCGCGGGCCAGATCGCGGGCCAGATCACGGGCCAGATCACGGGCCAGATCACGGGGCAGACGCCCCGGGCACCTAGATGGCCGTGATCGCCACCGCCGCGAGATAGCCTTCGGTCGCGCCCCTCTCGCACAGCCGCGTGCCCGACGTGGTCACGGCGGACGTCGCCGCCGCCACGCCCAGCGCGCAGGCATCGGGCGTGGTAGCGCCCCGCGACAGGGCCAGCACGAAACCCGCAACGAAGCTGTCGCCTGCGCCGACGCGGCTGACCACCTCCACGTCCGGGGCATGGCAGAGCCAGCGGCCCCCGGCTTCGGCCACGATCGTGCCCTCGGCGCCATAGGCGATGGCGACGATCCGCGCCGCGCCGCGCAGGACCAAGGCCGACGCCAGGTCGGCGGCATCGGCAACGCTGGCAAGCGGGCGTGCGGCAAGGGCCTCGGCCTCGACCCGGTTCATGCGAAGCGCCACGAGCGGCGATGCGCCGCCGCGCGCGGCCCGGGCCAGCGCGGGGCCGGAAGTGTCGACCACAAGCCCCGCGCCGCGCGCCGCAAGATCGCCCGCCAGCGCAGGAAAGAAATCCGGCGGCACCCCCGGCGGCAGCGAACCCGAGGCCACCACCAGGTCGCCCGCCCGGACCTGCCCCAGGATCGCGGCGGCGGCGGCAACGCAATCGGCCCCGGTCCATTCCGGGCCCGGCAGCATGAAACGGTACTGGCGCCCGGTCCGGCCCTCGGTCACGTTCAGGGTCTGGCGCGTGGGATGCCCGACGCCGAGGTCGTGCACGGTGATGCCCTCGGCCTCGATCATGGCGCGCATCACCGCGCCAACGGGGCCACCCAGCGCCACCATCGCTTCGGCCCGCCCCCCCAGATAGGTGACGGCCCGCGCGACATTCACCCCGCCGCCGCCCGGCTCGTTGCGCGGAAGCGAGCAGCGCAGCTTCTCGTCGGGGCGCAGTTCCGGCGTCTCGGCCGCGACGTCGAGCGCGGGATTCAGGGTCACGGTCAGGATGCGGGTCCAGGTCTGGGTCATGGCGCCAGTCTAGGCGCAGATGGCGGGCTGTCCCAGCCCCCTCGCGCGGTGCGGACCGGCCTGTGGGCACGCTTGACTCCCCGCCTTCGAGGCGCATTATTGAGAACATAACAGGAACATTTCGACTCATCCGAAAGGCCGCGCCATGCATTCCGATGCCGCCAGCCTGCTTGACCGGCTGTCACTTTCCCCCCGTCCCGGACGCGGCGTCACGCGCCTGGGGCTGGGCCTGCCCGCGCCCGACGCCCGGCTGGAGGGCGGGCTCGCGCTGGGCGCCCTGCACGAGATCCGCGCGGCGGAGGCGCGCGACATCGGCGCGGCCACGGGGCTGGTCGTGGCCCTGCTGGCCGGGCTCTGCGCCCGCAGCGGGCGCGACCGGGTGCTCTGGATCAGCGATCCCGCCACGGCGCGGGACGCGGGCCTGCCCTGCCCGGACGGGATCGCGCAATACGGGCTCGACCCGTCGCGGCTGACGCTGGTGCACCCGGTGGACGTGAAATCCGCCCTCTGGGCCGCCGAGGAAGGCGCGCGCTGCACCGATCTGGCGGCGGTGGTGCTGCATCTTCACGGCAACCCACCCCTTTTCGACCGGGTGGCGGGGCGGCGGCTGATGCTGCGGGCGCAGGAAAGCGGCGTCACCGTGCTGGTCCTGCGCCAGAGCGGCGTGGCCGAGGCGGGCGCGGCCCTGACCCGCTGGCGCGTGGCGCCGCTGCCCTCGCCCCCCGATCCCGAGTTTCCCGAAGGGCTCGGGCTGCCGCAGCACCGCCTGATCCTGGAACGCAGCCGCACCGGCCAGACTGGGGACTGGCCGGTCATCTGGAACCCCAAGCGCAGGGCTTTCGACCATGGCCGCATCGACACGCCGCCGAAGGATCCTCTCGATCGCCTTCCCGCATCTGCCCACCGACCGGATCGCGCGGGCCAGATGGGGCAGGTCGTGGATCTCCGACGGACGCCCTGAGGCGCCGCCCCTCGCGGTCACCGACATGGTGCAGAACGCGCTGCGCATCGCAGCACTCGAGCCGGGCGCCGAGGCGCTGGGCCTGAACGTCGGCCAGACGCTGGCCGATGCCCGCGCGATCCGTCCCGACCTGGACGCGGTGGCGATGGACGCGCCGGCGGACGGGGCGCTGCTGGCCGCGGTCGCGGGCTGGTGCGAGCGCTATACGCCGCTCACGGGGTTGTCGGCGCCGGACGGGCTGATGCTGGACGTGAGCGGCTGCGCGCATCTGCTGGGCGGCGAGGCGGGGCTTCTGGAGGATGTGACGGCGCGGCTGACCGCGCAGGGGCTGAACACGCGCGCGGCGCTGGCGGGCACGCCGGGCGCTGCCTGGGCGTTGGCGCGCTTCGGCGGTCCGCGGATCGCTGCAAGCGGGGAAGAGGCGGCGGCCCTCGCCCCCCTGCCGCTGGCGGCCCTCAGGGTCGCGCCGCCGATCGCAGCGGGCCTGGCGCGGGTGGGCTTGCGCACGGTGGGCTGCATCGCCGATCTGCCCCGCGCGCCGCTGGCCCGCCGCTTCGGCGCGGGGCTGCTGACCCGGCTCGACCAGGCGCTGGGCCGGGCCGAGGAGGCGATCTCGCCGCTGCGCCCGGCACCCGACCTGGCGGCGGAGCGGCGCTTCTTCGATCCGATCTCGCACCAGGACGACATCGCGCGTGCAACCGCGCTGCTGGCCGAGGCGCTGGCCCCCCTGCTCGAGGCGCGGGGCCTGGGCGCAAGGCGGCTGGAGCTGCGGCTGTTCCGGGTCGATGGCGCGGTCGAGCGGCTGGCGGTCAGCGCCGCGCGCCCCCTGCGCGACCCAGGCCGCATCGCGGGGCTGTTCCGCGACCGGGTCGCCGGGCTGCGGCAGGAAATCGAGGCCGGCTTCGGCTTCGACCTGGTGAAGCTCGCGGTGCTGGAAAGCGAGCGTTTCGGTGGGGTTCAGGGCGACATGATCGCGGGCGGCCGCGCCGAGGACGGCTTCCAGGCGCTGGTCGACCGGCTGGGCGCGCGGCTGGGGCCCGAGCGCGTGCGCGGCTTTGCAGGCGCCGAGACGCATATCCCCGAACGCGCCTTCGGCACGTTGCCCCTGGGCAGGCTGCGGCCGGGCACGCCCGCGACCGGGCCGGCCGCGGGCCAGCCGGTGCCGCCCCTGACCCGGCCGCTGTGGCTGCTGGCGCGGCCCGAACCGCTGGAGGCGCTGGCCGAGGTGCCCGACGGCCCGCCGCTGCGCTTCCGCTGGCGCAGGACCGGCTACGAGGTCGCCCGCAGCGAGGGGCCCGAGCGCATCGCCTGCGAATGGTGGCGCGACGGGCGCGGGGCGATGACGCGGGACTATTTCCGCGTCGAGGCCCGCGAAGGGCACCGTTTCTGGATGTTCCGCCATGGGCTTTACGCCCGCGAGACGGTGCGCCCGCGCTGGTACATGCACGGGGTCTTCGCATGAGACGGGCCATCAGGGGGCGCGCCGCGCGGGGGGCATCGAGCCCCCCTTGCGGCGGGGGGCGCGGGGCGCCCCGTCCCACCGCCGCGGGTGCCGCACGGGCATGCGGCGCATGCCCCGCCGGGGCGGGGGCTCGATGCCCCGGCCCCGGCGCGCCCCATCAGGGGGGCGGTCGATGAGGCGCGAACTGCCCCCCGGACCGGTGGAACTGGCCGCCGCCTCGAACTTCTCCTTCCTGCGCGGCGCCTCCCATCCCGAGGAGATGGTGGGACAGGCCGCGGCGCTGGGTCTGGCCGGGATCGCCATCGCCGACCGCAATTCGGTCGCGGGCGTGGTGCGCGGCCACATGGCGGCCAGGGAGGCCGGCATCGCCTATGTCCCGGCCTGCCGGCTGTGCTTCACCGATGGCAGCCCCGAGATCATCGCCCATCCCGAGGACCGGGGCGGCTGGGGCGCGCTCTGCGAGCTCTTGACGCTGGGCAAGCGCCGCGCGCCCAAGGGCGAATGCCACCTGACGCTGGCCGACCTGCTGGATCATGCGGGCGGCCTGCTGCTGACCGTGGTGCCCCCCGCCCGCCCGGACGGGCCGCTCGATGCGACGCTTGCGGCCCTGGCCGCAGCCTGCGGGGACCGGGCGCATCTGGGCCTGACGCGGCTGCAGGGCCCGGGCGATGCGCGGCGCATGGCCGGGCTTGCCGCCCGCGCCGCGCGCCACGGGCTGCCGCTGGTGGCACTGGGCGACGCGCTTTACCATGTGCCCGAGCGCCGCCCGCTGCAGGACGTGCTGACCTGCATCCGCACCCACCGCAGCCTGGCCGATGCCGGTGCGCTGCTCGAGCCCAACGCCGAGCGGCACCTGCGCCCGCCGGCGGAAACCGCGCGCCTGTTCCGCGCCTGGCCGCAGGCGCTGGACACGGCCCGCACCCTGTTCCGCCGCGCGCGCTTCTCGCTGGAAGAGCTGCGCCACCAGTATCCCGAGGATCCGGTCTTCGACGAGCTGGGCGGCGTGGCCCTGCCGTCCCAGGAATCGCTTGAACGGCTGACCGCGCTGGGCCTGCGCCGCCGCTGGCCCGGGGGCGTGCCGCGCAAGGTGGAGAAGGCGGTCGCGCACGAGCTTGGCCTGATCCGCCGGCTCGACTACGCGCCCTATTTCCTGACCGTCTACGACATCGTGCGCTTTGCCCGGTCGCGCGGGATCCTGTGCCAGGGCCGCGGCTCGGCCGCCAACTCGGCCGTGTGCTACGCGCTTGGCATCACCGAGGTGGACCCGGACAAGGTGGACCTGCTCTTCGAGCGCTTCATCTCGGAGGAACGTGGCGAGCCGCCCGACATCGACGTGGATTTCGAGCATGAGCGCCGCGAGGAGGTGATCCAGTACATCTATGCCAAGTACGGCCGCGCGCGCGCGGGGCTGGCCGCCACCGTCATCACCTATCGCGCCAAGTCCGCGATCCGCGAGGTGGGCCGCGCCTTCGGCCTGTCGGACGACGCGATCGCGGCCATCTCGGCCACCAAGTGGGGCAGCTGGTCGAAGGAGGTGGACCCCGAGGATGCGCGCCGCGCAGGGCTGGACCCCACGGACCCGCATCTGGGCCAGATGCTGGACCTGGCGCAGCAGATCGTGGGCTTTCCGCGCCACCTGAGCCAGCATGTCGGCGGCTTCGTCATCACCCGCGACCGGCTGTCGGCGCTGGTGCCGATCGAGAACGCGGCGATGGAGGACCGCACCATCGTCGAATGGGACAAGGACGACCTCGAGTCCCTCGGCATGCTGAAGATCGACGTGCTGGCGCTGGGCATGCTGAGTTGCCTGCGCAAGGCGCTCGACCTGCTCGCGCGGCATTACCAGCGCTGGGAAACGCTCGCCTCGATCCCCGACGGGGACACGGCGACCTATGACATGATCTGCCGTGCCGACACGGTGGGGGTGTTCCAGATCGAGAGCCGGGCGCAGATGACCATGCTGCCGCGGCTGAAGCCGCGCTGCTACTACGACCTGGTGATCGAGGTGGCGATCGTGCGGCCCGGCCCGATCCAGGGCGACATGGTCCACCCCTATCTGCGCCGCCGCCAGGGACTGGAGGAGGTGGTGTTCCCGAAGGAGGAGCTGCGCCAGGTGCTGGGCAAGACGCTGGGCGTGCCGCTGTTCCAGGAGCAGGCGATGAACATCGCCATCGTCGCGGCGGGCTTTCCGCCCGGAGAGGCCGACAAGCTGCGCCGCGCCATGGCCACCTTTCGCCGGGTCGGCACGATCGGCAGCTTCCAGAAGCGCATGGTCGAGGGGATGGTCGCGAACGGCTATGACCGCGACTTCGCCGAGCACTGCTTCCGCCAGATCGAGGGGTTCGGCGAATACGGCTTTCCCGAAAGCCACGCCGCCAGCTTCGCGCTGCTGGTCTATGCGTCCTGCTGGCTGAAGGCGCATTACCCCGACGTGTTCTGCGCCGCGATCTTGAATTCGCAGCCGATGGGCTTCTACGCGCCCGCGCAGCTGATCCGCGACGCGCGCGAGCACGGGGTGGAACTGCGCGAGGTGGACATCAACCATTCCGACTGGGACTGCACGCTGGAGCCGGACGCAGCCCCCCAGCCGGTGGCCATGGCGCACCAGCAGCTTGTCGGCACGATGAAGAACGCCCATGCCGTGCGGCTGGGGCTGCGGCACGTCAAGGGGCTGGCCGAAGGCGACGCCGCGCGGCTGATGGCGCGGCGCGGGCGCGGCTATGACAGCCTGCGCGACCTGTGGCTGCGCTCTGGCCTGAGCCGCGCCGCGATCGAGGCGCTGGCCGAGGCGGATGCCTTCCGCTCGGTGGGGCTCGACCGGCGCGCGGCGCTGTGGGCGGCCAAGGCGCTCGACCCCGTGGGCTCGGCCGAGCGGCTGCCGCTGTTCGCCACCGAGCGCGACATCGAGTTGCAGCACGAGGCCGAGCTGCGCCTGCCGCCGATGCCGCTGGGCGAGCATGTGATGACCGACTACCGCGCGCTGCGCTTTTCGCTGAAGGCGCATCCGATGTCCTTCCTGCGGCGCGAGCTGGACCGCCGCCGCCATGTCCGCACCGAACGGCTGGCGCGGATGAAAAGCGGCGCCTGGGTGAACGTGGCGGGGCTGGTGCTGGTGCGCCAGCGCCCGGGCACCGCGAAGGGCGTCGTCTTCGAGACCATCGAGGACGAGACCGGGGTCGCCAACATCATCGTCTGGCCGAAGGTGTTCGAGACCCACCGCGCGCTGGTGCTGGGCGCGCGCTGCATCAGCGTGCGCGGCCGGGTGCAGGCGCAGGACGGCGTGGTGCATGTGGTGGCCCATGCGCTGAGCGACCTGACGCCCCTGCTGCTGGAGATCGACGCCGCCGACCTGGGCCATGCGGCGCTTGCCAATGCCGACGAGGTGCGCCGCCCGGTCGAGGAGGACCCGCGCGGCGGGCGGCACAAGGCGGGCTCGGCGCTGGCGCGGCTGCTGGCCGCGGCCCCCGAATTGCGCGGCGATGCCGAGACCATGGCCCGGGCGCGGGCGGCGCTGCCGCGGGGGCGGAACTTCCACTGAACGCCCGGGCGCCGCGCCCGTGGCTTTTGCTGGATGCCTCCGGCGGGGATATTTGAAGAAAGTGGAAGGACGGGGGTCAGGCCCTGGCCCAGAGGGGGTCTGCGCTGCCCAGGTGCGAGGTTCCATGCGGCCAGGCCATGGTGGTCGGGCCGATGGCGACCGCGGGTTTCAGGCGGCGGGCCGGGCCCCAGGGGGTCTGCTCGGGGTGCGGCTGGAAGTCATTGGCTTCGGGTTTGACGATCTCAGGGACATGGGGGGCCTGGCGGTGGGCCGCGAGAAGCGCCGCCGTGCGGGCGAGCGACAGCCGGGCGGCGGCGCCGGGGCCGCCCGCGCGCCGCCGCGCGAGCCCGTGCAGCGCCGCGGCGGCCATCAGGTAGCCGGTGGCATGGTCGAGCGCCTGCACGGGCAGCGGCACGGGTCGTTCGGCGCCGCGCCAGCGCTGGCCAAGCGCGGCGATGCCGGCGCTCATCTGCACCAGGCTGTCGAAGCCGCGCCGCCCGGCCCAGGGCCCGCCCCAGCCATAGGCGCAGAGCGCCACATCGACGAGGCCCGGCCGCGCCTGTGCCCGCGCCGCCTGCCCGAGGCCCAGCGCGTCGAGCGCGCCGGGGCGGTAGCCGTGCACCAGCACGTCGGCGCCCGAAAGCAGGTCGAGGAACTGCGCGCGGCCCGCGGGCGATTTCAGGTCCAGCCGGGCGCAGCGCTTGCCGAGGGTCACCTCGGGCTCGAGCGTGGGTTCTTCCCAGAGGGGCGGGTCGATGCGCAGCACCTCGGCCCCGAAACCGGCCAGGAAGCGCGTGGCGATGGGGCCTGCCAGGATGCGCGTCAGATCGAGCACCCGGATCCCCGCCAGCGGTCGCAGCGCGTTGGGGTCGGGCAGCGGCCCCGCCCGCCCCGGCAGGTCGGACCAGGCCACGAGCGGCTCTGCCGCGACGGCCCTGCCCTGCGGGTGGGCGGCCCAGGCGGCCCCGTCACGCATGGCGGCGGCGCAACCGCCCGCCTCCAGCACCGCGGCCTCGAGCGCGTCCGCGCGCCAGGTGGCAACAGCGGCGGCCACGGCGTCGGGTTCGGGCGCGCACGCCAGCACGCCCAGCGCCGCGGCCCGGTGGTGGGGGGCGTTGGTGTGGAGCCGGATCCAGCCATCCGCCGCGCGGTAGTCGCCGGCGATCGGATCCCAGGCCGGTGGCAGCGCCCAGCCCTCGGGGGCGAGCGAGGTGGAGAACCACAGGCTTGCGCGCCTGCGATCCACGCGCACGGGCCCCCGCAGATCCGCAAGCCCCGCCAGCGCCAGACCGGCGGCCGCGATGGAGGCGGTGGCCAGGTCGGTGACGGCGAAAGCCGAGGGGAGCGCGCCCTCTCCCTCGATCCGGAGGCGATCCGGGGGGGCGGGATCGCCGCCCAGCGCCGCCCGGATTTCCGCCAGCATCTCTGTCGCATATGTCATCGGCGCAGCCCCTTCCTCGCGCGAAACTGACATGCCCCAGCCCATCGCTGCAAGCGCGCGAGCCATGCACCAGCCGGGCAGCCCTTTTGCGCAGGGCGCGCTTTGCGGCGGGCTTCGGCGGCGCTAGGCTTGGGCGCGAAATTCCGGGAACCCGTCGCATGAACCCACTCAAGGGCATTGGCCTGAAGATCCTGTCGGTCAGCGTGTTCATCGCCATGTCCGCCTGCATCAAGGCGGCGGCCGAGGCGGGCGTGCCCCCGGGCCAGGCGGTATTCTTCCGGTCCTTCTTCGCCATCCCGGTGATCCTGGTCTGGCTGTGGATGCAGCACGACCTGGCGCATGGCCTGACCACGAGGAACCCGATGGGCCATCTGTGGCGCGGGCTGGTGGGCGTGGGCGGCATGGCGGGGGGCTTTACCGCGCTGGGGCTGCTGCCGCTGCCCGAGGTGACGGCGATAGGCTACGCCGCGCCGATCCTGATCGTGATCTTCGCCGCGATGTTCCTGGGCGAGCAGGTGCGCCTGTTCCGGCTGGCGGCGGTGGCGCTGGGCATGGTCGGCGTGGTGATCGTGCTGGCGCCGCGGCTGACGCTCGATGCGGTCGAGGATGCGACGCAATGGCAGGCGATGGGGGCGATCGCGGCCTTTCTGGGCGCGGTCTTCGCGGCGCTGGCGCAGGTCTTCGTGCGGCGGCTGATCGAGACCGAGAAGACGGCGGCCATCGTGTTCTACTTCTCGGCCACCGCATCCGTGCTGTCGCTGGCGACGATCCCCTTCGGCTGGGTCATGCCGCCCGCGCCGGTGCTGGCGCTGCTGATCGCGGCGGGCATCCTGGGCGGCTTCGGCCAGATCTTCCTGACCTCGTCATACCGTTTCGCGCCCGCGTCCGTGATCGCGCCCTTCGAATATGTCTCGATGCTGATGGCGATCGTGATCGGCTATGTCTTCTTCGCCGAGGTGCCCACGGGCCAGACGCTGCTGGGCGGGGCGCTGGTCGCGGCGGCGGGGCTTCTTATCATCTGGCGCGAGCGGCAGCTGGGGCTGGAGCGGGCCCGCGCACGCAAGGTGATGACGCCGCAGGGTTGACCGCGAGAGCGGCTTCGCGCATGAGCGATGCCATGCTGATCTACAAGATTTTCCGCGCGGACGAGTATGCCGCCTTCGACGCCTCGGGGGAAAGCGCCGGCGCGCCGGTGGACCTCGCCGATGGCTATATCCACCTCTCGACCGCCGAGCAGGTGAAGGAGACCGCCGCGAAGCATTTCGCCGGCGAGACCGGGCTGATGCTGCTGGCGCTCGAGGCGGATACGCTCCACGCGCTGAAATGGGAGCCGTCGCGCGGCGGGCAGCTGTTCCCGCATCTCTACCGCCCGCTCCGGCGTGCCGACATGCTCTGGGCAAGGCCGCTGCCGCTGCGCGACGGGGTGCATGATTTCGGGGGACTCGCGTGACCTCGATCGCGGAACGCGTCGGGATGGCCGCGCTCAGGCGCATGGACCCCGAGCGCGCGCACGGGCTGGCGCTGCTGGCGCTCAGGACCGGGCTTGCCCCGCTGCCACGGGTCCCGGTCTATCCGCGGCTGGAGACGGAATGCGCGGGGCTCAGGCTGAAGAACCCGCTGGGGCTGGCCGCGGGTTTCGACAAGAACGCCGAGGCGATCGGCCCGCTGTTGGCGGCGGGCTTCGGCTTTGTCGAGGTGGGCGCCGTCACGCCGCGCGCGCAGCCGGGCAACCCCAGGCCGCGGCTGTTCCGCCTGACCCGCGACCGGGCGGTGATCAACCGCTTCGGCTTCAACAACGAGGGCATGGAGGTGGTGGCCGACCGGCTGGCCGCGCGGCCCCGGGGCGGCGTGCTGGGGCTGAACCTGGGCGCGAACAAGGACAGCACGGACAAGGCCGCCGATTTCGCCGCCGTGCTGGCGCGCTGCGGAAGCCATGTGGATTTCGCGACCGTCAACGTCTCGTCACCCAACACCGAGAAGCTGCGCGACCTGCAGGGCCCCGAGGCGCTGCGCGCGGTGCTGGTCCGCGTGCAGGAGGCGAATGCGGGCCTGCCCCGGCAGGTGCCGCTTTTCGTCAAGATCGCCCCTGACCTGGAGCCGGAGGACCTGGACGCCATCGCGCGCGTGGCCGAGGAGACGGGCCTTGCGGGGATCGTCGCGACCAACACAACGCTGGCGCGGCCCGCGCACCTGCGCAGCCGCCATGCAGCCGAGGCGGGCGGGCTGTCGGGCGCGCCGCTGAAGACGCGGGCGACCGAGGTGATGCGCCTTCTGGCGATGCGGACCCGGCTGCCGCTGATCGGCGTGGGCGGCATCGCGACCGGCGCCGACGCGATCGAGCGGATGCGCGCGGGCGCGAGTGCCGTGCAGCTTTACTCGGCGCTGGTCTATGGCGGGCTGGGGCTGGTGCCCCGGATCCTTGCGGACATGGACGCGGCCCTGTCCAGCGCGGGCGTCGGGCATGTGGCCGAAATCGTGCCTCAGGCCGGCGCGGCGGCCCGCTCCAGCGCGGGGTAGCGCAGCGCCAGCGTAACGCCGCGGGCCGCGTAGAACACCATGAGTGCCGCCCAGAGCCCGTGGTTGCCGAAACCCGGGACCAGCAGGGCCAATGCCAGCGCATAGATCCCGACGGACCGGATCATGGCGCGGCGCATGTCGGCGGTGCGGGTCGCGCCGATGAAGATGCCGTCCAGCATCCAGGACGCGGCCCCGATCACCGGTGCGGCCGCGACCCAGCCCAGATAGCTGCGCCCGGCCGCCTGCACCTCGGGCGCCTTGGCCATCAGGTCGATGACGTATGGCCCGGTCAGCAGGAACGCGGCGCCAAGCGGGATCGACAGGCCCAACCCCCACATTCCCGAGACGAGCGCGCTTTCGCGCAGCCGCGCCCGGTCGCCCGCGCCCATGGCGCCGCCCACCAGCGCCTCGGCCGCGAAGGCGAAGCCGTCGAGCGCGTAGGCGGTGATCGAGATGAACTGCATCAGCACCTGGTTCGCGGCCAGCGTCACGTCGCCCTGCCCCGCCCCGAGGAACATGAAGACCGCGAAGCTGGCCTGAAGCAGGACGGAACGGACCATGATGTCGCCGTTCACGGCCATCATGCGGCGCAGGCGGGCGCGGTCGAAGACCCGCGGCCAGTCGCGCCGCTGGTTCCCAGCGAATGCCGCACGGCACAGCCAGAGCCCGATGGCGAGCCCGGACCATTCCGCGATGATGGTCGCGGTGGCGACACCGCCCACACCCAGTCCCAGTCCCAGCACGAACCAGAGGTCGAGCAGGATGTTGAGCCCGTTGATCCAGAGTTGCAGCATCAGCACCGCGCGCGTCCGCTCCATCGCGATCAGCCAGCCGGTGATGGCATAGAGCGCGATGGCGGCGGGCGCGCCCCAGAAGCGGATGGAGAGATAGGTGCGCGCCATCCCCTCCACCTCGTCCGAGGCGGGGGCGAGCCGGAAGGCACCCGCCATGAGGGGAAGCTGCAGCGCGATGATGGCGGCCCCGGCGGCGCCCGCGATCATAAGCGCCCGCATCAGAAGCGCACCCGACTCGGCCGCGTCGCCCGCGCCGCGGGCCTGCGCGACCAGCCCCGTGGTGCCCATGCGCAGGAAGCCGAACACCCAGTAGATCATCGCCACGATCACCGCGCCGATGCCCACGGCGCCGATCGGCGCGGCCTGGCCCAGCTGGCCGACGACGCCGGTGTCCACCGCCCCAAGGATCGGCACCGTCGCGTTCGCCAGCACGATGGGCAAGGCGATCCGCAACACCCGGCGATGGGTCACGGGTCCGGCGCTAGTCATCCTTCTGGGGCATCAGGAAATGGCCGGTGGCCTGCGCGAACAGCCGCGCGCGGTTGTCCTGCCATGCCTCGACATGGACGCTGGCATAGCGCCGGCCGGACCGGTTGACCCGCGCCCGCGCATAGGCGTCGCGCGGCAGGCCGGATCGCAGGTAGTCCACGGTGAAGTCGATGGTCTTGGGCATCGGCGGGAAGCGCCCCGCCTCGATCGCCTCGGCGCCGGGGCCGCCATCCTCCATCATCTGCCAGACCATGCCCCAGTTGAGTTCGATCAGCGAGGCGATCTCGAGGAACGCGCCGATCGCGCCGCCATGCAGCGCGGGCAGGTGCGGGTTGCCGATCAGCCGGTCGGCATAGGGCAGGATCGCGGTCAGTTCGTCGCCGCGCCGCTCGAAGCGGATGCCCAGATGCTTGATGTAGGGCACCCCCTCGACCAGCCGGGCGAGCGCCTTTTCGCGACGCTCCTTGATGACCTGCACGGGTTCGGGACGCGGCGGCATCACTCCTGCTCCTCGCG